>NZ_JBAWJZ010000007.1:0-224439 GCF_043876835.1 Gaetbulibacter sp. M235
ATTTCATTGGCAACATCCTTTGATGCCGCCCCAGAGTTCTCATAAACCACGGTTCCTATGTTCTCAAACCTCTTCTCAAATCCTGTCGCTTTGTCTATACTGCTCTTTAACATGTTTTCTACTTTTTTTATAAGTCCTTTTTTGAGTAATTAGTCTTAATTGTCCAACTTTTAATCTTATGCCCCCAAATAGAAAAAAAAAGAATAATGGTATAACAAGGAATCAAGATCCAGTAACTGTGCGTTGCAGAATTTGACAGAGCTTCTGCCTTATCAAAACCATTTGCTATTAGCTCATGTTTGCCCGCATCTACCATTCTTCCATACAGTGGTGGGATAATGGCACCGCCTGAAATGGCCATAATTAACAAGGCTGAGGCAGTTTTTGTAAACTTTCCTAATCCTTCTAAAGTTAGTGGCCAAACCGCAGGCCAAACTAAAGCGTTTGCTATCCCAAGAGAAGCTACTAATAAAACAGAAGTAAATCCAGTGGTTGACAAAATACAAATGCTAAAAATAATTCCTAGAGTTGCACTAATTTTCAATGCAGCTCCTTGTTTCAAATATTTTGGGATCAAAACAACACCTAAAGCATATGTGCATACCATTGACAAAAGAGTAAGCGTAGTAAAGAATTTTGCATCTGCTGCTGAAAAACCTAAAGAAATCCCGTATGCAATTATCGTATCCCCAGCTATTACTTCTGCTCCTACATAAACAAATAAGGTCAATACGCCCAACCATAGATGAGGAAATTGAAAGATACTTGTTTTAGCCGTTTTAGCATCTGTTGATTCTTTTACTTCTGCAGCTTCCACATGTGGTAATGGTGCTTTTCTAATCAGCATTCCAAGTATGAACAGTACCAAGGCCATAATCAAATATGGCAGAAATACACTATCTGCCATTTTGTCCAAAAGGATGCCTTTTTCTTCGACGGAGACGTTGCCCAGTTTTTCTTTAACTTCATCAATTCCTGATAACAGCAAAGTTCCAAAAATTAAGGAGCCAAGTGCCCCTGCTGTTTTGTTTGCTATTCCCATAATGGCTATTCGCTTTGCACCGCTTTCTATGGGTCCTAATATGGTGATATAAGGATTGGCTGCTGTTTGCAATAGTGTCATCCCAATTCCTTGAATAAAAATACCTGTTAAAAATACCCAGTAAGTTCTTGCCTCGGCAGCTGGTATAAAAACCAGTGCTCCCAGCCCCATGACGATTAGTCCTAAGGACATCCCTTTTCTGTAACCTATTTTATTTAAGATGTAAGAAGCGGGCAAGGCCATGACTACAAACGAAATATAGGATGCGGAGGCCACAAAATAAGATTGGGCATCGGTCAATTCATTTATGGTTTTCATAAAGGGAATCAAGGCTCCGTTTATCCAAGTGACAAACCCAAAAATAAAAAAGAGGCCTGCTATTATTATTATTGGAATTGTGTTTTTATTTGATTGTACCATTTATTTATATTATTTAAAGGTCTTATAGAAGTCATTCTACTAATTATGACTTAAAATTGAATTTTACAGTTAAAATTTATGGTTTCTAACAACATCCTCATTTACTAAGTTTACTTGAATATTATTTTTGCAAAAAAAAGCTGTTTAATAAATTTATAGGTCTTCGATTTTCTTTAAAAGGTTTGCCTTTGTTCTTTTTAATCAATTATATGTTCATTTATTAAATTAATAACTATTCTAAAGTTAAAAGCAATTGACTGTTTTATTTCTTTAAAATAATTGTAAAATATCTTAATTGGTTTAAGTCAGTACTTTTTAGTGTAATAAATTAATAGAAAAACGAACCTTTTTTGGAAAATACAAAACCCAAAAAGTAAGACAATTGTTTAATATTGGACAATTATTAATCCTTTATAAACATTATTATGAAAAAAATTACTTGCATCCTATTATTTACTATTTCGCTATTTAGCTTTGCTCAAGAACAACATATTTATACTTTCGATAATAGCGAGGAATCTTTTGTTGGAGAAGGTGGTACTGTAACTGCTAGTCCAACAGGACATGTAACTTTTACAAGTACAACTTCATCTTATGCCAGAATGGCTCAACTTCTTAAAAATGTTGATGCGAATACATATAAGTTTTTGCATATAAGAATTAAAAATTTGTCGGCAGACAATGATGTGTTGGCTCTTGCTGTAGGTCCAACAAGTTCAATTGTTGTAAACATACCAATATCTGTTAATGATGCAGATTATAAAGATTATACAGTAGAATTAACAAGTCCGAAATGGATAGGAACTATTACTCCTTTTAAATTTTTCCCAAAAAGTACAGCAAATGGAAATTTAAGCACAGCAGGTACTATAATTTATGATTATATAATTTTTAGTAGTAACGCAACTTTGGCCGTTAATGATGTAGAACAACATAAAAGTAAAATATACCCAAACCCTGCTAAGGATGTATTGAACATTAAAACGGTGAAAAATGATGTGAGAAAATTAGAATTATACAATCTGTTAGGTAAAAAAGTTGCTAGCAAGGTAAACTCAAATAATATTAATGTTCAAAATTTATCTAAAGGCATTTATTTAGTTCAAATAACTACTGATGGTGGTGTATTAACTTCTAAGTTTTTAAAAGACTAAGGTTGCTAGTTGTTTTTTAAAAAAATTGTATTCTTATATTATACCAAGAATATTGTCTTTATTCTAACAAGCATCGAAATTAATAGCATTTCTAAAATTCTTTTAAATATATATCAAACATATATTTAAAAGAATTTTTGAGTTCTTCAATGAATGAAAATTAGATTTAAAAATACTTAATCAACTTATTTGAATTCAATCATTCATTTATTAATATCTATATTTGTTAAAGAGTGTTTTTAATTAAAATAATTCTCAATTTATCAAAAATCCATGAAACATTTGCTTCCTCACATATTAAGCATCTTTTTTTTATCGTCTTTTTTTGTATTTAGCCAAAACGCTCATTTTATTAATTTGACTAGAGAAGATGGATTAGCAAGTAACTTTGTAAGAGTAATAGATCAAGATTCTTATGGTTATATGTGGTTTGGGACAGACAATGGATTAAATCGATATGACGGTATTAACATGGACCTTTATCGCAATAATAGACAAGATGCAAGTTCTTTATCTAATAATCATATTGTAGATATTTTGCATACATCTATTGGAAAACTAATTGTTTGTACTACAAATAGTGTAGATGTTTTCAATTATAAAACAGAAAAATTTGAACATTTAAATTTTATTGACAACCACATATTCAAAGGAATTATTGAAACCTTTGAAAACGAAATATGGGTACTTACAAGAAACAATGTGGTTAATATATTAAACGCTGATTTACAATTTATAAATAGCTTAGATTTATTGAGGTTAAGAAAAAACAGACCTTCATTTAAAAAAAATGTAAATGTTTTTAAGTACAATAAAAATAATTTGGTTCTCTATTATGAAGGTGATGGTTTTTATTTATTAAACTCGAAAACAAAAAAATTAAACTTTCTATGTAATGATATAATTCCCAATTCTATACATATTATTAAAATTTACCCTATTAGTAAATCAGAATTTTGGATTATGAGCTTATCTGGGGTATTTGTAGTCAAAAATGGAGTTATAACAAATAAATACGTTGAAGGAGATATAAAAACAAGTAAAAACTTAACAAGCAATTTTGTTTTAGACCTAAAAATAATGCCCAATAATGAGTATTGGCTATTTACAGATGGCGGTGGAATTAATATTTTTAACAGTATTACAAAGAAGTTTAGATATATTGTTAATGATTTAAACAATAATTACTCTTTAGCATCTAACTTTATCTACACAACATATATAGATAATAATTCATCACTATGGTTGGGAACAGTTAAAAATGGTGTTAGCCAGTTTGATAATGAGAATCCTTTTAGTACATACAAAGTAATAAAGACCGAAAATAATCAAAAGTTTGATGTCCCTGTAATTTCATTGTTTTTAGACTCAAAAAATCGAATTTGGGTTGGTTGTGATGGCAAAGGATTGTATAAGTTTGAAAATAATATTTTAGAACAAGTATTATATGATGAATCCATAAAAACAATATCAAGCATTAATCAAATAGAATCTGATATTTTAATATTAGGAACCTACAAAAATGGTCTAAGCACCTACAACGTTAAAGAACATAGATTAACACAACAGAAGTATATTAATAATCTATTAAATTTAGATACTAAGATAACTTTTATTGAAAAGGATGATAATTTTTTTTATATAGGAGGCAATAAAATTGTTCGATTTAATAGAAAAAATAACAGTCTATTTATAAATCCAGACATAAATTTTACTTCAAATAATTTACGTGCATTGTCATTTGAAAAATATTCCAACAATGCTTTTTATATAGGACATTCGACTGGTTTATTCAAATACTCGAATGACAAATTTGAAGTAACTTCAAATCTCCCAAAAAAAGTCAATAGCATATATAAATACAATGAAAATAACTATTGGTTGGCAACTAACAGCGGACTCGCTTTAATAGATATAAACAAAAAAAAAACGATTATTTATGGTTCCGAATCTGGCTTAAACAATGAAAATATAAATTCTATATTAGCTTACAACTTCAATAGTTTATGGTTGGGTACAAGTCAAGGAATTTCAAATTTCAATACCGAAACTAAAAAATTCACAAATTACACTTATAAAGATGGGTTCATTGATAATTCATTTAAATCGTTAAAATCTCTTAAACTAAATGATGGTCGTTTAGTTTTTGGAGGCGTAAAAGGACTATTAGTATTTCATCCAGATAGTATAAAAACGAAAACGAAAACAAACAAAGTAATATTTACTAAATTATTTATAAACAATAAAAACCTAGCATTAAATGGAAACAAAGTTTTAAATGCTCCGTTGGAGCAAACAAAACTAATTACCTTAAATCATAAAGATAAAGTCATCAAAATAAATTTTACATCATTTAATTTTAAATATGCAAAAAACATAAAATTCTCATATAAACTTGAAGGATATAACAATGAGTGGAGTATTACTAAAGAACGGTCTTTAACATACATGAATTTATCTCCAGGCACTTATACTTTAAAAGTAAAAGCTTCTAGTTTGTCTGGTTTGTGGGACGAATCGTATTCATCAATAACACTTAAAGTCTTACCTGCTTGGTGGCAAACAATTTGGTTTAAAATATTGGTTATTAGCTTTATAATTTTTATAATCTTTATAATCAATAAAACTATTTTAAATAAAGAACGTCTAAAAAGAGATTTTGAATTTGAAAAAAAGACATTAAAAGAACAAAATGAATTAGACGAGAAACAATTGGAGTTTTTTACCAATTTGTCTCACGAAATCCGTACACCTTTAAGCTTAATAATTAGCCCTGTTGAATCCATAATAAAAGAAACAACTAACTTAAATATTAAAAACAATTTATCTCTAATTCAAAAAAATGCTTTAAGAATTAATAGATTGATTAATAGAGGTGTTGATTTTAGAAAAACTCAATTTAAAGAGCCTGATATACAAATTGTACAGGAAGATATTATTAGCTTTCTTAAAGAATTGATAGGAAGTTTTAGTGATTTTTCAATGAGTAAACATATTGAACTTGAATTCATTAGCAATCGAGACTCCTTGCTTTTATGGTTTGACAAATACATGGTAGAAACCATTTTTTATAACCTTTTATCTAATGCATTTAAGTACAGTAATAAAAACGACAAAATTCTTTTAAAAATAAATTTAAAAGATGAGCATGTAAGCATTATTGTCCAAGATTTTGGGCAAGGTATTTTAAAAGAAGATATTCCTTATATTTTTGAACGTTTTTATCAATCTAAAAACCATATTGGAGGATATGGCATCGGTTTAGCCTTAACCCAAGAGTTTGTTAAAGCCCACAAAGGAAGCATTAAAGTAGATAGCGTTTTTGGAAAAGGAAGTACTTTTGAAGTTATTTTTCAATTAGGAAATAGTCATTTTGAAAAAAGTGATTTAGTTGAACTGAACAATAAAACGGAATATGTTCTTTCAGAAAATAAATTATCGGAACATAACGAAATACTGGATGTCAAGCTAAAAAATAAAACAATACTTGTAGTAGAAGACGAAACTACTTTAAGAGATTATTTATACACAAACCTTTCTAAAACATACATAGTAATAACTGCAGAAAATGGTTTAGAAGCTTTAGATATTATAAAAAATCAAAAAATACATTTAGTAGTTTCAGATATTGCAATGCCAATAATGAATGGTTTCGAATTTTGTAAAAAACTAAAAGAGAACGTAAAAACATGTGACGTACCTATCATTCTATTAACAGCAAAAACTCGTAATGAAGAAAAAGTTGAAGGTTATGAAACTGGAGCCGATGCTTATCTTGAAAAACCTTTCTCTTTAGATGTTTTAAAATCTAGAATAAATAATCTTTTACAAAGAAGAATTAGACTAAAAGACAAAATGGTTGATAATTTAGACATCACTATAGATTCTGAAACTATCAACACTTCAGACGAAAAATTCTACGAACAAACCTTAGCTATCATTGAAAAACATATTGACGACATAGACTTTAACATTACTACATTCTCAAAAGAATTAGGTATGAGTAAGTCTCTTATTTACAGCAAAATGTCTAAAATAACCAATATGAGTATTAATAATTTAATATTAACCATAAGGCTTAATAAAGCTTCTCAAATGCTTATATATACCAACAAACCAATAGTTGATATATCATTACTAGTTGGTTTTCAAAACGCCAAATATTTTAGCACTAGTTTTAAAAAGAGGTTTGGTACTACACCATCTAAATATAGAGACGAGAAAAGCAATTTAAATGAAATTTAAATTATGTAAAACATAAATCTTATTTAAACTTATCTTTTAAGTTTATTGTTTTATTATTGATAAGTGGTCTTGCACTAAAACCAATATAATATATATATAAAAGCAACACAAAATTGAGCAGCATACCAACTTTTAAAGAAGTAAAATCGCTAATAAAACCAATTAATAACTGTATAACAGCACCTCCTATAATTCCACTTACTAAAATTCCTGCAAAAGCACCATGTAGTTTATCGATAGAATTTAAACCAAGTGAAAATATAATAGGGTACATTACAGATAATAAAAATCCGCATGATTGAAATCCGTAAAGAGATACTTCAACAGAACCAAATAATGCAAATGAAAGACTTAATATTGACAATAATGTGAAAAGTTTTAATACTAACTTACTATCTAAAAATTTCAAAAGTATTAATCCAACTATACCACCAATAGTCATTAATCCCCAAAAATTAGCTACTACGCTAGCTCCAGTTGTTTCATAATCGAACTTATGATAAATTTGTAAAAATTTAGACATCCAATAAGAAATACCTTGTTCTACCCCTACGTAAGCAAAAAGGCCAAAGAAAAACAATTGAACTGTTCTGTTTTTAAAAAGTTGTAAATAGCTTTCTTTAGTACCTACTTTTTCGTTTTCGTCTAATGATACTTTAGGAAACTTTATCAGAAAAATTAATAAAATTAATACTAAACTTAAAAAAGCAAATATCCAATAGATAGATGTCCACGACATTCCAATTGAAGTTACACCTGATAATAAATCAATAATTGGATTTGTATTTTCGGCATTACCAATATTAGTTACTAACCAAGAATATACTAGTGGACTTACAAATGAAGCAACACCAAAGATTAGTTGTCCCATAACAGAAGTAAATGCATAATTTTCTTTTCCGCCAGATTCTCTTAAAAGTGGATTTATTACAACTTGTAAGATAGCCATACCAGTACCAATGGTAAATAATGAAAATAAGAATAAATTAAATGAAGGAATACAAACAAAAAGAACTGACCCAAATAAAGCTAATGCAAAACCAATAATCATCATTACTTTCTCACCGTATTTTTCAGTCATGAAACCAGCAGGTATAGACATAACACCGTAGGTAATAAAAAAAGAGAAGGCAAAAACCCAGCCATAGTTTCGCTTAAACTATAACTTGACGAAACACTTGGGTTTAGTGCACCAAGTATGTTTGTTAAAAATGAAATAACAAAAAATGCTAATAATATCAATACTACTAAAATATAATTCTTTTTCATTTTAAAACATCTTGTTTATCAATCATTTACAACAAAAAATTATTTTAAATATTGGCATTCCAACCATTATAAACAAATTTTGTTTCCTTATTACTAAGATGTTTTTTCTTAATTTTAGCTTTGTAAGCTCTTGTTTCACCTGGTAATATGGATATATAATTATCTGACCATACAACAGGTAATATAGATAGACCAGTTTCTGTATCTACTATTTTAAGCTCAATAAAAAAAGCTATTTTATCTGATGGATTATCTAAGGTAACTTCAAAATTTGTAAATTCTTCGCTTTCAGTTTTAATCACTTCATAACTTAATTTTACTTTTTGAAGATTTTCAAGCTGTGTAAAATCTGAATAATGTTTTGATGGTGTATGGTAATTCCATTTTGGCACTTTGGCTTCATAATCCAAAACATCTTCTTTTTTGCTTAGCCAATAAAAATTATTATCAATTTCTTCATCTTTGGTGTTTAACACTTTCAGACTTAAAAAATAGGTATCTGTTAAATCTGCTATTTCCTGCAGTTTAAAAAGGGTATTCGAGGAATTTGATTCAGCATTTGTGTTTAACTTTTTCTCAAATATCACTTTTGAATTTATATCTAAAACTTTAATTTCAAGTTTTAGTTCATTTTCATCTTCAAGTTTATCGTTTACCAAATAAATAGATTCATTATTGTAATTGTATAACGCATGTATAGGCATTCCTGCTTTTTTAGTAGCATAATATGCGCCATTTGGCATTAAATAGCTATCGTAAAGTTGCCAATACATTTCTGGCCATGCGGAATTCAACATCCATTGAATAACGCCAGTAGCATCATATCGATTTGCTGAAAAAGCTTCAAACATTGGGCGCATTAGTTCGTAATTTAACAATTGTGCTTTAAAAGTATAATCTTCTACGTTGTTTGCTTTACCGTATCTGTTATTTAATGCTTCTGTAAACCTTTCAAGGGTATTAAATGCGTTTCTTCCACAATGATAATCCCAAACGTCGTTTATAGGCCATAAATCTTTTTCTGGAATCATTTTTTTAATACTTTCTAAAGGTGGTACTTGAGCTCCTGGTCCTGTTTCTGTGTTAAAACCAAAAGCGCCTCCATAAATGGTATCTTTGAACCAATACACTGGCGGTACATAAGCATAAGGACCTCGCATCTTAACGCCACTTGGACCCGCTAAAGAAGTCCATTCTTTTGCAGAAGAAAGATAAATTCTCGTAGAATCATATTCTTTAAATATTTTAAAATATTCTTTTTCTAGTGCTGGTGTAGGTTTACAATCACTACCTGCCATCCAAGTAAAAATAGATGGATGGTTCCTTAACCAAACAACTTGATCTCTCCAAGCGGCAGACATTAATTCTATATCTTCTGGAGATTGGATACCTCCATAAACTTCGTCAACTGGTTTTCCTAAATAACTTTCCCATTCCCATTGGCAACTCCAACCAACCATAACAAGAATACCCATTTTATCACATTTTTCGTATATAGTATGATTTTTACCCCAAAAACCTTCTAGCCTGATGGTATTCAGGTTCATATCTGTTACATATTCTAATTGCGATTGAATGTAATCATCAGTGTCATCAAGCATTATATTATCTACCCAACCCCCACCTCGTATTGAAATTTTCTTTCCGTTTATCTTAAAACCTCGATGACCATCTTCGGTAAAAAAATCCGAAACTTCTCTAATCCCAAAATCGAAAATCTTTTTATCTACAAGCTTATTATTAGCTAGAAATTCCACTTTTGCATTGTATAATTCTGGTTTTCCAATAGTATGAGGCCACCATAGTTTTGGGTTTGAAATTTGAAGTTGTTTAAAATTTTTTGTGGATAAAACTATTTTCTTATTTTCTCCCTTTTTTAAACTGACATTTTTATTTATTGTAATGTTACCTATTTCTATTTTTAAAACACCATTAATATCTTTTCCATAGTTTTGAAGATTTGTTGAAAATATTAAATCCGTCATTTTATAATTTTCGTTTTTAAAAGAAGACTCTACATATGGGTTTTCTATACCTACACCATTATTTGTAATTATGTTTACATTTCTAAAAATACCCATATTATTATCAGGTGGTTCTGGATTCCAATCTACAAATCCTAAAGTAAAGTCGCCTGGTTTTGGTGGAAAAACCTCAATAGCCAATACATTTTTACTTTTCTTTAAATACTTGTCTATTGGTAATTTAAATTGTCTGAATGAATTTATAATTTCTTTTCTATTGGCTATTTGTTTACCATTTAACCAAATATTAGCGCTATAGTTTATACCCTCAAGTTCTAACAAATGGGTTTGGTTTAAGTTTTCTATATCAAAAGTGGTCCTGTACCACCAAGATGCTTTAAAAATGTCTTTACTTATTTTAGCAAGGTTCTTTCCTAAATAGATATCCTTATAAATTCTATTTTTCACAAGTGCATTAAAAACTGTTGAAGGCACTTCGGTTTCAATCCAAGAGCTGTCATCATACAAAGCGGTATGAATATTATTTTCGTCAATTTTTATGCTACTCTGTATTTTCCAATTTTTTAAAACTTTACACGAAATATTATTTTGAGAATACGAAACAGCAATAAAAGTAATTGCTATTAAAAAGGATATTTTTCTTTTCATTAATATATTAAAATCTTTATTTCTAACAAAAAAAGGCTCTTTAACAGACTTTAAGGTTTTGTATTCTCTTAAAAAGGTTCGTGTTTGTACTTTTTAAACTTATACAGGCTTATCTTTTAAATTGATTTTTTTTTAATATGTAGGGTTCTGTCGGTTCTGTCGCGTTTGTGAAATTATGATCTGAAAATTCATGCTTAGCAAGACTTCATGCCGCCAAGCTATAAAATGCCTTATAGACAGATAAACACTTGCTGTCCATCTGTTCTTTCTTTATCATATGCACCATCTCTGTTCCCGCTATACTTCGCCTGGCACTCTCAAAGTCCCTGTAACCCTGTCCTACACGCCTCTTTATAAACCTATGGTCCTGTTCAACTATGTTGTTCAAATACTTGCACTGCCGTATCCGTATCTTAACAAAAGAACGTCTTCTATAAACCTTAATGGCCCCTTTGTTAGAACCACTTTTGTCAATGTTTATCAGTTTGGGACGATCATTGTTGCTTATGGCCTTGATCAAAAAGGATTGTGCAGACATACGCTGCCTCCTCTTGGTCAATAGAAAGTCAATCGTGTTTCCCTCTTTATCTACAGCTCTGTACAAATACCTCCACTCCCCTTTTACTTTAATGTATGTCTCATCCATCCTCCAGCGCTTTCCACCTTATGCTTTCTCCTTCTGAATGAAGCCTCCAATTGTGGGCTGAATTTATAGACCCACCTATGAATGGTTGCATGGTCTACTTTCACTCCTCGTATGGCCATCAACTCCTCAATCTCTCTATAGCTCAATCCAAACCTGAACTTGAAATAGATAGCTTGCATAATAACTGACTTGGGAAAAGTGTGCCTTTGAACATTGTTTTTGTTTTAAAAATACAACATTCCTTTTTTTATTAATTTAGATGCGACAGAACCGCAATCTATTATGTTGTTCTATTTTGATAATAAAGGAAAAAATAAAAAAAAGAGGCTGAGAAATAATCAGCCCCTTTTTTTAATCTAACTCAAATTTTTTACTTTTTATTTAGCAAACCATAATTTAGTTGCTTGCACATCTGCCCCTTGAGCAGAAACTGCAGCTGAATAATTAGGGTTGGCTTGAGCTCCACTACCATATCGTAGTCTTTGTGGATATGCTCCATTTAAATTTCCTAACGCAAAAATTGTAGGATTGGAAACCCCTGCATATAATTCTGAAGGGTATCCTGTATCTCTAACCACTGCCCAAGCTTCAAAACCATCAGTATAATCAGCTAACCATCTTTGTAATGCTATCTTTTCTAATTTTTCATCCACGGTACCAGTTGAAATATCAGCCATAGACTCATTAGCAATATAAGAATCTGCATCACCCGTTGAAACCTTCCATAATTTCATTGCCTCTTTGATCCCTGTAGCAAACAATGACTGTGCATCACCAGATTCAATTCCTCTTACCACAGCTTCAGCTTGTAAAAAATAAGACTCTGCACTAGAAAGAATAATTTCTGGATACGCATCAACTTGAGTACCTCTTTTATGGGTAACCATTTCACTTGGAATACTAAACATGTCATACCTAACAAAATCATAAGTATCTCCATTTATTCGTGAAGGCTGACCAATATATTGACCAGATGGAACTTCGATAGTTGTATCAACTCCAGATACTGTAGTAGTATAAGTTGCATTGGCATTGTCAAGAGCGGCAATAACAAAATTTAATCGTTCTTGAAAATTCGCATCTCCATCATCTGTAAAAACAAATGTTCCTCCTGGTGCTGGTAGTGCATAAGCTGACAATCTTGGGTCATTGTTGTCTCTAAGCAAGTTTATAAGCATAGCTCCCATGGTCCATGACGCACCACCACCAACACCAAAGTCATGCCAGATATCTCCATATGAAGCCGAAGCCCACTCACTAATTACGAAATCCTTCTTCATTACTACACTACCTGTTGCTTCATCAAGAAGAGGTTGTGACATTGCAGAAGTAATTGCATTACTTGCAAAGTCATCACCAGACGCTCCTAATGCACGCATACCTATTCTTAATTTCAAGGTATTTGCTAATCTTTTCCACTTTTGCAAATCACCTCCACAATAAATATCATTTGGACCAGCATCTTCAACTCCTATACCGGTTCTTTCAGTAGATCCTATAATTGACATGGCATTATCTAAATCTGCAATGATACCCTTATATATATCTTTTTGAGCATCATATTTTGGTGTTAATATACCATCTACCCCAGCTTCGCTAAAAGGAACCATCCCAAAAGTTTCTGTATATACTTGATAATACAGCCCTTTAATTATTAATGACATGGCATAATAGTACTGGTTTTCAAACTCTCCTCCTTCTTTGGTTAAATCTGCAAAACCTTTAACCTTGCCAAAATATCCAGCTAACCAATCATAAGACGCATCGGTATATCCGGCGCTGTAATCGTATCCTAGACCATCACTCCACCATGAATGATTGTGCCCAAAGGTGAAATGTCCTGCGTATCTGTCTGAATGTATTAAATGTGCTCTCCAATATTCATAACGACTAGGAGCGTAAAGACCAACTTGTGTGCTCGTTAAAAAGTATTTTGCACTTACTTCATCTGCCGTAAACCCACTATTATTTGTGTTTATTTCATCGAAGTCTTTTGTACATGATATAATCATTAATAGTAATAATGTGTATATCGAAAATTTAAAATATTTCATAGTTACAATTTTTTTAAAAGTTAACATTTAAACTAAGTCCGTAACTTTTTGTTGTTGGCAAAGCATAAAACAATACCCCTTGACTAAAGTTATTTGTTGAGTAAGATGACTCTGGATCAAAGTTATCTGTCTTCTTCCATAGGAAAAATAAATTTCTTCCGGTTAAACTTAAAGAAACGTTTTGAACAAATGTTTTTTCAAGTAGTTTCTTAGGAAAACTATATGTCAAACTTAATTCTCTTAATCTTGCATTTGATTGATCATATACATATTCAGATCCTATTCCACTAACAGCTCCCCAGTAATCTTGGGCACTAATACTTGTGGTATTAGGAGTTCCATCTGAATGAACACCATCTACAACGACACCACCTTCTCTAAACTGTAATGATCGTTTAGAAACTCCTGATGCATCTAAAGCAGCATCAGTTCCTGAATACACATCTCCACCTATTCTGAAATCAACTAAAAAGTTTAAGGTGAAATTCTTATAATTAAAGGTATTTGTAATTCCTCCTGTATAATCTGGCTGATAATTTCCAAACTTCTCGCGTTCTGAAGTTGCTTGAGGTCTTCCTTCATCTGTTACAATTAGTTGACCTTGATCATTACGTAACCATGTTGTAGTATAGATATCTCCATAACCACCACCAACTTGAGCTCTCACATCTACTACACCACCATTGCTAGTACTAAAAGTAAAATTATCCTGTCCTTCAATTAAGCTTTCCAGTTTATTGTCATTTTTAGATATGTTGGCAGAAATATCCCATGAAAAATTTTCGTTTTGAATTGGTTTTCCTCCTACAAGTAATTCAAATCCTTTATTGGTCAATTTTCCAATATTTTCTCTAAAATAACTGTATCCTGTTCCTGGATCTACTGGAACATCAAATATTAAGTTTTTTGTTGTAATTGAATAATAAGAAAAATCTGCATACAATCTGTTTTTAAAAGCTCTCGCTTCCAATCCAACTTCTGTAGATCTAATATCCTCTGGCTTTAAACTTTCACTAAATTTAATACTTGGTCTATTTACCTGGGTATTACCAAGGTAACCATCACTCGCAACAGTAAATAAATTTACAATTTGTTGTGGGTCTGTATCATTACCAACATTGGCAGTACTTGCTCTTAATTTAAGGAAATCAATATCTGTACCTTGTAAATCAAACATTTTATGTAACAAGAAACTTAAACTTGCAGAACTGTAGAAGTACGATCTGTTTTCTGCTGCTAATGCTGAAGACCAGTCGTTTCTTGCAGTTAAATCTAAATAAACCATATCCATATACGATAATGACCCTTGACCATAAACCGAATTAACTTTCTTTTCAATTAAATCTGATTGAGTTGCAACAACTGTATTGCCATCGGCATTATCTAAGAAATATTTTCCAGGAATTTTAAAATTCTTTCCAAACGATCCTGAATTAATCCTAGTAGAATGCAACATATTACCACCTGCATTTAAAGACAAATTGAACTTATCACTCAAATCTTTATTGAACATTAATAAGAAATCGTAGTTGGTTTCTGTGATGTCATTTTGTCCAAAACGAATATCTCCACCAGGATAAAAATGGTGCCCAACCGCATGAATACTTTTAGTATCTTGACTAACAGCATCTCTACCTACTCTAATAAAAGCAGATAACCAATCAGTAAATTCGTAGGTTGCTTTTGCAAACCCAGTAATTCTAGTTCTTTGATCTTCATTGGAATCATTATATAAAATCCAATAAGGATTTCCTGTACCTGTTCGAGGTGAAATAACTTTATAAGGGTTATTTGGATCAATTGGGTTTGCTAAATTTTGATAGGCCTTAAGGTCGGATAAACTTACGTTTCTAGGAAGTCCCCATAGGTAAGCCGCCAAACCTTCTGTTCCTTGTTCCGGTCTGTTTTTAGCACTTTGAAGGAAATAGGTAACCTTAGCATCAAACGATAATTTATCTGACAGCTTGGTAAACCCTCTTAAGTTAAAGTTGTTTCTTTTTAATCCTGAATTTGGCAGAATGGATTGTATATCAGAATTTGTATAAGAAAAAAATACTGAAGAATTTTCATTACTATTACTAATAGAAACTGTGTTTACAAAACTGACTCCTGTTTCAAAGAAATCTTTAACATTATTAGACTGAGCTACATATGGTCTCATTTGCCCATTAAACTCTAACTGAGAAGAACCATCAAATTTTGGTCCCCATGACCCCGTATTGGTAACGGCTGTAACTTGTGTAACCAATGGATCTGTAGGAACAATATTTGGAAAACCTCCGTCCGTTCCGCGTCCATATTCGTTTTGATACTCTGGTAAAACCAATGGAGAATCAAAAACTGCACTAGAGTTAAACGACACTCCTAAGCCTTTATTTAATTTTCCTTTTTTGGTTGTAATAAGAACAACACCATTTGCTGCTCTAGAACCATATAAGGCAGCAGCGTTAGGGCCTTTTAAGATAGACATGGATTCAATGTCGTCAGAATTTATATCCGAAATACCAGTTCCTAAATCTCTAACTGTATACTCTCCAGATCCTGCATTAGACACCCCTGAATTATCTACCGGAACACCATCAATAACATAAAGCGGCTGGTTGTTTCCTGTTAAAGAACCATTACCCCTAATTACAACGCGGGTTCCTCCACCAGCACCAGAAGTAGATTTTGAAACTACAACTCCAGCTACTTTACCAGCCAAAGAACTAATCACGTTAGTTTCTTTAGCTAATGATACCGAAGAGCCCTCTATTGTGGACACGGCATATCCTAAAGATTTTTTTTCACGACTTATTCCCAATGCAGTTACGACAATTTCATCTAATTGACTTGCATCTTCAACTAGCGTTACTATAATATTGGTTTGATTGTTAACAGCAACTTCTTTTGATGTATAACCAATATAAGAAAACACCAATATTGCAGATTGATCAGAAACCTCTATACTAAAGTTGCCATCAAAATCTGACGACACTCCATTGGAAGTTCCTTTTACAATGATATTAGCCCCTGCTAGGGGGATTCCACTATTACTATCTGTAACAGTTCCTGTTACTGTAGTTTGAGCTTTCGCATTCTGAAATGCAAACAAACAAAATACAAACAGCAGTTTTAGTACTTTTTGAATCATAATTAAGTTTTTGAGTTAATACTTTGAGTTAATAATATTGAGTTAATAATATTGAGTTAATAATATGTTAAATCTAAAAATCTAAAACGTTATAGTTAATTTATTTCGACCAATAACATTTCTGAATCGCTATAGGAGAAATTCTAACAAATAAGAATGTAATTAAAAAAGGTGAAATGCTAAAAAAATGAGATACCTCCTTGTATGACTCATTATTTTGATTGTTTGCTGTTTCTAGAAAACATTAAAATCAATTATCTTTTTTCAAATGATCAGACAATGTTTTTAATAGGTCGCCATTATCACCACTGAACTGCCAAAACATAACCCCTCCTAATTTTTCTTTTTTCACAAAATCAACTTTGTATTGCATTGATTTTGTGTTTCCATAGGTTATGAACAATGAATCTTTATCTCTCCATATGTAGGGAGCTTTAGCACTGTCATCCCAATAAGGTGTAAATACCTTACTGTTTATACTATCTGCAATAGCTTTATACCCATAACCTCCTGTTTGACCTTTTGCCAATTGATATAAACCATGATTTTTTGGGTTGACACCTTTCCAATATCTTCCATAAAACGGTACTCCCAATACTATTTTACGGGAAGGAATTCCAGCAAGTATATGTTCCTGCACTGAATTTCGACTGCTTTTTTTAAATGTTTCTGAATCAAACCTTGACTCTTCAAGATTGGAATGATGCCCTGTCCCGTTAGAACCTCCAGTCACAAAATCATATGTCATTATATTGATATAATCAAGATATTTTTGTGCTTTTCTCATATCGGTATGATCCAAATAACTTTGGTTAGCACCTGTTGCAACAGTCAACAAATACGTTTTCTTTCCACTTGCCAATGAATCCAGTTTTTTTCTCAGCAGTTGTAAAATTGCCGTAAAATTTTCTTTATCCTCTGGTCTAAAACGATTGTTATCTCCTATTTGTCCTGGATATTCCCAATCTAAATCCACGCCATCTATTTTGTGTTTAATCACAAAATTTATGGCACTATTGGCAAACTTTTGCCTAGAGTTTTTGTTTAAAACGGCATCAGAAAAATTTTTGGACCAACTCCAACCTCCTACAGAAATTAAAATTTTCAAATTTTTGTTGGTAAGCTTCAATTGATTTAATTTTTGTAGTGCTTCTGCATCATTTTCATTTCCTTCAATAACTTTTCCATCCTTGATATTAGCAAAAGCATAGTTGATATGCGTGACTTGGTTTGCTTTTTCATTATTCTCTCCCCAACTGTCCTGCCTTCCATGAACATAAGCAACTATTTTATAGTTCTCTGTCTTTCCTTTTATTACTGATTTTTTATTCATACAAGCTATTAAAAACATTGCTGAAAAGAATGCTGAAAATAAATATTTACTATTCATACTAATTAAACTAACTATAAATAAATGAACTATTGCTTTATATACATTAATATGTTAATGACAATAGCTCTTTATTTTCATTGAACAATTTTATGATTAATTCACCAAATAATGTATTTGCCCATGCAAACCAATCTCTAGAATATTCTTTTGGATTGTCTTTATCAAAACCTTCATGCATAAAACCTGTTCCTGCATGGGTAGTCTTTAACATTTTTAAGCATCGAACAATTTCATTTTCATCAGTACTTGTCATGGCTCTTAAAATGATGCCCATAGGCCAAATTTTATTTTTACCTGTATGCGGACTTCCTTGACCTTCGGTAAATGACCCTTTTAAAAAATAGGGATTATTATCACTTAATAAAAATCGGCGAGTATTTTTATAAATTTCATCTGCTGGCTTATGAGCTCCCAAATATGCCAAAGACATTAACGAAGGCACATTAGCATCATCCATAAATAATTTATTACCATAACCATCTATCTCGTAAGCATAAATTTTACCAAAGTTTAAATGTTCTGAAACTGCAAATTCACTGATGGCATCATCAACCTCATCAGCCATTTGGGAGCATGCAGTTGCAAACTCATTGTTATTAAATACCCTTCTATAAATAGTTTCTAACTGTCTTAAAGACAATACAGCAAAAATATTTGAAGGAATTAAATAGGGATATAATGTTGAATCGTCTGAAGGACGAAACATGGAACAAATAAGTCCGTTTTGTTTTACAGGTCTTCCCGTTCCACCAAATGGCGGTGAATCTATTACCGAAGTAGTTTCCCTACTAAACACATACTTAGACTCATTATGTTTGCGTTGCTCTGTTTTAAAGGTTTTAACAATCAATCGCATAGCTTTGTCAAAATCATCATCAAAAATGGAAGTGTCTTTTGTTATTTGATAATATTCATTAGCCAATCGAATTACGTAACATAAAGAATCTATCTCCCACTTACGTTCGTGAACTCCTGGCAACATAAGGGTTTGATCGCTTTTCCATTCTGATATTTTAGTTTTATCTTTATAAAATGCATTGGCATACGGATCTAACAACACACATTTTATCTGTCTGTTAATTAATCCTTGTATAAGCTTTTTAAGTTTTTCGTCCTCATTAATTAAAGGCATATATGGCCAAAATTGAGCAGTAGAATCTCGTAGCCACATAGCATCGATATCTCCTGTTATCACAAAAGTATCTGGTTTGCCATCAATCATTTCAAAATCAATGGTTGTATCCAATGTATTTGGATAACAATTTTCAAAAAGCCAAGCAATTTCTTCATCTTTAATAAAGGTCTTCACCTTCTTAATTGTTTGTTCTACTGCCTCACTTACAAATTTTCTATCTGCTAACTTTGGTCGCTTACTCACAAATTTATTTTGTGAAGCCCTTATTATATTTTGAGGCATCACCAATGTTCCTGCTGTAAACAATGAACTTTGAGCAATAAAATTTCGTCTTTTCATCTGTTTAAATCTATTTGTTTTTCAATGGCCAGATGGAGGGCCTTTTTAAACATTTCGGTTGTTTTGCAAGATTTATTAATGGCATATTATATAAAACTAATTGATAACCTTAAAATTTATTTTTTGTAAATCCGTTGAATTACCTCCAACCATCACTTCAAAATCACCAGGTTCTACAACGTGTTCCATATCACTATTCCAAAAAAGCGTTCCTCTACTGGCAATTTTGAATTTTGATAAGGATAAGTTATATTTTGGGCATTAACTTCAAAATATAATAACATAAATATTGTTAAAAAAAATAATAACTCATTCATTTTCTATACTTTCAACTTATTGTTCATTTAAATTTGATGGATGAAAATTACTCTTCATAAGTTATGTACGCTGAAACCAACCAATGATTTAGCTTGTCTTCTGTAGCCAACGTTGCTGGAATACTAATTTTTAATATGTGTTCACCTTCTTTTAAATCACCCAACTCGACGACAAATGGTTTGACTAAAGACCCTGGACACCAGTTAGATCTGGACAAGTCTGATGATGCAATGCGTTCTTCAATTTCTTTTGTCTTATAAGAATGTGTTTCAAAATCTATATAGGAAGCTGTATCTTTTTTTAGCCAAACTCCAGATGTTGGATTAAATCGCCTAAAAGAAGCACAATCGTCACGCCACGGTATGGTGTCTAAAACAAGTTTATTATCAATTGAAATACTGTTCTTTATTTTAATGAACTCATCACCTCCTTCATGTCCACCATGCCCGGTTGTTGTATAGTACAGTTTCACATTTTTTATAGCTTTATCCAATTTAAAATGTTGTTCTAAAGGTGCTACTGCAAAAAAGTCAGGTAATGATTGGCCATCAACATAACTTACTGTATTTACCAATGATTTGACCATAACTGTTCTTCTTGGTCTATTGGAATAAACAAGACTTAAATCAATATTATAACCCTCTTTAGTCCAAGAATCTATCCACACCCCAATATAAAAAGTATTACTCACTAAAACTGATAATTGTGAAATATCCAATTCCCAAACAACTTCTTTTTCCCATTTAGGAATATAGACAGGTTTGCGGTGTTTTCCTTCTTCATTACTGTAAAATCCAACTCCGAAAGGTGTCATGAAACGCAATAATTCCACGACAGGATTATAACTATCAGTTGCTTTTACTCCTCCAAATTTGTCATTTAAAGTTGATGATACTGGAAATGCTTTTTCTCCTGTTGAAACATCTAAAATGGATATTTTACTAGTGTCTGAAACAACGAAACAAGACCCAGATTTATCCCATCTATCTCCGTTTGAGCGCAGAGAAAGTTTAATTTTAACATCAGTCCCAAAAGGAAAGTTTGGAACCGTGACCTTTTTAAAAACAATTCGTCCGTTTTGCAAACGAGTGGTTTCTTGGTCATTTCCTGAATCGCCACCAAAATTTATTGGTTGGTTTTTAAAAATATGGTAGTTTAACTCGTCTTGTGCTATACTTTTAAAACAAAAACATAGCATTAAGCTTAGTATTAAATATTTCGCTTTCATTGAATGAATTTCTTAAACTTTTAAATTAATTATCTATTTCAGAAAAATTTTTAAATGACTTCCATTTACTAAATCAGAATGATTGATAAAAAACCCTTTATATACTTTATCGTTTAAAAGAATTTTGTCAATTTTACCATCATTGTTTCCTAATCTTTCTATCACCAATTCCTTGTTTTTGTAATATTTAGAATCTAATTGAATAGTAATTTTATCAAACATAGGTGCTGTAATCGCATATTTTGGTTCACCTGGTGCAATTGGGTAAATTCCCATCATGGAATATACCAACCAAGCTGACATAACCCCTGTATCGTCGTTTCCAGGAATTCCATCTGGAGTATTTTTAAAATATTTTTTCGCTAACTCTTTTACCAATTTCTGACTTCGCCACTCTTCACCTTTCACATAATTAAATAAATAGGGATACGCAATATCTGGTTCATTCGCCATATCAAATTGGTTAGTATCAAACACTTTTTGCAATTGCTTTTCAAACTCTTTTTGACCTCCCATTAATTTTATAAGTCCTTTTATATCATGAGGTACCATAAAGGCGTATTGCCATGCGTTACCTTCTATAAAACCAATATTTTCTTGAAAATTTGCACCCGATAAAGGGTCAAATGGTTCATAAAAACTTCCATTTTCAGTTTTTGGATGTAATAGGTTTAAATGTTTGTCGAATAATTTTTGGTATGACATTGAACGATTTTTAAATCGTATATAATCTTCATTTTTACCTAATGCCTTTGCTAAAAGTGAAATGGAATAATCTGAAACATTATACTCTTGTGTAGTAGAAACCGATCCATTATTCTTTGTAGTTAAATACCCTTTTTCAATATAATCTTTAAGTCCAGGACGCAATGGATTATTCTCTATTTGATCGGCACTTTTCAACATGGCTTCATAGGCTTTTTGCACGTCAAAATCCTGAATGCCTTTTAAATAAGCATCAGCAATAACAATACTGGCAGGATCACCAACCATGGTAAATGTTTCTGTTGAATTCAATTCCCATTTAGGCAACCAGCCATTTTCATCATACATTTCCAGCATACTTTTTATCATATTGGATTGTTGCTCTGGATATACTAATGACATTAGCTGATGTAGGTTTCTGTAGGTATCCCAAAGCGAAAAAACCGTATAACGCGTGCCTTTGGTTTTACCTGTTTTGCCTGTTTTTATTTCAGGAAATTCGCCGTTATAATCGTTTAAAGTATTTGGATGAATCAACGTATGGTACAAAGCAGTATAAAAAATGGTCTTCTCTTCATCAGTACCGCCTTCAACCTTAATTCTAGAAAGTAATTCGTTCCATTCATTATTAGTTTCTTTATAAACAGAATCAAACGATTTGCTTCCAGTTTCCTTTTCTAAATTTTCCCTAGCGTTTTCAATACTTACATACGAAATCCCAATTTTTACTTCAACCGTCTCTTCTTTGTCAAATTTATATGAGAAATAAGCACCAATACTATCACCAACCACCATTTTTGTTGCATGTTCCATGATACGGGTTTGTCCATTATATGGCATCCACTGAGCTTCTATTCCATTGTATTTAGCAGTTTTTTTCCATACACCAAAATTATCGGCAGGTTTTGAGAATTTAGCAACAAAATACACTGGATAAGCTGCTTCAGGATTATTATAACAAAACGATCCGACGGTACGCATCCCTTCAATCTCGGTTGAAGACACTATTTTTACCATAGCACCTTGCTCATTAGTTAACCCTAGACCAAGATTAAGTAAAATATTTGCTTGCCCTTTAGGGAATATAAACTTACTGACACCTACCCTTTTTGAAGTGGTAAATTCTGCCCTGATATTGTATTTGTCCATTTTAGAACTGTAATAACCTGCTTTTGCTAATTCATAGGAATAGGTAGAACCATACTTTAAATGATTGGTTTCAACATTTCCTGTTGTTGGCATTAGTAATATAACTCCTAAATCTGGGCAACCTACACCACTTAAATTTACCTGAGTAAACCCTGTTAAAAAGGTGTTTTCATGTACATACGGATTTGAAAGCCATCTACTATCTTTTTCTAATGGCAAATTTTGAGAACCAGCGACATTAAACGGACTAATACTTGCCATACCTCTTGGTGCAATTGGCCCAGGATAAGTAGCTCCAAAATTAGATGTTCCTATAAAAGGGTTTACAAAATCTACTGGCTGTTTTTGTGCGCATACCATGAGCACATCAAAAAAAACAAAAAGAATACAAACAGCTAATCTATTATTCATTTTCAAAACCTATTTTAAATTGCTTAAAGAATAAGGCACCTCTTCTGGTTTACTAGCCCAATTTTTGTTGAGTGAATCTCCCAATTGGAATTCTAATGTTCCACCGTTTTGAATGTCTTCAAACGTTAAAAAACCATTTGAATAAGGTTTCCCATTTAATGTTGCCGACTGTATATAGAAATTGTTTTTTGAATTATTTTTTGAATCTATTTCAAACGTATTGCCATTTTCTAAATGAAGTGTTGCTTTTTTAAATAAAGGACTTCCAATGACATATTGGTTTACGCCTGGTGTTACAGGATAAAAGCCCAACGAACTGAATACATACCAAGCTGAAGTTTGCCCATTATCTTCATCACCACAATAACCATCTGGTGTAGCACTATATAATTTGGTAAGTACTTCCCTTATTTTTTCTTGAGCTTTATAAGGTTTATTAGCATAGTTGTATAAATAAATCATGTGCTGGATAGGCTGGTTTCCATGAGCATAATTCCCCATATTCACCACTTGCATTTCCCTGATTTCATGAATGGTTTGCCCATAATAAGAATCATCAAACGTTGGAGGCATTTCAAATACTTCATCTAGTTTTGAAGCAAATTGTTCTTTACCTCCCATTAAGTCAATTAACCCTTGAACGTCATGAAAAACAGACCATGTATAATGTAAACTGTTTCCTTCTGTAAAGGCATCACCCCATTTTAAAGGATTGAATGGTTGTTGAAAATCATCTTCTTTGTTTTTACCCCGCATTAAGTTTACAGATGGATCAAATACATTTTTGTAGTTCAAAGACTTTTTGAAATAGGTGTCAGCAAGTTCTTCTTTTCCTAATTTTTTAGCCATTTCTGCAATAGTAAAATCGGCATATGCATATTCTAAGGTTCGAGCTACATTTTCATTAATGCCAACATTGTAAGGCACATATCCTAAACTGTTGTAATAGTTTAAACCTTCGCGACCAACAGATTTTACTGGTCGTCCTGTTTCAACCGTAGCATTTTTCAAAATAGCATCAAACAGAACATTTACGTCTTCCTCTTTAACATTGCCTTTTAAAAAGGCATCCACTATTATTGGTGCTGAGTTTGATCCAATCATACAATCTCTATGCCCGGGACTAGCCCATTCTGGAAGCCAGCCAGACTCTTTATAAGTGTTTACCAAACCTTCCATAATATGACTATTCAAATCTGGATACATCATATTAAAAAAAGGATACACAGCCCTAAAAGTGTCCCAAAAGCCATTATCTGTAAACATATAGCCTGGAAGTACATTCCCATTATACGGACTGTAATGCACTATGTTATTATTCTTGTCGAATTCATAGAATTTTCTTGGAAACAATAATACTCTGTATAAACATGAATAAAATGTTCTTATATGGTCTATATTATCATCTTCAATTTGAATTCTTTTTAATTCTTTTTCCCAAACTTGTTTTGCCTTTGTTTTAGTTTGTTCAAAAGTATCTGTGCCAATTTCTTTAGATAAATTTAATGCTGCTTGCTCTGGACTAATAAATGATGAAGCCACTTTGACGTGAACAACTTCTCCTTTTTTGGTCTTGAACCCAATAATTGCCCCTACATGATCACCTTCACTTGAGGTTGAATTCTCCATTAATTTCCAGCCATCATTCCAAGTATCAGTTATTTCAAAATCTTTATCAAATTCAGCAACAAAATAGTTGTGAAAATTATCGGGAACACCACCACTATTGTTTCTACAATAGCCAATAATTTTACGTTCTTCTGGCATAATTTTCACCATAGAACCTTTAAAAAACGCATCAAGAAGAATGTATGATATTTCAGATTCTGGAAATGTGAACTTAAATTGCGAAGCTCTTTCTGTTGGAACAACCTCAGCTGTCACGTCATAATCAGCCAAATATACTGAGTAATGATACGGTTTTACAATTTCAGCTTTATGGGAAAACCACGATTCACGTTCGTCTTCTTGAAATTTCAAATCCCCCGTAACTGCCATTAACGAAAACGCAGCGTAGTCATTTATCCAAGGACTGGGTTGGTGTGTTTGCTTAATACCTCTAATTTTATTTGAATCGTATTTGTAGGTCCAGCCATCTCCCATTTTAGACGTCATCGGTGTCCAAAAATTCATGCCCCAAGGCGTTGCAATAACAGGATATGTATTTCCATTGGAAAGTGTATAATTGGAATCGGTTCCCATTAAAGGGTTAACAAAATCAACTAAATCATTGTTTTGCACCATGCCCACCTCTTTGGGCCTTTCTTTTACTTGATTGCATGACATATTAACTAATGCCATAAAACACACTAATAATTTAATTTTGTTGTCTAATCTTTTCATTTAATTACTTTCTATTACTTGTCCTTTTTCTCTGTATAAATCAACTTCACCCTCCAATTGCATGGCAATAACCGTAACATCTTGATCTTGCAACTCATCTGGTAAATCTATGTATAATAACCCAGGCACATCACTCCAATATTGTTTTCCAACGACATTGGTTTTTAATTTTGTACCATTGCCAACTACCCAAACCCTATTTACTTTATTCTTTAAACCTTTTATTAATAAAGGCCCATTTGGTTTATTATCGATATACAAATACAAAATCGTTCTATCTTTAGACAGAGCCGTGTAGCCATTAAAATGTCCAAAAGGAATTCCAGCCCTAGTACCATAAATAGCACTTTTGTGTTTACTGGTCCATCTGCCAAGTCCTTTTAAAATATCTATTTGTTCTTGTGGAATCGTACCATCTGGTTTTGGACCAATATCTAAAAGTAAATTACCTCCCATACTTATGCAGTCGACAAGAATACGAATAATTTGATTGACTGATTTGTAATTTGTATCGTTAGGTTGATAACCCCAGGAATTATTCATGGTCATGCACAACTCCCAGTACTCGCTATCTGGTTTAGTGATGGGAATTCCTTGTTCAGGCGTAGCATAATCGCCATAGCCTTGCAATCTTGAGTTGATGACGGTTGTTGGTGTTTTTTCTAATAGTAAATCACGGATTTCTTTAGCCTTCCATTTTTCTGCAGATTGCTCCCAATCACCATCAAACCAATATAAATCTGGGTTAAACCTTGTTAACTCTTCTATTTGCCCAAAATTGAATCTAGTAAATTTAGCCCATCGTTCAGCATCATCGGTATATCTTTTTTTATCTCTTAAAAAATTAGGGTAATCTGGATAAGACCAATCGAGCAACGAATAATATAAACCAATTTTTAAACTTTCTTTTCGAGCAGCTTTTACAAATGGTGTTATTACATCTCTTTTTGCAGGTGTTTTATCAATCACATTTAAGTCACTATATTTTGTGTTCCAAAGTGCAACACCATCATGATGCTTTGATGTTATTACAGTATATTTTGCACCACTTTCCTTGATGAGTTTTGCCCAATATTCAGGGTTATAGTTTTTAGCGGTAAACCCATCTAATTGTTTCATATAATCATCATATGAAATGTAATTATTATGAAAAGACCATGATTCGTCTATACCGTTTACAGCATAAATTCCCCAATGAATAAATATGCCCAATTTTGCATCTTTAAACCATGCCAATCGCTCTTCTTTAAGTAATTCATTTTCTTGTCCTACAACAAATTGATTCATTGTTATTGAACATAGAACCAATATAATCTTTAAACATTTCATCTTTTAATTGACTAAAATTTCATCAACAAACAACCACGCGTTGTCACCTATCGGAGTTGTTTTTAAATTTGTTGCTATTACTTTTACAAATTTTGCCTTTACAGGTTTAAAATTAATTTTAAAATCTTTTAACTCAGCGTTTGGATTGATTTCAAGTGGACAATCTACATTTCCAACTTCTTTATAAGCAGATCCGTCTTCGGAAACATACACCTTTATAGCCGTAGGGAAATAAATGCCGTATCCCTGACTTTCTATGGAACCAACTGTTACTTGTTGTATGGTTTGTTTTTCATCTAGATCTATAATAACTCCCATGTCATCAACCAACCACGCTTGCCACTGACCATCATGTGTGTTTTTGGTTCCTCTAATTGTATTTACCATTCCAAAGTCTCCTGCTCCTTTATAAGAATCATTGTATGGAGTTAAATACTCAACTTTGTGTGCTACCGCATTATGAAATTTAATGGTATCTGTAAAAACCTTACCAACTGGTTTATTGTTTTTAAACAATGAAGCTTTTACAATAGTTGTTTCATTAAGTTTTATTGAATCTGTGTATTTTGTAGCGGTTTCATCAATTGGTTTATCACCTAAAACATAACGAATATCTGAGTTTGGAAATTCGTTTTTTAAAGATATATAAATTGCTTTCTTATCTAAATCAACAGTGACTTTAGAAGTTATCAAATAAGCACTTTTTGCATAGTTTGTCCCCAAATAATCATAGCGTTTGAATATGGTTTCTAGTCGAGATGAAAAATCATTCCAATCACGTGATCCTTTTGGACTCCATAAAGCTTCTGCCATGGCAGCTAATCTTGGAAAAATCATATATTCAGACTGTTCTGTTGTTGGAATGTATTCAGACCAAAGATTGGCTTGACCACCTAATACATGCTTGGCTTCTTCAGGTGACATAGTCTCTACAACAGGGTCAAATTGATAAACTTTGCTTATTGGTAAATAACCTCCAATGGATAAAGGTTCTTCATTTTCTGGGCCTTGACAATGATCAAAATAACAGTGTGTTCCAGGTGTCATAATTACATCATGCCCTTGTTCTGCAGCTTCAATTCCTCCTTTTGTGCCTCTCCAACTCATTACCGTTGCTTGGGGTGCTAAACCGCCTTCTAATATTTCATCCCAACCTATTATTTTTTTACCTTTTGAATTAACAAAATTCTCTATCCTTTTTATAAAATAGCTTTGCAATTCATGCTCATCTTTAAGACCTTCCTCTTTTATTCTTTTTTGACAATTAGGGCAAATTTCCCAATGAGGTTTTATGGCTTCATCACCACCTATATGAATATACTTTGATGGGAACAATGGTAAAACTTCACTTAAAACATCTTCTAAAAATGTGAATGTATCTTCCTTTCCAGCACAATAAATATCTTTGAATACACCCCATGATTCTTGAACAACTTTTACCTGACCTTTTTCTTGGAGTTCTTTTGAAGTTTTAGACATCATATTGTGTGGAACAGTGGTTGGTTCCTCTGGAAAACAACTTAAATAAGGATAGGCAGCAATGGCTGCGCTACTGTGACCTGGTAATTCAATTTCTGGAATAATTGTAACATTCCTTTTTGTAGCATAAACAACGATGTCTTTAATTTCTTCTTGAGTATAGTATCCTTCTTCAATTTTGTTGTTATTTTCAGTTCCTGGAAAATGCCCTACAATCGTTCCATTTCTGTAAGCACCTACTTCTGTTAATTTGGGATATTTCTTAATTTCAATACGCCAGCCTTGATCGTCTACCAAATGCAAATGCAACACATTCATTTTAAGCATTGCTAAACGATCAATGGTCTTCTTAACATAATCAACATTGAAAAAATGACGTGATACATCCAGCATCAAGCCTCTATATTGAAAACGTGGCTGATCTTTAATTACAAGTGTAGGAATAACCCATTCTATATTTGAAACAATAATTTCACTTTCAATAGCTGCAGGAAGTAATTGCCTGATGGTTTCTAAACCATAAATAAACCCTGCATTATCTTTGGCAGTAATGGTAATATTATCGTTGTTTACTGTTAATTGATAAGCCTCATCTTTTAAAGTATCATCAACATTAAATTGTACATAATTGCTTTTTGGAGCTACATCTGAAATTTCAGGCTTCCAACCTGCAGCCATTTCAAACTTATTAATCAATGCTTTAGAAATTTCCTTTTGAAAGTCATTAGCAACTACAAATTTGGTGTTTTCTGAAAACTCAAAACTCCCTTCTGAAAGTTGTAATTCTGCTGGTTTAGGGATTATTTGAATATCCTTTTCTGTAAACACTTTTTGTTTTGCGCAGGAATAAAAGATTGTGATTAAAATTGCAATTAAAAGTTGATGTACTATTTTCATATTATGGGTTTAAAATTGATGTTATTTTCGTTTAGTATACTATATTTTAATTCTTGATAAGCAGTTTTTCATTACTCAAAAAGCTAAAAAGGTTTCTAATTATCCCAAGACATTTTAAATTGTGCATCTTCCATTCTATTCCCTTTATCTTCGTCATAAACGGCATAATTAAAACCAGATCGTAAACTGTATCCTGCATGCTCGCCTTTTTTATTTAAAGCAATAAAACCAACTTGTAAATACGCCATGTCTTTATGGTTTTTGTGTTTATCATAAATACGTTCCACCACTTCTTTACATGCTTCAAAAGGTGTTCTTCCATGGCGCATTAATTCAACCACCATAGCACTTCCTGCTGTCCTCATTACCGCTTCACCTAAACCGGTAGCAGCAGCTCCACCTACTTCGTTATCTAAAAATAATCCGGCACCTATAATAGGAGAATCACCTACTCGTCCATGCATTTTCCATGCAGCACCACTAGTAGTACACCCTCCAGAAATATTCCCATTTTCATCAATTACCAACATACTAATGGTATCATGATTTTCAATGTTTATGACTGGTTTATATTTTGACTCTTTTAACCATTTCTTCCACTCTGCTTCAGATTCTGGAGTTAATAAATTTTCTTTTTTAAAACCTTCTTCCAATGCAAATTGTAATGCTCCTTCTCCAGATAACATAACATGGGGCGTGTTCTCTAAAACTCGTTTTGCTACTGAAATAGGATGCTTAATGCCTTCTAAAAAACTAACAGAGCCACAATCACTATTGTGATCCATAATACAAGCATCTAAAGTCACTTTGCCTTCTCTATCAGGTAATCCACCATAACCAACACTTCGTACTTTTGGATCGCCTTCCGGAATCTTCATGCCAGCCTCTATTGCATCTAAAGTTCGTTTTCCGTTTTTAAGTTGTTTCCAGGTTTCTTCGTTGGCCGGTAAGCCATGATTCCATGTAGAAATTATTAATGGTTTTTTTTGCGATAGTAATACAGCAGAAGGTTTTTCTAACTTATTTTCTGTAACATCTTTACAGCTTAATAGCGTGCTCACTCCAATGGTTCCTAGAGCGGTTGTTTTTATAAAATCTCTTCTGTTTGACATAGAATTGTTTTTAATTATAGATTTTTGAGGATAGAGCCATATCGGCTTTTTTGTTTTTATTTGGAGTATTTCCCATGGTAAAAACCAATTCCCCTCCTTGTTGAATTTCTTTGTGTGTGATATAATTTTTATCAATTTGTTTTCCATTTAAGCTAACAGATTGTATATAGAAATTGTCATCACTGTTGTTAATTGATTTAATCACAAACGTTTTTCCGTTTTCTAAATTAATGGTTGCTTCATCAAACAAAGGCGACCCAAAAGCATACACGCCTTGCGCTGGATTTACAGGATAAAACCCTAAGGAACTCATTATATACCAAGATGACATTTGCCCGCAATCTTCATTACCACAATGTCCTTTGGGCTCATTTTTATATTGGGTATTTAAAATTTCCCTGACCAATTTTTGGGTTTTCCACGATTTCTTAATATAGTCATATAGATAGGCTACATGGTGGCTTGGTTCATTTCCATGAGCATATTGACCAATCATTCCTGTACTAAAAATAGGTAATTTGTCTTCTGGAGATGGATTTAAGGTAAACATAGAATCCAACTTTTTTTCAAAAGCCTCATTGCTTCCAACCACTTGGATTAAGCCTTCAATATTTTGAGGAACTGACCAAAAGTATTGCCATGCATTACTTTCACAGAAATAAGGCGTATATTCTTTTGGGATAAATTCCTTTATAAAATTGCCATTTTCAAGTTTTGGTCTCATAAATGTACTTTTTGAATCATAGACATGTCTCCAGTTTTCAGAACGATTTAAAAAGTATGTATAATCATCTGTTTTATTCAATGCTTTTGCAAATTGAGCGACACACCAATCATCATAAGCATATTCAAGTGTTTTTGAAACCGACCAGTTTTCATTGTCATCATCAGCAGGAACATAGCCTAAGGTTTTATAAGTACATAACTGTCTGGAATCAACCATAGAGCTTTCTTTGCAAGCCTTGTACGCTAACTCAACATCAAACTTTTTAATACCTTTAAAATAAGCATCCACAATCACCGGAATGGCATGATTGCCAATCATCATATTGGTTTCATTTCCTTGCATAGACCAAACTGGTAATAACCCTGTTTCTTTATAATGTGCCAATAACGAATTTATCATATCCGATACGCACTTTGGATGTAAAATTGTATACAATGGATGCGCAGCGCGATACGTGTCCCACAATGAAAATGTATCGTATCTATCAAAACCATCAGCTTTCATAATGCTATCATTTGCTCCTTTGTATTCGCTATTATAATCACTTAATAATGTAGGCGCCAACATAGATTGATACAGCATGGTATAGAAGATGGTCTTTTGATTTTCATTCGATGATTTAATCGTTATTTTTTGGAGTTGTTTTTCCCAAATACTACTTGCTTTTTCCTTGTAATTTTCAAAATTAAAATCGGGAGCCTCAACTTCTAACGATTTATAAGCTCCTTTTATAGATGCTGTGGAAAGACCCGTTTTTAAAATAATGACCTCATCATCTGAAGTATTATAATTTAAAATGATCTTTGTGTTTTTGGCTTCAACTGGATTTGTTGCAATAGTATCATTTTTATAAATCTGGTACGATTTAAAAGGTTTTGATAATTTGATTGCAAAATAAATACGTTGATCTTTTGCCCAACCTGTAGATTTTCTGTAACCTTCTATAGTTGTACTATCAACCACATGAATATATGTATCTGTTGGTGCATCCCAATTTAAGGCATAGCCCAAATCGATATGAATTTGTGACAAGCTATCTTTTGGAAACGTGTATTTATGAATACCTGTTCTTGCCGTAGTAGTAAGTTCTGCTTTAATTCCATAATCTAATAAGTCCACTTGATAATATCCTGGTGAAGCCTTTTCTTTATCATGAGAAAATTTAGAAAATGGTTCAAAATTATTGTCTTTAATTCTTTCAGAAAACCTACTATTAGTTGGCATGACTAAAATATCATATAAATCGCCTGCACCAGTCCCTGATAAATGGGTATGTGAAAATCCGGAAATAATAGAGTCTTGGTAAAAATAGCCTGCGATTCTGTCCCAGCCAAGAATACCAATATCTGGGCTTAATTGTACCATTCCAAAAGGAACCGTTGCCCCAGGATAGGTGTTCCCGGGACCATCTGTTCCAATAAATGGATTTACGTAATGGGTTAGATTAATTGGGTTTGCATCTTTAGAATGCTCGCAATTAAATAATAGCAAAGCAAAAACTAAAAATATAAAACCATGTTTACCCATTACTTATCCTTTATTTCAAACTAGCTTTCGTTTCTTTAATGGTTTTTAAGTTCTCTTCAGTTAAGGCTGGTCCATCAAAAAAAGTAATGCCTTTTGCCCCATTTTCTTTGGCTAACACAATAGCTTCTTTTAACTCTTCTTCCGACTTAAATGCAGGCATATAGATTCCCGTATTAATTTTTGTTCGTTTGCCTTCTAAATCTTTTACTCCTTGTTTGGTTGCATACCCAATCCAGTCAACTTCTTCATTGTAAAACCCATGATAAATCATAGGATATACTTCATCAATATCCCATTTATCCCAACGTTGTCTCACCATATGATCGGCCATTTCTGGGTATGGGAATACAGCTGCCGTTAAATTTTTGTTATACTTATGTACAATCTTGTACGCATCATCAACAATAGCTTTGACTGCATTTAATCTGAAGTTTTTCCACTCCATATCTATCACTGTATTCTTGCTCTCTCTAGGGTTTTTATGATGTATTTTTTCAAAAGCTTTAATACATTCATCACAATAGCAGAAATCAAATTCTCCCATTTCTGTATCTTGAACAAGATTATATTTTGGAAGCAATCCAATTGGTAAAAAGATATCTGAAAAACGAATGTAATCTAAGTGGACACTTTCAATACCATCAATTTTTGCTAAGCCTTCAACCAAACTTAACACATGGTTTCTAGAGGCTTCTCTAGTTGGACACAACCATTGGTAATAATCTACATACGGACGAGTATCATAACACGATTTTCCTTCTCTACTAACGGCGTACCATTCTGGGTGTTGGAGTGCTACAGAATCTCCAGGACGATTCATCGCCATAATCCAAGCATGTACTTTTAAGCCTTCTTTTGTTGCTATAGGAACTAATCTTTTTAATAACTCAGGGTCTGTACCAGTGTTTATTAAAACCTCATCAATCCCTGCGCTTTTATATTTTTTAAATTCTTTAGTATAGTCTTCATTAGGCTTTTTTTCATTTGCGCTAACCCATACACCAAATTCAAATGGTGTCTTCTCAATTATAGCTTCAGATATAGCAGTGTTTTCAATTTTATTTTCTTTGTTAGCACAAGACATTGTTATTAAGGTTAATGCTAAAACGATACGTTTTGATACTTTCACTACTTGCTTATTTTGAAATAATTTTCCCATTTTCTTTAATTATTAAGGTTTTATTTGAAAAAGGACTCTTTATTGAAATATTGAATCCGGTTGAATGATTTTCTATTACAGGTTTTAATGTTTTATTATCAATAGATATGTTTTCTTTCGAAATACTATCTAATGAGGTTGCCCAAGCTTTGTGCTTATTATAATAGGCTTTTTGGGCTCTGTACAAGCTGTATAATTCCCACTTAACTTTGTCGTCTTGTGGAATTGAAAAGACATCTTTTGAACCAACTGCTTTTGAAGAGAAATACACATAGCCCCATTTTTCCGGTTCGTGCATATTAATGACGCCCATTGGTGACCAAACCCAATTATACTCTGGAAGGAATTTCCCTTTTTCGTCTTTTTTGCGCGTATATTTTCCGTTTGTTATGTCATGTTGCCAGTTTACTCTTGAGAAATCCACTCTCCAAAAATGGTCTCTTGGAACATTATCTTGATAATACGATGTTTTGTAAGCTGCCCAAGGAATTGCTAATTCTAACTGCCATCCTTCATCTGTATCTGATGGGTTATTGATAGTTCCGTTTACTTTAATAGCCGATTTTAATCCGGTTAATGTCCAATCATTTAAAACAACATTCCCCTCTTCTCTATATGGCTTGTTTATAAACAAATCCCAAACAGTATTTAACGCGTTCATTTCTAATTCGTAATAATTATAGGTATCTCCATCTGGATCTACAAATACTTCGAAATCATTATTATAAAAAATAATCGTATCACGCTCCTTTAAAGTAGCCCAAACATGAGGCTCTTCTAATTTTGCCAGGATGTAAAAGTATGTCTCATCCCATAACATTTTTACTTGTGTTTTGTATTTTGGTTTTTTAACTCCTTCAATATCAATAAAAGCATCTGACCATTGTGATTTTTCCCAAGACCTTTCAGAATCATCACCATCAACAATTATTTTTTCTGAGGTTTTATATGCAACATATGTTTGTGGTGTGATGTCCTTGTTTGATTGTGCACAACCAAACAAGGATATTAAATTTACTGCTATTAATACTGTCTTAAACTTGTTTTGCATATTTAATTATAAACTGTTATTCTTTGTAAATTCAATGACTTCACTTAATTTTCCAAAAGCCATAGCAACAACTGTATCTGCTGCTCCATAGTAAATAGTTAATTTGTCTTCTTTTATATCGTGCAAGGCTGCACATGGAAATACCACATTAGGAACGTCTCCATTTTGCTCATAAGAAACCGCAGGCCCAAGTAAATAAGGTTGCGTTCTATACTTTACTTTATCTGGCTCATTTTCGTCTAAAATGGCAGCACCCATTGCATAACGGAATCCGTTACAAGTAGTGATAACACCATGGTATAGCATCAACCAACCGTCATCAGTAAGAATTGGGATAGGGCCCGCTCCTATTTTGGTACATTGCCATGCACTATCTTCAAAAGGAGCAGCTTTCATAACGCAGCGATGTTCTCCCCAATATTTCATATCTGGGCTATAGCTTATGTAAATATCACCAAATGGCGTATGTCCATTGTCACTTGGTCGGCTTAACATGGCGTATTTCCCATTTATTTTCTGTGGAAACAAGACCCCATTTCTATTGAAGGGCAAAAAAGCATTTTCGCATTGATAAAATTCTTTGAAATCGAACGTGTAACCTATACCTATTGTTGGGCCGTTATAGCCGTTACACCAAGTAATCCAATAACGATCTTCAATAAAAACAACCCGCGGATCGTATTTATAATTAGACTCTATCATATCTGTATTACCAGCTTGCATGACAATAGGCTCATGGTTAATATCCCAATCAATCCCATTTTTGCTGAAACCTGCAAAAATATTCATCTGTACAGCTTTGTTATCGCACCTAAAAACACCTGCAAAACCATCGCCAAATGGTACTACTGCACTGTTAAAAATACTATTAGATGATGGTATTGCATACCTGTCTATAATAGGGTTTTTTGAATACCTCCATATAACATCATTGCAGTTTTCAGGTTTATCTTGCCAAGGAATATTACTCACTTTTATTATTTTTTATTATTTAACTTTTTTGATTTTCTTCTATATAAAATTATGACATTCTTATTAATCAGAAAGTCTTCTGACTTTATCTAACCATGTATATTTTAAGATGATTGAAGTGACTATAAAAACAAGCAATGAAACTATTGTTTTTGGATAATCTCTAATCAAAAGAAATATAGGCAGTACAATCATACTAGATTGCCATACTATCCCAATAGCACAGTTTACCATATCACTTCTAAAATCATTATTTTTTGCAAAAGATTCATCTTCACTTTTTAATGCACAGTAAACTGGGTTCCACCAACCCCAAGGCCGTACATTACCATAAAAAGATTTCAGCACATCCATATCTGTTGCTGGTGTTAAAAGCGTTCCTAAAAGGCATCCTACAATTGAAAACCCAAATATTACCGGAAACAAATAGATGGCTTGCAATTCTGATAAATTATATAATAGTGTTCCTTCCATAAAATTTCCTTTATTTTGAGCCAACACAAACTGTAATGATGCAACCACAAGACCTGTAAGCATGCCCCAAAAATAGCCCCAGCCATTAAAACGCCACCAAACCCATTTCAAGAAATTGGCTGCTACATATCCTCCATAAAGCGCACTTGTAATCCAAAGCGTTAAAGAATTAATGGAATCTGCAAAAAAGCCCATGAACACCCCTAAACCAACTACTATAAATGATGCAATATGACTTATTCTAATGTAATGCTCGTTAGTAGCTTTTGGTTTAAAATACTTTTTATAAATATCATTAACTATATAAGCAGGTCCAGCATTTACAAATGCTGAAAACGTAGACATAAAAGCAGCTAATAATCCCGCAAGCAATAATCCTTTTATCCCAACCGGAACATGAAAATTAATAACAGTAGGAAGTAAAATTTCTAAATCATTCTCTGATAAGGATGGGCTAATGCTCATTTGAGGAGCTAAGGTTATTAATGCAATAACAACAATACCTCCAATTAATAAATACCTTGGAATAAATAAGATTAAATTGGTAAATCCACTCATATAAGCTGCTTCTTTAACAGATTTTGTTGAAAGAATCCGTTGTAAATCATAACTTGGTGTAGGACCTGCAATACTGGCAAAAAAACCTTTGAACAATGACATTCCTACTAAAGCTCCAAACATTTTATATCCTTCAGAATCAATTAAATTATTAAAAGCTTGGTATTTTGAACTCCAATGCGAATCGAGTTCCCAACCAAAAAGTATATTCCTCCATTCCTCAGAAATCACTGAATTTATTTGAATATCTGTATAATGTATTAGAGTATAACCTGCAACAAGTAGCCCTGCTATAACCATAATACCATATTGCAAGACTTCGGTTGCCACCACAGAGAACATGCCTCCTTTAACTGTATAAACAGTGGTTAAAAATATAATGATTAAAGCATATGATTGCTCTGAATTAAGTAAAACGATGTTACTTAAATGCAGTGTTAAATCCCAAGGTAAAATAACGGTCATAAATTTACCTATTCCTTCAAAAAAATAAGCGATGAACCCTATGGCAGAAACAATGGCAAAAATGGCTACTATAATATGAGATGCTCTACCTGCTTTATCATTGCCAAAGCGCGTTAAAATCCATTCAGAACCAGTCATCACTTTAGATCGTCTTATCCAAACAGCTAAGAACATCATAACGAAAATTTGGTTCCAAATAGGCCAAAGCCACATAAACATGAAACTCTTTACGCCATACAAGAATAAAATACCAACCATCCAAGCCGTACCAGATATGTCAAACATACCAGAGCCATTACTTAAACCTAAATAATACCATTTAATGGATTTTCCGCCAAGAAAATATTCGTCTAATCCTTTTGAAGCTTTTTTAGAAATCCAAACGCCAACACCTATAGTTAATAGGACATAAGATATTATGATGATTAAATCTATTATATCCATTACTCTTGGTTACTTTTAATTATAATACCCCAATTCTTATTTGGTTTAGGACTCATAACAAAATGTAGAACACCTCCTTGAATTATTTGTTCATGGGAAATTGAAGTTTTGTTGAATTCTTTGCCGTTAAGGGTTGCTGCTTTTATGTAAATGTTTTTGTCTGAAACGTTTTCAGCTTCAATAACAAATGTTTTTCCGTTTGGAAGATTAATGGTTGACTTTTCAAAAATTGGACTTCCAATTTCATATTCACCCGACGCAGGATTCATAGGGTATAATCCTAATGAACTAAACACGTACCAAGCAGACATTTGTCCACAATCTTCATTACCGCTTAAACCATTGGGCGTGGTGTTGTATTGAGTATCTAAAATATAACGCACCCAATGTTGTGTTAACCATGGTTTATTGGCATGGTTGAACATATAAGCAATATGGTGACTAGGTTCATTGCCATGAGCGTATTGCCCAATTAATCCCGAAATATCAGCCGATACATTATCTCCTGTAATCTCAGAACTTTCTGTAAACAATTGCTCTAAGCGGTTAGTAAAAATATCATTACCACCATGCAACAAAACTAGATTTTCAACATTGTGAGGTACAAACCAACTGTGTTGCCATGCATTGCCTTCGGTATAATCGGTATGTTCTCTGTGATTGGAATGTTTAGGATCAAAAGGCTCATTCCATGATTTACCATCATCAGATTTGCCACGCATAAATCCTGTTTCAGTATCAAATAAATATTGATATGCTTTAGAGCGATTTAGAAAATAGTTGTAATCATCATCTTTCCCTAAAGCTTTAGCCATTTGGGCTACGCACCAATCATCAAACGCATATTCTAAAGTAATGGTAACTGATTCATCCAATAAATTATAAGGAACATATCCATACTTTTTATAAAGATTCAATCCACGTTCATCCTGCATCATGGTTGTTTCCATGGCTTCATATGCTTTTTCAGCGTCAAACCCTTTAATTCCCTTTTTAAAAGCATCTACAATAACAGGAATAGAATGATAGCCTGTCATGGTATTGGTTTCGTTAGCATAAAGTGTCCAAACCGGCAAAATCTTTTTTGTACTGTAATAGGCCAACATTGAGTTAATAATATCTGATGTTTTATCTGGTGCAATTAAGGTTAACAAAGGATTTTCTGCTCTAAATGTATCCCATAGTGATAAAGTAGAATATGCTGTGTAATTTGTGGCTGTTACAATACTATCATTCTCTTTTCTAAACTGTCCGTTTTTATCACTAAAGGTAACCGGAGCTAATTGTGCGTGATACAAGGCGGTATAAAAGATTGTTTTAAGAGAATCAACTGGCGTTTCAACTGTTATTTTAGATAAGGCCAAATCCCATGTGTTTTCAGCTTCAGCTTTTGCTTGTTCAAAATTAAAATCTCCAGAATCTAAATTTTCTTTTGCGTTGTCAACACTAACAGATGATACCGCTACTTTTGCAAGTAATTCGTTGCTGCCTTCGGCATTAAAAAATAATTGTGCCTTGGTTCTTTCTCCATCTACAGATTTCCCATCAATAATATCTTGATTGGCCACTAATATATATTTTGTAATAGGTTTAGAAAATTTAGCAACAAAAAATACTTTTTGGTTTTTTGCCCATCCTGTACTAAAACGATAACCACTAATCGTGTACTCATCTTCAACAGTAATTGACGTTTTTAAGGATTTGTCCCAATTGATCGCAAAACCAAGATCTACAACTACAGATTGTTTATCTTCTTGAGTGAAAGTATATTTATGATATGCCGTTCTTAAAGAAGACGTCAATTCCACATTCACTTTTGGATCTTCAAGAAATACCTGATAGTAACCAGGACTTACTTTTTCATTAGAATGACTGTAAGATGATTTATAAGGAAGCGAATCTCTAAATCTTGTATTTATAGTTAAATTAACAGGCTTATTTACAGGCATAAATAATATATCGGCTAAGTCACCTATACCTGTACCGCTTAAATGCAAATGACTAAAGCCAACTATTATAGAATCTGAATAATGATATCCAGAACACCAGTCCCAATTTGAAATTCCGTTATCTGGACTAACTTGTAGCATTCCAAAAGGAACGGTTGCACCTGTGTAGGTATGCCCATGACCTCCTGTTCCTATAAACGCATCTACAAATTTTGTGACTGATGCTGTATGTTGAATATTTTCATTAGTACGTTCTTTGCAGCTAGAAAGTAAAACCATTAATAAAACAAAGAGGGTAAAGTTTTTCATAGACTATAATTTAACTTTAAATTTTCACTAATTTTACTATTTATAAAAGTAATTTAGACGGATAACATATAAAAGGCCCTAAACACCAAAAAAACAATCCATATTACTGAAAAATGAATTTTAATACTGATAAATTTTATTTAATATCAAGAAAATACCACGTTATTTTTTGGGTCGTATATTTTTTGTTTAATACGTTTCGTTGGGGAAGTTACTTTGATGATTATTTATATTCATTTAAGTCTAATTTATTAGGCTTTCCAATTCACATGGTATCCAGCTACTTAAATATTTTTGTTTTTATGCCTTTTTTGGTATATCGGAAAAAATACTTTTTATATATAATTTCCCTTTTTTCAACCATATTTATTATGGTAGTAATAAAATACAATTTAACCTATTTATTAATAAGCCATAATGTATGGCCTGAAGGCCCTGAACCTATTGATAGTTTAACGTTAAACTATACCATAGAAATGATGATTGGCGAACTCTATGTTGTTGGATTTGTTGCTGCCATAAAAATAACATTAGATTTTCTAAAGGAACATAAAAGAGTTGCAGATCTTGAAAAAACGCAGTTGGAAACAGAGTTGCTCTTTTTAAAAAATCAAATTTCTCCTCATTTTTTCTTTAATACACTTAACAATATTTACTCCTTATCGGTAGAAAAATCTAATAAAACCCCAAAGATAATTTTAAAACTTTCGGAATTAATGCGTTACCTCCTTTATGAAACAAAAGGAAAAAGACAAACTTTAGAAAACGAGATACTTTGTATTCAAAATTATCTGGATTTGGAAAGAGTTAGGTATGATGATTCATTAGAAGTAAACATGTCTATTTCAGGCGATATTCAAGATAAAGAAATTGCACCTATTTTATTGTTAACATTTGTTGAAAATGCTTTTAAACATGGTGCAAATAAAAATATTGGGAATGTAAAAATTGTTATTAACTTTAAAATCATTGAAAATTTTCTTTATTTTACCCTGATTAACCCTATGCCCTTAACTACTGGCCACAAAGATAATCTTAAACAATCTAGCGGAATTGGGTTAGAAAATATTAAAAAGCGATTAGATTTAGGGTATGATAAAAATGATTACGATCTAAAAATTAAAAACAATAAAAACAAGTTTGTTGTTAAACTTAAAATTAGAGTAGGATAAAAAAATATAAGACATGTGCATAAGCTGTTTAATTATTGATGATGAACCATTAGCTATCAATGTTATTAAAAATTATTTAAAACAAATTGAAAATTTTGAAATAATAAATTCATTTAATAACGCAATAGATGGTTTGAACTTTTTGAAAAGCAATGATGTTGATGTTATTTTTTTAGATATAAACATGCCTGTTCTTGATGGCATAAATTTTATCAAAAGTTTAGAAAAACCACCATTGCTAATAATAACAAGTGCCTATGACGAATTTGCTATAGAAACTTATGAATTGGATGTTTTAGATTATCTGGTTAAACCCATTGAGTTTCCTAGATTTATGAAAGCTCTCAATAAGGTTGAAAAAAGACTTAATGCAACCAATAAAATTCCTTTGGAAAACACTAAAGATCACCCCTATATTTTCGTTAAAATTGACAAGAAAAAAATGAAGAAAATTTTTCTAGACGAAATTTTAGTGATTGAAAGTTTAAAAGATTACTTAAAAATAAATACCCTAACAGGCAGATATATTGTGCATAGTACACTAACCGATTTCACAAACTTATTACCTCCAAGAGATTTTATACGCATACACAGGTCTTATACTGTTGCCATTGATAAAATTGATGCAGTTGAAGGAAATAGTGTAGAAATAGAAGGCATTAGGTATGTAATTGGAAGGTCTTACTTAGAAGATATAAAACAGAAAATTTTAAATTCTTCAATTTAAAACTTGTTAAAAAAAAGATGGTTACCATCTATTTAAAGTGATAACCATCAATAATTAAAAAACAACTAAACTCAACAATACAATTTTACACTAATCAATATTTATTATTCTTTTATTTTAAAAGTAATGTCGCTTAAAAGCTTCAATGGCAGCATAGTCCGCTAAACCTAAATCATTATATTTTTTCGCTGTCTCTCTGTTTCTGTCTTCAGCACGAACCCAAAACTCTCTAGAATCGTCTCCCTGAAACATAACTCCGTCTTTTTGAGATTGATGATAAAAAATGGCGTGACGTTTTTTAAGAACCTGATCTGGACTCATAGGTACAGCCATATCAATTTGATAAGGTTCCCATTCGTGCCAAGCACCGCGGTACAACCATACCCAACAATCTTTCATAAAAGGTTTATTTTTTAATTTTTTTAAAGCTTCAAACAAGCTATCAAGACAAACTTTGTGTGTACCATGAGGATCAGCCAAATCGCCTGCAGCATAAATTTGATGTGGTTTTACTGCCTCTATAATATCGTACATGATTTCTATATCTACTTCAGAAATATTTGTTTTCTTTATCGTTCCTGTTTCATAGAAAGGAAGGTCTAGAAAGTGAACATTAGTATCTGGTAATCCTAAATATCTGGTAGCTGCTAAAGACTCACTTCGTCTAATTATTCCTTTTAATTTTCTAACTTCTAAAGAATCAATATCGTTTTCAGATTTATTTTTTAAAAAATCTATAATACGTTCGGATTCTGTTGATTTTGAATTCAATACCATGGAAACTTCAGCAAATTTTAAAGCTTCTTCATTAGAAACTGCAATGTTACCTGAAGTTTGATACGCCACATGCACATCATGGCCTTGTTCTACAAGTCTGTCAAACGTGCCTCCCATTGAAATAACATCATCATCTGGGTGCGGACTAAATATAATAACCCTTTTTTTCGCAGGTGTAGAGCGCTCTGGTCTATATGTATCATCAGCATCTGGTTTTCCTCCTGGCCAACCTGTAATGGTATGCTGTAATTTGTTAAACATTTTAATATTTAAGTTGTATGCAGTGCCTTCTTCGGTTAATAGACCTGCCATTCCATTATCATTGTAATCTTTGTCTGTTAACTTTAGAAACGGCTTATTGGTTAATTCACTCAGCCAAACAACAGCTTTAAGTTTTAAATCATCAGTCCACACACATGATTTAACTAACCAAGGAGTGTTTACCCTTGTTAATTGCGAAGAGGCATCTCTATCTAAAACAAAGGTTGTGTTGTTATGCTCTTGTAAATAGGTTGCAGGTACTTGTGATGTAATTTTACCTTCAATAGTTTTTTTTAGTATTTCAGCTTTACTAATTCCCCATCCAAGTAGTACAATTCGTTTTGCCCTTCTTACGGTGCCAATCCCCATAGTGATAGCTTTTCTAGGAACATTGTCAATACCTAAAAAAGATGGTGCAGCGTCAACACGTGTGATATGATCTAGAGTAATGCTTCGTGTACCGGAGTTAACATGAGATCCTGGCTCGTTAAACCCAATGTGCCCTGTTCTACCAATACCTAGAAGTTGAAAATCTAATCCTCCATAGGATTTTATTTTCATTTCATAATCTATACAATACTGGCGAAGTTCTTCTGGACTTACTTTCCCATCAGGAATATTTATGTTTTCTGGATGTATATCTACATGGTTAAAAAGGTGATCATGCATAAAATAAAAATAACTTTGAATATTATCTTTATCCATCGGGTAATACTCATCTAAATTAAAAGTTACTACGTTTTTAAAACATAAACCTTCTTCTTTATGCATTCTAACTAACTCTTCATAAACCTTTATAGGTGAAGACCCTGTTGCTAAACCCAACACGCAAGGCTCATTTAATTCCTCTTTTCTTTGAATTAAATTAGCAATTTCTTGTGCTACTAAAATAGATGCTTCAAGAGATGAATCAAAGATTACATTATGGATTTTTTCAAAACGTGTATCTTCAAATTTGCCTGCTTCTTTATAACTTATCTCGTCTTTTTCCCTATAATTAAGTACGTCTTCTATCATTTAAAAAATTACCAGTTTAATTAATCAAATTAAAATTACTTATTACAAGTATTTAATATCAAAAATTTCGACTAATAACAAGTAGACTACGCCAAAGGTTTAAAAGACTCATATCTAGGAATAGATACAAGTAATAAAATGGACTTGCAACAAAAAGTCGGACAAATTTTTTGAGACCTAGTTACATTTTTAAATTGATAAAATTCTTGTTCTACTTCATGAAGTGTTTATACCCCAAGAAAGAGTGTAACCGTTTCCTATTATTACTTTATACTGGGTAACTGAGACAATTCATTCATCCGTGCGATTGTACGGAGAAAGTCGTAAAACGCCATTGCATTTTACAAAAGATGAATTCGTGAGAGTTCCTGTTGGCATTGTCAGGTTTCCTCTCGATGAACCTTTCCCATCCAGACGATATATCGAGCGGGGTTACAACGTTCGACATTGGACTGACATGCCCATCGGTGGGCATTTTGCGGCTACGGAACAACCAAGACTTTTGGCACAGGATATTAGGAATTTTTTTAATTCAATATTGTGAGCAGGAGGTTCTGTCGCATTTGTGAAATTATGATCTAAAAATTCTTGGTTAACCTGACTTATACTGCTAAACTGTAAAATGCCTTATAGCAGATAAACAATTGCTGTCCATCTGTCCCTTCTTTATCATATGCACCACTTCTATTCCGTATGCTCCACCTGGTACTCTCAAAGTCTCTGTGACCCTGTCCAACCCGTTTATTGATAAACCTAGGACCCTGCTCAACTATATTGCTTAAATACTTGCATTACTGTGTATATGCATCTTACAAAAGTACACTTTCTATAGACCTCAATAACTCCTTTGTTCGAACTGTTCTTATCTATGTTTATCAGTTTCGGGACTACCATTTTGTTAATAGCTCTGATCAAAAGGATTATACCGATATACACAACCTCCTCTTGCTAAAGAGAAAGTCAATCGTATTCCCCCTTTTATCTTCAGCGATGCTGACTACATTGAAACTTACTATGAAGAAATGGATGGCCTATGCTCGTTAGAGGAATTTATCAAAATAATGGCAGTTTTAAAAATAACATTAACTTTGAACAACAACTAAATGAAATTTTATCTACTAAGCAAATAATAAATGACAACTGAAACCAGAAAAAGCCTAACGCATAACGTAGGCAATTATTAATTAATAGTTTGGTGCAGGCAACAAAGTTTACAGTGAGCAACAACGATGGTGGGTTCGAAGAGAAGTAGAGCACAATCGGAAACTAATTATAGCACTACCGTTACCTGTTAACTGAAAAATTACTCAAGGATAATCATAATGAACAATAAAAAAAATATAATTGAAATTTGTGGAAGTGCTAGTCGGGATTCTATAAATCTGTCAATTCTAAAATATATTGCAGAAAGTGAAAAATTTGAATTTAATTTTGAAATAATTGATAATTTAACAGATTTACCGCATTTCAGAACAGAATTAACAGATACGAATGTTCCTAAAAGTATCACTGATTTTAGAACAAAAATCACAAATGCAGATGGGGTTATTATTTGTACTCCAGAATATGTTTTTAGTATTCCAAGTGGACTGAAAAATGCTATTGAATGGTGTGTATCAACAACTGTATTCTCTGACAAACCGATAGGACTTATTACTGCTTCAGCAAGTGGAGAAAAAGGGCATAAAGAACTGAAATTGATTATGGAAACCGTCCAAACCAATTTTACAGACGAAACAACTCTTCTAATTCAAGGAATAAAAGGAAAAGTGAATAAAGAAGGAAATATAATTGACCAGAAAACGGAATTGGAATTAAAAAAATTCATTCAATCATTTAAAGAGTTGATAAAAAAGCCAACAGCTAATAACTCATAAAATTTATGCTGTTTCTGTCTCATCAAAAGAAAAGTTTTATCTTTAAGGTTTCTAAAATTTTAAACTAATAAATATTAAAGGTCATTGTTATATGAAACCTCATATTCTTCAGGCAGTATATTTAAAACTTAAGTTTACTTTAAGATATATTGATGTTGAAGAAATAATGAAAATGCGAGAAATTAACGTTGACCATGCTACAATTCAAGGTTGGGTATATAAGTTTAATACATTTTTTGAAGCTAAAATGAATAGATGAAAATTAAGAATTTGAGCTAGCTGTAGAATGGATGAGACAAATATAAAGCTTAAAGGCATTTGTTTTGCTTACATAGAGCAGTTGGTAAATTAAATAATACAGAATTCCTGTTAACCAAGAGAAGGCAAAGGAGAACTGCTTATTCTTTCTTAATTAAGCCAATTGACAATAATTATAAACCAGGAATAATAAACATTGACAAAAGTGAATCAAACATAGACCCTATCAGAGTTTTTAATGAGTGTTGCATTTCCAAAATAGTAATATGCCATTGCAAGTTCTAAACAACGTTGTCGAACAAGATTATCGTTTCATCAAGTGTAGAATTTTAAATGAATTGGGATTTAAAGAATTTGAATCTACCAAAATTGCGTTAATTGGAACTGAAGTTTTACACATGTTAAGAAAAAATCATATAGCTAATTCCAGAATAACGATGTTTAAATCATTTTGGTCTCTTGCTGCATAAATTTATATCAGTAATAAAAAATTGCCTTTTGGATACTAGATTGACTGAACCTTTTAGTTTTTAGAAAAAAATGATAACACAACCACTCATAGAATATTTAAAAGATTATCTTCCATTAGATGATGAAGAAAAAAAATTATTAGAAGCAAGAACTATTGAGCGTAAAATCAAACGAAGACAAATGATTTTACAAGAAGGGTATATCTGTAAGCATTATTTCTTTATAATTGAAGGTTGTTTTAGAATGTATAGTGTTGACAAGAAAGGAATTGAACATAACATTCTCTTTGTTGCAGAAAACGATTGGGTTTCAGACATTGGAAGTTTTCACACGGAAAAACCAAGTAAATTGTTTATTGAAGCCATTGAACCCTCTGTTATACTACAAATTGAAAAACAAGACTTATTATTTTTATATATTAACGTTCCTAAATTTGATCGAAATTTTAGAGTAATTATAGAGAATAAGTTTATTGAATTGCAAAATCGCCTCTTGCAGAATATCAGCTCTTCAGCGACTGAGCGTTATTTAAGTTTTCTTGAACAATATCCCAAATTAGCTTTACGATTACCAAATACACAAATAGCATCTTATTTAGGTATTACACCAGAGTTTTTGAGCAAAATTCGTAAAGATTTAACCATAAAATAGGTTCATATCCTAAACTATATTAAGTTTTTTTCTTATGATAGTTTATTGTTTATTAAGACCAATCTATCTCATCTTTGCTTTAGGTTTTAAAACCTAAACGAGCACAAAGTTCATGTTTTGAATTGTTAAAAAAATTTAGTTAATACTTCTAAAAAGCCTAGCATTGAGACTTATCACATGGTTAAGGCAATGCAAAACGACACGACAAAGATTAACATTAACTGACAAAAAATGAGAAAATCATCAATTACAATATTAATGACTTTGTTTTTTTATATATCGTATGCGCAAAAAGAAAATTCTTCTGAAATAGCTAAACGGATTAAAACATATTTAACAAAATTTGAAAAAGCTGGTTTTTCTGGAACTGTACTTGTAGAACTTGACGGAAAGAAAGTAATTTCAAAAGGTCTTGGATTTAGAAACTTTGAACTTAAAGAAAAAAATACACCAAATACAATTTTTGATATTGGATCTTTGACAAAACAATTTACGGCAGCTGCAATTTTGAAATTAGAAATGCAAGGTAAATTATCTACTTCTGATACCATTACCAAATACTTTCAAAATGTCCCGCTTGATAAATCAACTATTACCATTCACGATTTATTAAGACACCAATCTGGATTAGAGGCTGAAGTAGGCGAAGACTATGAGCCAATTAGTGACCAAGATTTTATTGACTCTGTAATGAAATCGGCTTTGAAATTTAAAGTTGGTTCAGATTATTCATACTCTAATATAGGATATAGTTTACTTGCCCTTATTATTGAAAAAATTACAGGACAATCTTATGAACAATACCTCTACAAAAACCTATGGAAACCATCAGAAATGGAAACAACAGGTTATAGCAGACCAAATTTTGATGCCGATTTAATTGCTATTGGTTACGATAAAAACTATAAGAACTGGGGAAAGCCAACGGAAAAAAAATGGAATGGAAAGGCACCTTACCGTCACTTATTAGGAAATGGTGGAATACTTTCAACCTCTAAAGATATGTTTAAATGGCATAAATCTCTGATGACAGAAAATATTTTATCAAAAGAAGCAAAAGAAAAATTATATCATCCCAAAATTAGAACTAACGAAAACAACAATGCTATTTATGCATATGGCTGGGATGTTTCCAAGACAAACAGAAATACTTTTCGTGTTTGGCATAATGGTACAAATAATATTTTTTATGCCGACTTTATGCGATTCATTGATGAAAAGACAACTTTAATTTTGATGTCAAATAAAACATTTCGAGGTACAGACCAACTTAGCTTTGAAATAGCAAAAATAATTTTTGAGAAAAATTACAACCCAACTATTCCAAAACCTGACAATGAAACCAATCAAAAATTTTCTCAAGAAATAATTGAAAGTATTTTGAAAGAAGAACTAGAAGAAGCTAAACTAAAGTATAAAAACAGACCCTCAAAAACAGATGTTTTAGAATATCTTTTAAATAGAAAGGCATACGAGCTATTATCTCAAAATAAGTATAATGAAGCAATTGCCATTTTCACAATGAACTGTATTGCAAATCCTAATTCATTTAATGCTTTTGATAGTTTAGCAGAAGCCTATAAGGATAAAGGCGACAAAGCTTCAGCAATAAAGAATTATGAAAAAAGTCTACAATTAGACCCAACAAATGAATATGCAAAAGATATGATTAAAAATTTGAAGCAATAATGAAAATAAAGCTCTGCTACAGGAATATGGTATAAATCATGTGAGGTTCAGATGTTTCCTAAGATTTGTAAAATTTGTTAGTGTAAACTGATAGGTAATCACCTCATTATCTCACACTGCATCATACCATAAACCGGAAAATGATACTGAAGATACACAGGCATCAAATAGCCAAAAATATAAAATGAAGTACACAGAAGATATAGTAAAAAAAGCCGCCATTAACGCATACTTAAATGGTGATGTTGAATTTGAGATTATTACTAGTAAATGTGCATTGATTGTGATTGATATGCAAGATGAATTCGTTAAACCTAAGTGGACTCCATTTTGGGTTCCTGAAGCTACAAATCAAGTACCTAAAATTAAAAAAATGATAGAAGTATGTAGAGGTAAAAATATCCCAGTTATTTATACAGCTTTCAAAGACACACATTTATTTAAAGACAGGCCCAAGACAGGTCAATTGATGCCTAATAGGTATCCACATTTGGGAAATGATCCTTTATGGTTTAATGAAGGCAAAATATGGCATGAAATAACACCAAAAGAAAATGAAGTAGTTATTTTTAAACCATCATATGGGGCTTTCTTTAACACCTCTTTGGAAACAATACTTAAAAATTTTGAAAAAGACACAATTATAATTTGTGGTACATTGACTAATTATTGTTGTGGTACAACAGCTCGTCAAGGATATGAAAGGGGGTTTAAAGTTGTATTTGGAAGTGATGTAACTTCAACTGATATTCCTGAAATGCAAGAACCTGAATTGCAGGTTCTAAGAAAAGGATTCGCTAAAGTTTTGGATTTCAAAAGTATAATTGAAAAATTAAAATAACACAAGCAATATATGCCTACAATTAAAAGATTAGAAGAGTTTATAGCAAAAGTGGAAACAAATAAGCACGATGAAGCTATTGAAGAATTTTATGATGAAGATGCGTCTATTCAGGAGAATCAATCTCTACCTCGAATAGGAAAATCAAATCTTGTTAAGAATGAAAAAAAAGTATTGGCTAGAGCCAAATCAGTACACTCAAAATGCTTACGTCCTGTATTCATTAATGGAAACTATGTGGTAATTAGATGGAAGTTTCAATTCAACTGGCTAGATGGTACAGTTACAGAAATAGAAGAGATCTCGTACCAGCATTGGGATGAAGAGCATATATTAGAAGAAAAATTCTTTTATGACCCAATACAGCTCCATCCAAAATGATGATTGATGATGCAATGATTGGAAAATCCCTAAAGTATACAATGCTATAAAACCATTGGAATACATGTATTGAAAATTATTCCCTTTAAATAAATTAGTTATATAGTAAAAAATATTTTCTATGTCAAATATCTATACACACACTTTAGCAAATTAAAACGTAATATGGAAGTCAAATACGATAAAATAGGGATTGATTATAATCTGACTAGGAAAGCAGATAAATATCTAACTAAACAATTGCTATTTCACTTAAATCCCCAAAAAAGTGGCATTTATATGGATATAGGTTGCGGAACTGGAAATTACACAAATGAACTGCAAAAAAAAGGGTTTCAATTCATTGGAATTGATCCTTCAAGAGAAATGTTAGAAAAAGCCAAGAACACTAATCAACACATTGATTGGCGGATTGGAACAGCTGAAAAGACTGGTTTAAAAGACAATAGTATTAATGGAATTATTGGTTCATTGACTATTCATCACTGGACAGACCTGAAAAAAGGTTTTTCTGAACTTTATAGAGTTTTAAAAACAAATGGAAGAATTGTCATATTTACATCAACACCAAAACAAATGAAAGGCTATTGGTTAAACCACTATTTCCCAAAAATGCTCAACGCCTCAATAATTCAAATGCCTTCATTTGAAAATGTTGAAAGCGCAATGAAAAATGCTGGACTTAAAATTAAAAGAATAAAAAAGTATTCCATTAAACCCGACTTACAGGACAAGTTTCTTTATTGTGGTAAACAAAAACCTGAATTATATTTTGATAAAAAAGTCAGACAAGGAATTTCTTCATTTTGTTCATTAGCAAATCAAGAAGAAGTGGAAATTGGATTGATTAACTTAAGGAAAGATATTGATAGTCATAAAATTAATCAAGTTATTAAGTCGTATGAAAACGATTTGGGTGATTATTTATTCATAGTTGGAGAAAAGCCAGATAGTAACAATAACATCTAGAATTTTTGTGGTTTGTTTTAATACAAGGTGACATTTTTAACTTTCGCACCAGATTCCTATAGACTAATTCTTGAGTTGATTTTAATCAACGGTTAACGACATACATTAAAAACAATATATAATATTAAAAACAGTCATGCTAATAAATAATAAAATCTATAATTCTCGTAAGAATTTTGATAAACTTGGAATTGCATATGAAAAAGCCGAGAATGTGATAATTAAAAGGGAGGTTATTGAAGATATTAATTGCTATTGGTTCAATAAAAATGAAAGTGTAAATAGTAAATTAATAATATATCTTCATGGTGGTTGCTTTGTTTTTGGCTCAATCCAATCTCACCAATCTCTTGTTTCGCATATATCTAAGCACTTAGCATTACCAGTGCTTTTTATAGAATATAGCTTAGCACCAGAAAAACCATTTCCTTTCTCTTTGGATGATATTCAAAAAGTATATGAAAATATCATTTTCCAGTATCCTGAAAATGATATTATTTTTATGGGTGATAGTGCAGGAGCTGGACTGGCTGTTTCGGTTCTTTCAAGACTTAATAAAAAGGGAAATAAAATCCCTTCATGTCTTGTTTTGTTGTCACCATGGATTGATTTGTCTTGTAGCAATAACTCACTCTTAATAAACGCAAACTTTGACCCTATTTTAACGAAAAAAGGACTAGAATACTATGCATCATTATATGTTAAAGAACATAATTTGTCAGAAGTAAATCCAATTGAAAACATATCCGGTCCATTTCCTCCAACTTTAATACTGGTTGGCTCCAGAGAAATCTTATTGGATGACAGTAAATCAATCTATTATAAACTTTTAGGTTTCCAAAATAAAGTAAAGCTGAGTATCTATGATAATCAAAACCATGTATGGATGTTGGAAAATATTCATACTAAAGAGTCAAAAAAAACATTAAAAGAAATTAAATGGTTTATTGCTGACTAATCTTAAAGTAAAACATGGTTTTTTTATCTATATACTTAACTCTCTCACTAATATAACTTAACTCTTACTAATGTTTTTAGTCTTTACTAACTTACATACCACATAAATAGTTCATCACTTTAGCTTTACACCTATTTTTTTTGAACAAAACTCAAAAAGTAAAGTTATATTCTTAAACTATATTAAGGTTTTTTCTTATAATAGTTTATTGTTCATCAGGGGCATTCTGTTTCATCTTTGTCATCTAATTTTTAAGCAAAATAGATATACAAAAATTTATAATTCTAAAATTACTTTTACTATAAGTGTACTACTATTACAGCTTAAACCTAAACACAGTCATGATGAACAGATTTCTTTTCCCCTATATTTTTTTAGTTTCAATTACATATGCACAGCAGAAAAACATACAAGTGGTTGCCACGAATGGAATGACAGTCCGCTGGTATTTTGAAAACGAAAGGATATTTTTTGAAATGATTGCACTTACAGATGGCTGGTTAGCCATTGGTTTAAATAAGGATAAAACCATAGAAAATATGTATCTTTTAATGGGAAATGTAATCAATAATAAGCCTAATGTGGTTGAGTATTACAATAATACTACAAGCCCAGACAATTTTAATTCCATTGAAGATTTAGGTACCACATCACAAGTTAAGAACATAACAGGAACAGAAAACTGTAATAAGACTTGTATAAGATTTTCTTTACCAATAGAGCCGAAAAACAAATATCAAAAAGGATTACTTCAAGGCTCACAATACACGATGGTGCTAGCCTATGGTACAAAGGATGATTTTGAGGATTCTTCAACAAAGTGTTCTTTAATATCTGTAAAACTTTAAAAAAACGGGACCTTCTTAAAACATTTGTTCTACTTTAAATACTTTAAATGTCTTTAATTTTCTTATTTTGATATACGTAAAAGAAACCACAAATACCATCAAATCATCCAAAATTCAACCTTAAATGTTAAAATTTTCTTAAAAGGGACTAATTCGGTGTCACCTAAAACCAAACCCTTGGAAACCGCCTATAATTAAAGGAAAAATTTGGTTTTTGGATAGATCCTCTTTCTCCACTTTGAGATAAGCAAATCTCACCAAAACCCCTTAAAACGTACGTTTTAAGGGGTTTTTCTTTGGTTATCTAATATCAGAGTACATCCGAGTAGTTTCATTAATAGTAAAAACTAATAACCAACTACTCTTAATAAAGTTTAAAACTGTTACAAAAAAACCAATATATAATCTACACTGTCTAATATAATATTAATATCAATTCTTAACCAAAGTCAATGAAATCCATTTTGTGAGTCAATAATTTTGTATAAAATTTAAAATGCAGAATTATGAAACAATTAGGAAAAATATCAGGAATTGCTTACGCAATGATTTTTTTAGCAGGTTTTTACTCCAACTTTGCTGTGCTTGAAAGTCTAATAGATAGTAGCAACCTATCAATTACTGCTGCAAACTTCATTAATAATCATTCACAATTCGAAAACGGTTTAATTGGGTTTGTAGTTATGTTGTTTTTTGACCTAGTATTGGTTTGGTTACTCTTTGGTATGACAAAATCAATAAGTAAAAATATATCTTACATCTCATCATTTTTTAGACTATTGCACGCTCTATTATTTGGTTTTGCTTTATTCAAGTTATGGGAAATCTATCAGCTAACATTTAATGCAAGTAATTCTACAAACTTGCAAAATAGTGTATCGGAGTTGTTATTCGATTTTGATACACTTTGGACTGTTGGATTGATATTTTTTGGAGTCCATTTAATCCTTTTGGGTTATTTGGCAATTAAATCAACATATATACCAAAAGCTTTAGGCGTACTATTGCTACTAGCAGCAGTAGGTTATATAGTAGATGGGATAGTAAAACTATTTATGTCAAATTATGCCGATTATAAAGATATTTTCGAAGTTATAGTAATTATGCCTTCAGTTATAGGTGAGTTTTCGTTTACCGTTTGGCTTTTAATTAAAGGTTTTAATAAGAAACATTTTAAAATTCTAACCACGTAAATTTTGTGACTTTTTTGGAAGTTACTTAGTCTTAAAAACAGACTAGTAAGGATATCAAAGTGGTTTATTAAGGTATCTTAAGATTTATTATAAATCAGTAAATTAATTTTATCGAAAATCAAAAAACACATACAGTAATGCTATTTAGAACTAGGATACTAACATTAATTTTAAGTTCTTTAATTGTAGATTTTGTGTTTCACAACCTTCATAAAATCAAATTGACATTAGTATTGTTTGGGCTTATAACGGGTGTTTATGCACAGGCAAATGACACTATTTTGATTAAAAATGTAAATGTCATTCCAATGGATAAGGAGATTGTTTTAAACAATCAAAATGTAGTAATAGCTGGTGATAAAATAATTTCTATAGAACCCTATAAAAGAGAAATGAATCATATTTCACATCAAGTAATTGATGGAGCAGGGAAATATGTGATGCCTGGATTTAGTGAAATGCACTACCATTGGCGCAATAAACAAGGAGGTATAGATCGTGATTTTAAATTATTGGTTGCTAATGGTGTAACAACGGTTAGAAACATGGCAGAGTATAATTGGCAAAACCATGTAGCCATTAGAGATAGTATTTCAAAAGGTGAAAAATTTGGTCCTAATTATTATACCGCTGGACCTTATTTAAATTCTAATGATTTAAAAACAATAGAAGATGCTATTTCGATTATAAATAATCATAAAATTAAAGGTTATGATTATTTAAAATTAGCAGACAACTTACCTAAAGATGTTTATCTAAAAGTGTTAGAAGAAGCTCAAAAACAAGGTGTGGTTGTTATTGGTCATGCACAACGAGGAATGCCTTTAGAAATGTCACTTCGTATGAGATCCATAGAACATGTTGAAGAGTTTGTTTATGTTTTTTCCCATACGCAAAGAAATGATTCATTGTTTTTAAAACAGGCAATTGAGCAAATAAAAGTCAGTGGTTCTAACATAGTTCCAACATTGGTGGTGTTTGATTTTATAGTAAAGTGCTTAGATGACCAAACATTTATTAAGTTAAATGAAAGTGAGAGTGCACAATACATGCTGCCCAGTGATTTTAAATATTGGTATTCAGATGAAAATCCATATAGAAAAAATTTAAAAGGAACCATTAGAAATGGAGTTGATGCATTAACACGTTTAGAAGGGTATTTTAAGTGGATGAAAACATTTACAAAAATGTTAGCCGATGCAGATGTTCCCTTAATGACAGGAAGTGATACGTTTGGGTTTGTAGTACCTGGGTTTTCATTACATGAGGAATTTCAGTTTTTGGATGAATGTGGTTTAACACCTTTTGAAATATTAAAAGCGTCTACAATAACCCCAGCCAGATATTTAAACACCATCGCAACCGAAGGAACAGTTTCGGAAGGAAAACATGCAAACCTCGTGTTGCTCGGTAAAAATCCTTTGGAAGATATAAAAAATACACAAACCATTGAGGGTGTTGTCTTAAAAGGTATGTGGTATGACAGAAATAATTTAAATACATTATTAAAGGAAATATTCATCAAATAAATAATAAATCAAAAAACGAATAATTATGCCACATTTTGTAATAGACTGTTCCGAACAGATCATAAAATTAAAATCACCACAAGAAATTATACAGAACGTATATAATACTGCAGAATCGACTGGGTTGTTTCTTCCCGAAGAAATAAAAGTGAGAATCAATCCATTCCAATATTATACGACTGGAAATACAAGCGATAACTTCATCCATGTATTTGCCAATATCATGCAAGGCCGAAATACAGAACAGAAAGCGAACCTCTCAAAACAAATTGTATCAGAGCTTAAAGCGGTGTTTCCTGAAGTACCTATTATTTCTATTAACATTAGGGATTTTGAGAAAGCGACTTATTGTAATAAAGATAACGTCTAAAAGATAAACTTAAATTGTGAAAAAAATAGTTCTCTTCATACTTACACTTTTTATCGGGCTACAACAATTAGCTGCACAAAATAGAGCATTAGGAAATATTATTGGAACAAATCATTTTATACAATCAAAAATATTAAATGAAGAACGACAAATACAAATCTATCTTCCACCTAATTATAAAGATTCAAAACTAAAATATCCTGTACTTTATGTTTTAGATGGTCAACGGTTTTTTTTGTATGCAGTTAGTTTAAGTCAATCTTTCAAACAGTTTCAATTGACTCCAGAGTTTATAGTTGTTGGAATTAATACGGACTATCCAAAACGATTTCAAGATTTAGGAGATGGCAAAGAAAAGTTTATTAAGCTTCTTGAAAATAAACTTACGCCATATATTGATAATAACTATAGAACTAATAACGAAAATTTATTTTTTGGATGGGAATATGGTGCAAGCTTCGTTTTTAATACCATGCTATCAACCCCAACATTGTTTGATGTACATATCATGGCAAGTGCGTACCCAATTATGGATGAAATTGATGAATTAAATAGTGTTTCTGAACTCAATACAAACCTCTATTTTTCTGTTAGTCCTGATGAATATGATGTAAAATACAGCGCAGTTAAATTAGATTCTTTATTATCTCAGAAACCTATAGAAGGATTACAATGGTCCTTCCTAAAACTTGATATAGAACAACACCTTTCAATAGGTTATCCAACCCTGTATCATGGGCTTCGAAATTATTATAAATACTATCAGAAATTTGAAGTTGACAACCTTGAAAAGTTCATAAATGCTGGTGGTATTGACCATGCGTATCGATATACCAAAGAAAGAGCCAACAGACATGGGTTTTCTGCAGAACTTTCTCTGTGGTCTAAATTTACCATTATTAGAAGTGCCATGAGAGCAGAAGATTTTTATCACTTTGAAACACTGCTGAATTCATTGAACAAACAAGAGTTAATCAATGAGTTAGTTAATAGTAATATGGAGTATGCTGTTTCTCACTTTGCAGCCTTTTATGAAAAAAATAATCGTTTAAAAGAGGCGATTGAGTTATACAATCTTTTGCTGAAAAAGTATATCGATTCGGAAAGATTATTAAAAAAGAATTCAATAGCAGTTAAAGGCATTAAAAAAGAGTAAAATATAAATAACATAAAATGAAAAGAACGATAAAATCATTAGCAATAATAGGAATTTTTGCTATCACTTTTTCTTGTTTGGCAAACAACAATTTACGCGATAAGGATTCAGAAACAATTGACTTAATCATTGAAACAAAAGATGTTAAAATTGGAGGAACCCTAACTATTCCGACATATCTAAAAATATCATCTTTGGTTATAATGAGTTCCGGAAGTGGTGACCAAGACAGGGACGAAACATTAGAGGGTTTTAAAGTTTTTAAAGTCATAGCCGACCATCTGACCTCAAAGGGAATAGCCTCTTTCCGTTATGATGATAGAGGTGTTGGTGAAAGTACAGGTGATTTTGTTAATAGCACCATCGAAGACCATTCAAGGGATTTAGAGAATATTATGGATTATTTTAAATCCTCAGCAGCGCATCGTTTCAATAATTTTATATTATTTGGGCACAGTCAAGGTGGTATTCTTGCCGGTAAAGTAGCTGTAGGAAATGAATCTGTAAAAAAAGTAATTCTTATGGGTGCGCCAGCAGTACCGCTAATAGAGGTGGTTACTTACCAAGTAAGACAAGACTATGAGCATACAGATTTACCTAAAAATTTAATTGAAGCAGATGTGTCTGCACACAATAAATTAATGAGATCTATTGAAGATGATAAGAATATTGATAAAGCATACCATTTATTTAGAGATACTACCGAATCCATTTTGTTTGAAATGTCGTCTTCAGAAGAAGTAGTTGATAGTCTAAAAATAAAACAACAGGCTATTTCAAAAGCTGATGAATTTAAGATTATCTATGGACTGCCTTCACTAACATCTTTTCTTTATCACGATCCTTCAAAAGATTATGAACAACTAAAAGTACCGGTATTAGGTTTGTTTGGCGGGTTAGATTTTCAAGTTCCTTTTCATCAAAATAAAGATAGAATGGAAAATGCACTTCTCAAATCAGGAACAGATTATCATTTTATAACTTTTGAGAAGGCCAATCATTTTTTCCAAAAGGCAGTAACTGGGAGGAGAGATGAATATGGAACGCTTGAAAAGAAATTTGTAGATAATTTTTTGGATGAAATTTCAAATTGGATAACTAGAGATTGATTAATTATTTAATGCTATTTGAAATTAATAAACAGAATAGACTATTTAGGAAAATTGAATAGAAAGAGGTTATTTATGATTAAAGAGTATAGTTAATAGTTTTAAAATAAAAAGTTATGAAAGGAATAGTGACAGGAAGTAGTAGAGGTATTGGTTTGGCAACAGTTGAATTGTTGACTAAACATTCAGATTTTAAGGTGATTGGATCCTCTACCACAGGAAATAACCCATTAGATAACACTAATTTTAAATGCTTAAAACTTGATTTGTCTAATGGCGATTCCATTACCAAATTTGTAGAGAATTTAGAAGACGTAAAGCTAGATTTTATAGTCAACAATGCAGGCATTTTAATCGAAAAATGGGATGCTTCAGTAATTAACATGAAACAGTTAAAAAAAACCTTTGATACAAATGTATTTGGCACTATTGAACTAACTGAAAAACTCCTTCCTAGATTAAATTCTAAAGCACATATCATTAATATAACTTCAGATTGGGGGTCTTTTAGTGAATTGAATTTTGATGAATTTCAACCGCACTATAAAATGTCTAAAGCAACTTTAAATATGTACACAAAATTGTTGGCAAAAAGATTAAAAGATAAGAATATAACGGTATCGTCTTTAGATCCAGGTTGGACACAAACCGATATGGGAGGAAAAGTTGCACCTCGTTTACCTAAAGATGTCGCTGAGGATATTTTGAACTTATTAAATAATGAAGTAGAAACTGGAAAGTTTTGGCATCGAGGACAGATTAAACAATGGTAGTTAAATGAATAAGGTTTAACACTTAAATATTTTGCCTCATAATAAAAATAACATTATGAATTTTAAAAAAGTATTATTTGGGATGTTGGTTTGCATTTCAATCTCATCCTGTTCAGTGCAACAATTTGCAGTGAATACAGATACACAACCCTTTAAAAATGGAGGAAAAGTGTTTGGAGAAAAAACAAAGGAATTAACCTTTAAAAAAACAAGTGATTTACACTTGCTTGGAATCAATGTGAAAGAAAGTAATGTGGAAGCACTTGTTGAGCAAATGGATGCTGAAAAGTATACCATTGAAACAAAATCTAGTTTATGGCTTCGAATCCTTTCATTAGGAATAGTTGACCTTAAAACCGTAGAAGTGATTAAAAGAGAAGAATAACAGCCCTTGATTAATAGCATTTATTCAGATGCTCTAGGAGTTATTTCTGGAGCATCATTCTCAAAAAGTTAAATAAACATAAACAAACTTAAAATCTATAACGTGAAAGGCAATCTGAAAAAAAATTTTGTTTGTGGTGGTGTTTCTTATAACGCTATTATCACCTTACCTGATTTTTTTGAGCCCAAGCCCCAAACCATTCACTCCTGTCATTACAATGAAACCATTGGTAACACTGGAGCGGGTAAAGCTTTAGCACTTTCAAAATTAGGTTTTCATACCACGTTTCATACCTTATTTGGCGCGGATGAATACACAAATAAAGTGAAGTTGTACTTAAATCAACCTAATCTTGATGTTTTGTATGTTATTGATCCAAACGGAACAGAAAGACATTTGAATATTTTGAATTCAAAAGGTGAACGTATTTCTATTTTCACAAATCCAAGCTCTGAAAACCCATTGATTGAATATAAACAGTATCGTAAAAAGATTGAAGCATCTGATTATGTCGTAATTAATATTTCAAACTATTGCAGAAATTTTCTACCAATGTGTAAAGAATTAAATAAAGAGGTTTGGACTGATTTACATGATTACGATGGAAGTAATTCTTATCATCAAGATTTTATTGATGCATCTGATTATATCTTTTTTAGTTCTGAAAATATTAAAGGCTATAAATCATTTATGGTACAAATGATTGAAGTGGGGAAAAAACTTGTTGTTTGTACTCATGGTGGCAATGGAGCAACAATATACCCAAAAAAAAAAGAGTGGATTTATGAACCTGATCTACTAGATTTTGCTCTAATAAATAGTAATGGCGCAGGCGATAGCTTTTTCTCTGGGTTCCTTTATGCGTATTCAAATGGTAAAATAATACAAGAATGTATGAAATTTGGGGCTATTGCAGGAGCATTATGCGTTAATTCCGGTGAATTGGTTTCAGAAAATTTAAATAAAAATATACTCGAAACAAATTACCTAGAATACTATCAGATATGATATAGCAATTTTTAGAGTATTCGAACAGCTTACTTTTTAGCCACACGTTTTCTGATTCTGCTCAGTGATTCGGGTTTTATGCCTAGATAGCTTGCAAGGTGGTATTGTGGAACACGTTGTATTAAATCGGGTCTGGCTTTTAGGAGGTTTCTATAACGAGTCTCTGGGCTAGAAGTAATAAATTTTGCTAATGCGTCTTGTTGTTCACCAAAATCATCTTCCATTGACATTCTGCATAAAGATTCATATTTCGGAACGCGCTCAAATAATTCTTGCTCCTTATCATAATTTAAAACCGCTAATCTACAATCTTCAACACATTCAAAATAATGATTGGCTGGTGTTTTGTTTTTATAACTTTGCAATGATGAAATGGATTCATCTTCTACGTAAAACTCTGTGGTTCGTTCTTCACCATCAATGATATAATATTTTCTGATACATCCTTGAATAACAAAATATGAATCTCTGGAAATCTGTCCTTCCTTTAAGAGAATAATACCTTTTTTAAATTCTTTAATTGGAATACATTCAGCAAAAGCAAAAGCCTCTTCATCAGAAAGTTCAAGGTGTCTTGAGATTAATTTTACGATTTCATTTTGCATTAAATACTTATTAGCCTGGGCCAAGTTAGCAAATGTTATGTTAACAAACAACGGTCCTTGACTGCAGTATTGTTTTTTGAGTTTATGTTTGGTAGTAAGAAACAAACAACTCCAATTAAAGGAAGAAATGAACATAATTGATACACAAAACTAATGGACTTAAAGTCTGCCAATAGTCCAATGAGCGCTGATCCTATTGCAGCAACACCAAAAGCAAACCCATAAAACAACCCCGAGATCACACCTAGCTTTTGAGGTAATAATTCTTGGGCATAGGACATAATTGCAGGAAAGGCCGATGCCATTATTAATCCAATAATTACCATTAGGACATCTGTATAAAACAAATTTACATAAGGTAAGCACACTATAAATGGTGTCGCACCAAAAACAGAAAACCATATAACATATAAACGACCGAACTTGTCACCTAATGGCCCTCCAAGAATAGTCCCCAACATGTATGAAAATAAATAAAGAAAAAGATGTGTTTGCGATTGTTCAATGGTCAGATTAAATTTCTCTATTAAGTAGAAACAATAATAATTTGAAAGGCTTGCGGCATAAATAAATTTTGAGAAAATTATTAATAATAATATTCCAATTATAATTTTTAATTTCCTCTTTGAAAACGAGATGCTTGGCATTGAATGTTCGTTAAACTTGTAAGAAATCTTGGTTTCTAAATGCTTTTTATACCAAGCTGTGATTTTTTTTAGAAGAAAAAAACCGATTATTAAAGGAAGTATAAATATGTTTACATATTGTTTTGAGTTAGGTAAAACCAAAATTGTTACTAATATAGGAGCAATAGCTGTTCCTAAATTACCACCTATTTGAAATATCGATTGTGCCACTCCAATCTTTCCTCCTGAAGCCAAATTAGCAATACGACTGGATTCAGGATGAAAGATCGCTGACCCTATCCCTATTAGAATACAGGATACAATTAAGTAAGCAAAACTGAAGGCATAAGACAACAATAGGACTCCAAATATTGTTAAAACCAATCCATACATTTGTGCATAAACTTTAGGGTTTTTATCTGTATAATAGCCTACCAAAGGTTGTAAAATAGAAGCACTAAATTGAAATGCAAAGGTTATGAATCCAATTTGCCCAAAAGAAAGTTGAAAACTTTCTTTTAATAAAGGAAATATTGAAGGTATTACTCCCTGTATCAAATCATTTATAAGGTGTGAAAAACTTATTAAATAAATAATGTGAAAAGAGTTTTTTGAATCAATGACCTGCATAATTCTTCAATTTATTATATTGATTTTCAAAAAAATTAGAAATCCATCAAGAATATAGAATCTCATTGATCTTAAGTTTCTTGAAACAATAAGTTGAATGGTTTTCTAACTTTTTTTGCGCCTATAGTATGGTCCTGATTGTGTCTGTAACCTACCGGAGCAATAACAGCAGCATTGAGACCTTGAGCTTCAAGATTTAAAATTTTGTTATAAGCTTCTGGTTCAAATCCCTCCATAGGGCAAGCATCTATTTTTAATTCGGCACAAGCATTTAAAAGATTTCCAAGAGCTAAATAGGTTTGTGATTTTAGCCAACTTGTTTTTTCTTCTGGTGTTTTTTCGTTTAGTTTCTCTTTTATAAAATCGCCATAGCCATTCAATCGTTCTATATCTAAATTGCGAGTCTTTGCTGTTTGCTTTATAAAAGTGTCAATGTCTGTTGGAGATACATTTGTATAATTACAAAACACAAATAAGTGTGATGCATCTGTAATCTGACTTTGATTCCAAGACACTGGTTTTAATTGCTCTCTAATTTCAGAATTTTCAATTATCAAGATTTTATACAATTGTAATCCATAAGACGAAACCGATAATTGAATTGCTTCTTTCAGTTTTTCAATGTCATTAGCTGATACTTTTTTTGAGCTATCGAATTTTTTTGTGGCATAGCGCCAGTTTAAATTTTTAATAAGTTCCATTTTGTTTAATTTTTTAATTCGTAATTTTTCATTGTAAAATCGACCGTAAAACCAAGTTGTTCATACATCCCTTTTGCCATTTTTGAAGCTTGCAAAGTGGCATATTCGGCATCTGACCGCATGGCTTCATTTAATATGTAATGCATAATTTCTTTAGCATATCCTTTTCCTCGGGAATTTGTCGGAACCCCTAAACTATGGATACCTGCAACCCGATTGGTTTGATGTAAAATAATAGTTCCAACAGGCTCTTTGTTATCGAAGGCTAGGTAGTATTTTATGCTAGGCATGGTTTTTAAAACAGTGTCCTTGCTAATTAAATAACCAAAAGAGTTTTTGAATGTTTGGCTCCAAATCTTAGCTTCGGTCTCACTGGTTACCATCGTAAATTCAAGCCTGGTAGGTTGCGGAAACGACTGGGAGAGTTTTAAGCTCATGCCAGGCAAAGCCGAAGTTAATTTAAAACCGAAATCTTCAATAAGGTCATCGTGATTGGTATCTGAATGTTCAAAAGTTGCAAACCGAATTTTAAGATCTGAGTGCTGTATAAAATCTCGTATACTTTTTACTATTTCGATTGTAAGGTCCTGATTGGACCATATTTTGTTGGGCCACTCCGAATGGTTTATAAGGCTATAGCTAATTACATTATCTGTAGCAAATCCAGTAAAAGGTTTACCTGCCATAGCCCAGAGGTTGGTTAAATTGTTAATATTAGTTTTTACTGTGTTCATCTTTTCTGTTATTTAGTATTTATTAGTACAATGCCAATTAGCATTGCTAAAGTTCCTATAAGCCTTTTGGTCGTGATGGGTTCAACGGGTAAATTGAGCCAACCAAATTTTCCTGCGATTAACGAAAAGATAAGTTGTCCGCAGAGCCCAAGAGCAATCATTCTAGAAATACCTATTTTAGGAATGGTGTAGAAGTAGATAGAAATTCCAATGACGCTAAACAATCCTCCAATAAACCATAAATACCAAGGAACTGATGTTGTAATGATAGACTGGATACTTCCTTTTTCAAAAAAAAACAAAATTATGATTCCGAAGACAACACTACTTATCGAAGTTGATATTACAGCAAGTAAGGGTTGTTTTAGAATACTTCCTAACTGAGAATTGAAGCCTGCTTGAATAGCTAAAAATACACCTCCTGTTAATGCTAAAAACGTTAATATATAAAGTCTCATAAGTCATGAATTAGTCCCATTTGTTATTCGTTGATATGGCAAATTTCCCAGCTCCAGTAAAAATTAAGGCAATTCCAAAAATCATATAAATGAAAATAGGTCCAATTGCCCAACCTCCAAATTCATTTAGCTTTAGTAAGTTTGGAAGTTGTACCATTAGTATGGCTGCAAAACAATTTATAGCAAAAACAAGGCCTGCTAATTTTGTTCTAAATCCAAGGATAATGAGAATGGGTGCGATGATTTCTCCAATGTAAATACCATATCCAAGAAAGGACGGTAGCCCATGTTGGGTAAATAAATCTTTAATAAAATCAATATCATATATTAATTTGGTTATTCCATATATTAACATGGTAAATGAGATACCTATTCTTATAATAAGTAATCCGATGTGCTGTTTTGTGTTCATAATTTTAATGTTTAAAAGTTATATTTTATAAATAATCCAAAGTTTTCAAGAGTTTTTTCTGCTTTGGCAAATTGGTCTAGATTTATTGCTATTCCTGTAATAAGTCGTTCCTTTTTAACGACAACACGTAGCTGTTGAATACCTCTATTTAACTCTTTTAAATTGGTATTAACTACCACAAATAGATTTACATAAGCTTGGATATTTTTAGTCAGGCTTAGCGTATAATTCATAGATAGAGTTTGCTCTAGAGTAAATCCATTTTGATAGGTGCTACCTATAGCATAACTCAATTTAAATTCTGGAACTGTGTATTGGTATTGTGAAGTAAGGGTAACAAATGCTCCGGGATTTTTAATACCAAAAGCTATATTTGCTTTGAAGTGATTATTCAATTTATATGACAACATGTTTCTAATAAAAAAAAATGTTGTTATTATCACCGTTATAATCTGTATCAAACAAGGATATATTATTTATAGACCATGTGTCATTAAAGCGATATCCAATAAAATGCTGATAAGTAATAGAACGATTTCCTATTACCAACTCAGGAGAGAAATCAACATTTTGTGCATTTGAAACTAATATTCCAAATAGTATATATACCAATAAGTTTATTAATCGTAACATAACCCATTTATTATTGTATGGGTCAAAATTAGAGAGAGGTTAGAAGAAAAAACTTAAGGTACCTTAAGAATGTAATTAGGAGTGTTTTTTTCGTAAATAGCTTAAAAATTCTGGAGTGACCCCAAGGTAAGAAGCAATGATGTATTGAGGTACGCGTTGTTCAATATTTCGATACGATTTTCTGAAATTATCATATCGTTCATAGGCATCATCGCTCATGCTGTCGATGACACGTTCTTGAACAGCAACATAGGCATTTTGAATTTTAATCCTAAAGAAATTAGAGATTTCAGGCACTTCTATATAAAGTTTTTCTAATTCAATTCTTGGTAATTGTATGAGTATTGTATTTTCTAATGCTTGAACATACATTCTAGATTGTTTCCTACTTAAATAACTGTATAAGTCATTTATCCACCACTCTTCAATGCCTAATTGTAAAGTGTGTTCTTGAGCATTTTCATCCAAATAATAACTACGCATGGAACCTTGAACAATAAAATTCATAGTATCTGCCGTTTCTCCTGGTTGAATCAAAAATTCTTTTTTTTTGAGTTCTTTGAATTGAAGAATAGAAATTAATTTTTCAACACCAATCGTATCAAGAATAACATCCTGATTGATGTGACTAAGAAGTAATTTTATGTGATGGTTAACGTTCACTATTTAATAATAGTATATTTTCTTTTTATTATTTTCAAAAATACAAAACTTATTATTTTTCGAAAATCATCTTATGCAAAAAAAACAATGTAATCAATCCCGCAGGAACAGATAACGAGGTATTTGTTCTATTTAACCCAATAAAACCTATCTTTGAGCCTATTTGCTCATAATAAATTCATAAACACACGTTACCAAGAAACAAAATATATTTTTTTGACGGAGCAGCATAAATGAAAGCAATCTTATAAGTCAACTTACTACACCTTATAAGGTATAAATACAGTGATATTAAAATATTTACACCCTTTAAGGTATAATTATAAAATAAATCACTATATTGTACCCATAAAGGTATAACATAATGGAATGGGATAGAGAAAACACCATAGCCCAATTTATAAGGGATAGACGTAAAAAAGCAAATCTAACACAAGTAGAGTTATCGGACTTTACAGGTGTAGGCTTGCGTTTTGTACGCGAACTCGAACAGGGAAAACCAAATGTAATGACCGATAAAGTAAATCAGGTACTATTATTTTTTGGTCACACACTAACACCAACACCTATAAGCGATGAGACAAGGAGAAATCTGGGTAAATAAAACGTTAGCTGGTATATTAACCGAGGACGATAATGGCTATCATTTCAAATATGACAAAGCATATCTAGAAAATGAAAGCACATTAGCAGTGAGTTTAACGTTACCATTACAAGAAGAACCGTTTAGTGCCGAATACCTATTCCCTTTCTTTGATGGTTTAATTCCAGAAGGCTGGTTATTAGACATCGCACATAAAAATTGGAAAATTAATCCAAGAGACCGCATGGGATTATTATTAACCACATGTAGAGATTGTATTGGCAATATTAGCATTATAGAAAAAGTATGAACTACTGTTTAGCATGTCATAAAAAACTAGAAGATGGTGATCTAAACTACCATCAAAACTGTCTAACAGCATTTTGGCAAGAAGACACACCTGTACTAAAATTAGAGTATGAGATGTCTCAAATCGAAGCGTTGGCAAAAGAAAACGTAGCACAACGCATCATTGTTACCGGTGTACAACCAAAATTATCATTAGGTTTCACACAAGAAAACGCTCAAAATCGCTTAACCATTGTAGGTGCATTAAATGGTAGGTATATTTTAAAACCACCATTTCATATGTATCCACAAATGCCCGAAATTGAAGCGCTATCCATGTTATTAGCACAAGCTTGTGGTATAGCAACAGTACCTTTTTTATTAATCCCATTAAAAGATGGCGCTTTAGCCTATTTAACCAAGCGTATAGATCGTACTGCCAATAATGAAAAGTACCCAATGGAAGATGCCTGCCAATTCACAGAGCGTCTTACAGAACATAAATATCGTGGATCTTACGAGCAAATTGCAAAGGGCATTATAACCTATACACAAAACCCTTTACTGGATGCCGTAAAATTTTATGAGCAAGTTATTGTTTCTTTCCTTATTGGAAATAACGATATGCATTTAAAAAACTTTTCACTCATTGCAAAAGACAGTAAACACTTTGCATTAGCACCAGCCTATGATATGGTAGCGGTTAAATTATTAATTCCAGAAGACCAGGAAGAATTAGCGCTAAACCTCAACGGAAAAAAGCGAAAAATCAAACGTCTAGATTTTAACGAAGCCATGGCCAAAGCACAAATACCTACAAAGGCTATTGAAAACCTTTGGAATCGTATAGAAAAAGGTATGCAACAGTGGCTAGAATTAATAAATAATAGCTTTTTAAGTTCAGAACAAAAAGAAATATTTAAAGAGCTAATTGAAACAAGAGCAAAACAAATCAATTTAAGCTATGTTTATTAGATAAATGCTTCCAAAATTTTGGAAAATAGTATGGCATAGAAGAACTTTTGGATGCAGTAAATGAAGTATTAACAGATTATAGTTCACTAGTATTCAAGTAAAGCAATTATGCAAAAATATTGCATTTATGAGGAGTTCAGCGTGTTATGATGCACCAATTGAAACAATTAAAGGGCTAAACGGAACCCCTTAATATCACTGATAAAACAATTAATGCACCGGACTTTGAGTACATGGACAATTACTAATTCCTTGTAGAAAATCTAACCCTATTGTAATTACATGGGTTCCTGAATTAAATCTTGCTAAATCATTGATTGTAACTTGATAGGCATATCCAAAATAGAATATAGATTTTTTAAAACCCATCATAGGCCCCACATTTAAAGGCTTAAAAAACTGGTCATTAAGAAAACGATAAGATATACCTGCCCAATAGTAATCTTCATTTCTATTATACTTTCTGAATTTAAAATTTAAATCTGTACTTGAACGTCTGTCACTACTAAACATTTGATAGTAAACAGAAGGCTCAAATTCTAAATTGCTCTTTTTAGGACCATTAAATACATAGCCAGAATAAATTTGATAGTTTAAAAGTAAGTTAGGCTCAGCTTTTCTAAGATCATTGTCAAAATTCTTGTCTAAAATATTATTGGCGTTGAAACTAAAGAAGAACCCTTTATTTCTATACAGCAAACCTACATCAAAATTATTATTTGTTGTTGCTCTATCATCTGTAACAAACGGATCTATTATTGGGTTCTCATAAGTAGTATTAAAATTGTTGATATCAATTTTAAAATGGTTAAGATTATATGAAATTCCAAATGACAAATATTGCTTAGAATAGTAATCTAAAATTATATGATGTGCAAAAGAAAATTTAGCACCTGTTTGTATTGTATTTCCGTTTCTGTCATTATAAAAAGAGATCCCTATTCCTGTACGATCTGCAATTCTAAAATCTGCATAAAATGATTGATTATCTGGCGCTCCCTTTATGCCAACCCATTGGGTTAGTCCATTTGCCCTAATTTTTAAATTGTCTCCTATACCTGCATAAGTTGGAGAGACAACAAAATTATTATCTGCCAAATACTGTGTAAATACTGGCAAATTAAGTTCTTGACAATAACTTTTAGTTATTAGCAAAAGAAATAGATATATGATTAATTTTCGCATTATTCTTTTTTAAAAATTAGAGGACATAACCAATAGTTTTATTACCTATACAGTGTAAAATGACCAACAAATTCTCTATCATCTTTCGGATCATTAAGTCTTACAACATACCAATAATCTCCTGTTGGAAGCTCAATGCCATTATACTTACCATCCCATTTTTCACCTACGCGTAAAGTTGCAATTTTTCTTCCATATCTATCAAAAATATCAAAAGTTAAATCTTTATACTGACTTGTACAACCAGGTCCCCATTCATCTAAATTGCCATCATCGTTTGGAGTGAAATAATTTGATATACAAACATCAATATACTCAAAATACCCTGTAGCTGTTGCAACACAACCAAAACTATCTGTTACAGTAACAGTGTAGTTACCAGATTCGTATATAATGAAAGTGTTTGTGCTTCCGTAAGATTCTCCATTCAATGTAAATTCATAATCTCCAGAACCGCCAGTAGCAGTTGCTAAAATCTCATTTAGTCCTCCATTACTCAATGCCAATGTTAAAGGTTCGTACTGAGTAATATCAAAAGTTGGTGTTTGTTTTATACATCCATTAGTGTGTCTAACATCAATATAGTGACCTAAACCAGATGGCACATCTGTAAATATGTTACTTGATTGATATGGTCCTCCATCTAATGAGTATTCTAAATCTGATGGATTTGTAATACTTTCATCAACAGTTACAGTAACTGTATTTCCGGAAACATTATTAACGCATCCGTAATCCACAGAAACCTGTGGATTTATTAATACAGATTCTGGGAATGTAATATTCCATTCTGATTCACAACCAAAATTATCTCTTACATAAACAATATGATCACCACCGCTTAAGTTTGTGAAATCAAACTGTGTTTGTGTTGGCGCACCAATTGTATAAGTTCCATTAATATCATCTAAAGCTACGCTATAAGGTAAATTTCCACCAGAAACCTCAATACTAAACGAGCCATTCATATCGCCATTACACATTTCAGGAATGATAGAATTTGGAACAATACTTATTGATACTGGAACAGGTTCATTAACAACAAAATCAAAAACCACATAACATCCCAACTGATCTTGTGCAATAGCTTGGTAATTACCAGGTGCTAGATTATCGAAAATTGGATCATCAAAAAATTGATTTAATTGTGGTGAAATTGCGTATTGAATTAAACCACTTCCTCCTGTTGCAGTTATTTCTAATATACCATCATTACTACCAGCACAAACAACATCGGTTACATTATAAGTTACTTCTAATGGTAAATTAGGTTCTGTTATAGTAACAGGTGCAGAAGTTATTAAACAATCTCCACTCTCAACTTGTACTTGATATGTTCCAATAGGAAGTTCAGTAAATACACCTGGACTATTTTGGATTGCTCCAGAAATATCATTTCCAGAACCATCTTGCAATGTGTAAACATAATTTCCTAATCCACCTTGAGCTGTTGCTACAATAACACCTGTACTTTCTCCAGCACAATTAATAGTAGCATTTGTAGTATCTAAATCAACTATTAAAGCTGGCAATGGATCTACAGTGATTTCATTAGAAACAGCAGCTAAACAGCCATTGGCATCTCTAACATAATAACTATAAGTTCCTACAGGTACAGAAAATGTAATATCTGAAGCAAATGAACCTAAAACTGGACTAAATGAAGCATTATCACTATACTCATACATACCTGTACCACCAGTTGCACTTAAAGTTAAAGTGGTTTCGGTTAAACAAGTTTGTGATGAAGCTTTTACTAAGTTTGCTTCAATTTGTGTTGGTTCTGCAATAACAATATCTGCACTTGTAAAGGCGCAATTATAACCATCGGTTACTGTTACATTATAAGTTCCAGCTCTTAAACCTGTAAATACGGGTGATAATTGAGGACCAGAAGAACTTACAGTTGGAGAAACCATATTAAGAGTATAAGTATAATTACTTCCTTGTCCTCCTGTTACATTACTAACTGTTATTGTGGCATTTGTATCTCCAAAACAAGTCAACAAAGTAGTACTTGGCGTAACATTTGCATTTATTGGTAACGGATTGGTTAAAACAACATTTACTGTTGCCACACAACCTTTGCTATCTCTAACACTAACCGTATAATTACCTGCTGTTAAACCGGTGAAATTAAATTCTGAGCTATAGGCTGTAATTACTGCTCCACTAGTTAAAGCTAACTGGTATTCGTAACCACCTGGCCATCCACCAGAAGCACTTGCAGAAATAGTTCCGTCGTTATAACCACTGACGCATGTAATTTCTGTGTGGGTTTCTGCAATTCCTAATGCTGCATTAGGTGCTGTAATAGTAAAGTTTTTAGTTACTGTACAGTACGGTGTATTTATTAAGGTAGCAATTATAGAATATGTTCCTGAAGCTAAACCATTGATGGTAACTGGTCCCGCATTGGCAGTTGTTCCAGTTTGTACAGGATTTACTAAATCAGTTACATTAAATACTTGATAACTAAATGGTCCTGACTCGTCTATAGGTGTTGGTATACGATCAATAAAAGTTACATCAACACTTCCATCGTTATCACTAAAACAAGTTACATCTACAACATTATCTATATTAAGATCAAATGTATTTGGATCGTTTACATAATGATTAGTTTGTAAACTACAGCCTGTATCTAAATTCACGACAGTAATTAAATAGTTACCAATTGGCAATCCTGTAAATATACCTGTAGAATTTGTTTGACCATAAACTCCACCTATTACTGCACCATCAATGTCTTCAACGGTAAATTCAATATTTGCAGGTGTACCTCCAGTAGTTGTTACAGAAACTGTAATATCTTCATCATTAGTACAAGTAATAGCATTATCTATAGTTATATCTAATGTATCGATACTTATAAATGGTTGAATAGTAGCTGTAGTAGTTCCTGAACAACCTTTATCATCATATACATTAATTGTATAGTTACCTCCTAATAAATCCGCTTCAGTATATACATTATTAGAACCTGACTGAACAATGGTTCCTCCTTTTATAAATTCATAAATTGTGTAGTTTCCAGAACCTCCAGTAACACCATTTACAGTAATAGTAGCAAAATTAGTTGTATTTGTATCTGCTGTACAGGCATATTCTACCACTACTGGTGCTGGAACATTCATAACATTAGGCTCACCAACAGTTTCTTGTTGAGTTAAAGTACAGTTTCTTCCAGAGGTTACCGTAATATCATACGTACCCATAGGTAATCCTGTAAAGACATTTGATGTTTGAGACGGAACCAATACGGGTCCACTTGTTATCTCATAAGTATAGATTGGATTATCATTACTTGCTGGTAAATTTACCGTTATACTACCATCACTACCACCATTACAACTCACGTCGGTTGGAGTTGTAGTAAAGGTCACTGGTGTTGCTGCATCTAATGTTACATCGATATCTTTTGTACATAGCGTTACTGTATCGGTAATAGTAACTGTGTAAGTTCCCGATGATACTCCTGAAATTACATTTCCAGAAACCAATCCTACATTAGGACTAATTGCATAACTATAATTTCCAGAACCTCCTGCACCAGTTACAGTAATAACACCATCATTATCCGAACAACTTGGCAACGTAGTTACTGAAGCCGAAAGATCTAAAGCAGGATAAATGGTAATTGAAGTTCCGCTAACTGCAGTACAACCATTTCCGTCTCTTACAGTTACAAAATATGTTCCAGGAGTTGAAACTGTAAACGTAGGACTTGATTGAAAACCATTTCCAATTGAATATTCAAATGGTGAAATTCCTGTTGTACCAGTTACAGTAAACGTATATGGATCGTTTGTTAAATTACATTGATTTGAAGCTAACGTTGGAACAGTTACTGTTGGTAATGGATCTGTAGCTATAACAACATCTATTTGATTGCTACAATCATTACTATCAAGAACCCAAACATCCCAATCTAAACTAGTTGCCGGATCTAAAATTGCAAAAGAACTACTAGTATAATCTGATGCACTAGGAGCATCTCCATCAACAACAAAAGCATATTGATAAGGAGGTGTTCCGCCATTAGCAGTTACACTTACTTGTGCACCAAAGTTACAATTTGCTTTAATATTTGAAGCTTCAACAAGGGACAATACAGCAGGTTCATTAACTGTTACTGTGAATGTATCTGTACACCCTGTAGTTTCATCAGTCACTATAATGGTTTGATCTCCAACAGACAATCCTGTTAAAGAAATGGTTGTTAGCGTTTGTCCTGATCCTGTTGGTACTCCATTAATTGAATAACTATATGTTGAAGCAAAATTAGATACCGTAAAATCTACAGCACCATTTGATTCAGCATTACAATTAACATCACTAACCAATAATCCTGACACTGTAATATTTGTAACAGGAACCACTGTGAAAGATTCTGTATAATAACAGCCATTCGCATCAGTAACCGTGAATACATACGTATCTGGAGCTAAACCTGTAAATACATTCGAAGCTTGTGGTCCAACTGCAATAGGTGAAATTATTTCATATGATAATGGTGCTATACCATTTGTAGCAGTTAATGTAACATCGCTTGTTGTAGATATACATGTCACAGGTGTTGATGAAAAATCTAAATCTGTTGGCGTATCTAAAGCAGGAATAACAACATCAATTGGAGTAACAATAATACATCCATTTGCATCTTTTATATAAGCAGTTACTGTTCCAGCTGCATAAGTAGTATAGGTGTTTGTTGATGTATAATTTAATCCACCATCAAAACTATAAGTATATGGTGCTGTTCCACCACTTCCTGTTATGGTTACAATAGCTGGTTGCGTTGCGTTGCCAGTACCACAAGTTAATCCTTGAGTTAAATCACCAGTTCCATCTACTAAAGTTGGTTCTGTTATTGTAACTTGGGTTACTGCTGAATCACAATTTTTGCTATCTCTTACAATAACATCATAAGTCCCTTGTGATAAACCACTAAATACATTTGATGGTTGGAATGTAACTCCATTATCAATACTATATTGATATGGAGCTATACCATCTGCTGCAGTAATTATAATACTACCATCTGCACTACCATTACAGCTCACATTAGTTTGAGCAAATGTAAATGTTGGTGTTGTTTTTGGAGTTACCGTAATAACATTAGAGAGAGCCTGACAACCTTGAGAATCGGTTACCCTAAATTGATAAGTTCCGTCTATCGTTGCTGTATATGGTGTACTTGCTAATACATAAGCCCCACCATTAAAACTAACTTCATATGTGTTATAAACTCCTGTTCCACCACTTGCTGTTAAAGTAATACTTGCATCAACCAAACATGTTAAATCTTGGGTTAAATCTGCATCTAGTAATAATGGAGGTTGAACTACATAAGAATCTGATGCAACACATCCATTGGCATCTTTTACACTTACTGTATAAGTTCCAGCTGAATTAATTGTAAACGTTGGGCTAGATTGATAAGCACCACCAATACTATAGGTTAATGGAGCTACACCTGTTCCTGTTAACGTTATATTAAACGGTGTTCCATCAAAACATTGTTGTGGTACTGGATCAATGGTTGGCTCAGGATCTTTTATTAAACTTACAGGAGCTAATTTTATACAACCATAAGCATCCTTAACATAAACAATATAATCACCAGCTGCGGCTGTAAACGTGTTTGATGTAATCCAACCAGCATCAGTTGCTATTGGTGCAGGATCAGAAGACAATAATAATTGATACGTATAAGGTGCTGTACCATTGCTTGCAATAGCAGTAATAACACCTAACTCGTTACAGTTTTCGTTTCTAGAAACTGATGCAGAAATAGTTAAATCGATAGTAGATTCTTTAATCTCAAAAATTGCTGATGCTGACTTACATCCATTATAAGCACCAGTTCCATTTTCGGTAAATACTATATAATATTGACCTGCAGATAATGTACCTGGAGATGGGGCAGTAATGGTTTCTGGTGTGCCAAAAGTAACAGGCACATTAACCGGTGCTCCAAGTGATATATTATTATAGGCGGTGAAAATTTCATAATCAACCGAAGTTGTTGTGCTATCAAAACCATCAATAGTAAATGTTACACTTCCATCATTTTCACCTAAGCAAGTAATATTATTTGGAATAACTGATGACGTTAACGTAGAGGCTGGAGCAATTGGTGAATCTGCAGACTTAACAAAATAACAATCTGTATCAAGATCATGAACAACAAATGTATAAACAACTCCTGGAGTTAAATTTGTAAATGTTTTAATACTTCCACCCGGAGTATCTGGCCCTACAAAAGTGGATGTATAAGGTGAATAATTAAATTCTAAAATTCCGAACTCGTAATTACCACTTCCTACCATTGAAATAGCTTCAACAGTAGCAGTTCCTCCATTAATACAATCAGAAGAGACTGTGGTGACGTCTATATCTAAATCTGAAGGAGGAGATGCCATTGTTATTTGCTTTGTTAAACTACAACCATTTGCATCAATAACATTAATTGTATAGATTCCGAAGTTTATAATATCAAAAGTATGGTCTTCATTTGATGTAGCTGAATATGGATTGCCAACTATTAAATCACCAAAATTATTTGTAATATAATATGTAAAAGGAGCTGTGCCACCTGTAACATTTTCTACCGTAATTGAACCTAAACTAGATCCTCCTAGAGCACTACAAGTTATATCAACCTTAACCAAATCAAAATCTATAACATTTGGCTCAACTATTACAATAGTTTCTGTATCAGTACAACCTCTTGCATCTGTAACCGTGATAGTATAATTCCCTGCTGCCAATCCTGAGGTTTGTGTTCCATAATCTGTACCTGTTGTATCATTATGAACATTTATTACAAAAGGTGGGAATCCGAAGTTTGTATCAATATTTACGACTATTGCTGCTGTTTCTTCTCCATTACATGAAATATCTTGTGTTTGAGAAACATTTAAAATCACAGGATTTACAGTATCTGTAACTGTAATTACATTGGTTTGTTGAGTACATCCATTTGCATCGGTAATTTCAAACTGATAATCTCCAGCTACAGATGTTGAAAATGTAAATGTAGACCCTGTTACAGTAGCAGTTCCACTACCTTGAATAGTTGCTATTGTATAAGGTGCATTACCACCAGAAATAGTTCCATCAATTGTTGCTTCGGCTGGAGCATCACACGTTAAATCTTTTGTTAAAACAGCATTGACTGTAATGGGTGCAAAAACGTCTGTTTGTGTCGCACTAGTAGCAGTACAACCATTTCCGTCCTTTATTGTTATTGTAAAACTTCCTGCCGCATTTACTGTAAATGTTGGACTAGATTGGTATGATGCTCCACCATTTATACTATATGATAATGGTGCCACACCAGTTCCTGAAACTGTAAAGGTAAATCCAGAAGTAACTGTACATTGATTCGATACTGATGGTGCAGTTACTGTTGGCAATGGATCTTGTACTACGGTTACTGTTGTAGTTGCTGTACAACCATTAGCGTCTTTTACATAAACATCCCAAACTAAATCTACTCCATTATTGGTGTTAACATTTATAACATTGCTGTTATAATAAGTTATTGGTGCAGCAGCTCCTGAAATCACAGCAGCATAAGTATAATTTGGTGTTCCTCCTGTAGCTATAACTGTAATTTGAGATTCAAAATTATTACAATGTACATTAGTTGCTGTTGCTGTTAAACTAACAGGATTTGCTGGTTCTGAAATAGTAATAGTTTCAGTTGCAGTACAGCCTGTAGTTGTGTCGGTTACTTCTAAAGTATAACTTCCCGCTACTAAACCTATTACATCTATAGTATTTCCAGATTGACTTAAAGTTCCTGTATTAGGGGACAAAGAACTTGTATAGGTTCCAGAATTACCAGAAACTGTAAATTGAATGGCTCCGGTATTATCTCCATTACACAATGCGTCACTTAGTTTTAATCCTGTTACTGCAATTGGAATAACTGGATTTATATTGTATGATTCTGTATAATAACATCCATTAGCATCAGTCACTCTAAAAATATAAGTTCCTGGAGTTAATCCTGTAAATATATTTGAATTTTGTTTTGCAATAATGATTGGTGAAGGAGCTATAGTTTCATATTGTAATGGTCCTACTCCGTTTGTAGCCGTTAAAGTTACTGTTGATTCTGTTGCTAAACAGGTAATATCTGTAGCAGCAAAATCTAAATCTGTTGGTGGATCTAATCTTAATATTGTTAAAGAACCACTATTAGTACATCCGTTAGCATCTTGAACGGAATACGTAATTAATTGGTCTGTACCATTATCATTTACTGTTAATGTATTATTTGAACTATAGCCAGAACCGTTAAAACTATATAAATATGGAGCTGTTCCAGTTGTTGGAACATCAATAGTTACTATTGCAGATTGTGCTGTATTACTAGTGCTGCAAGTAAATGCTGTTGCACTTGCAGAAGCAACTAAAACTGTTGGTTGTGTTAAAGTTACAGTGCCATCAAAAATACATTCGTTAGCATCTTGAACTTGGTAAGAATATGTACCCGCAGCTAATCCTGTATATAATGATGTTACTGTAAAACTACTTCCATTAAAACTAAACATATAAGGTCCTACTCCACTAGCTGGTATTATTTGCACCGAACCGTTAGAGTCTCCGTTACAACTTGGATTTACAGTTGTTGTAGTTGCTGTTGGATTTATTTTTGGACTGATTGTAATTACATTTGATACAACCTGACAGCCATTAGCATCTGTTACTTGGAACTGATAATTTCCATCGACAGAAGTTGATAATGTAAATGTATTTCCTGTTAAGTTAATTGTTCCTGTACCTTGAATTAAAGTTACTGTATATGGTGGATAACCATCTGAAATAGTTCCAGAAATGACTGCGTCTGGGTTAGAAGTACAATCCAACTCTTTAGTTAAAGTTACATCTATACTTACTTGTGTTGCTATTGTTTCTGCAGGCAAAGTAACTTCACATCCATAAGCATCTCTAACTGTTATAACATAAGAACCTGGAGTTAAATTAGTAAAGATTGGGTTTGATTGAAATGCACTTCCATTAATACTATACTCATAAGGTGCTTGACCTCCTGAAGCCGAAACCTCAAGTGTGGCGCCATTAATAGCATCATAGCAATAATCTGCATTAATTATTGATGCTGTTGGTGGATTTGGATTTTGTAAGCTAATTGTGGTTGTAGCTGTACAACCATTAGCATCTGTAGCTCTTATTGTATAATCTCCTGCTGGAATATTTGTTAAAATACCATTCGCTAGGAAATTATTCACTAAAGCAAGTGAAGCATCTAGCAGTTCATATGAATAAGCCGGTGTTCCTCCTGTTGCAGTTGTAGTAACCGTCGACCCATTAAGACATGTTATTGGCGTTGCAGATGCTGAAACTTCCAATAAAGTTGGTGCTGTAATATCTTGTTGTAATGTTGCATCACAAATACCATCAGAGTTTTGGTCATAACGTACTATAATAGTATAACTGCCAACACCTAATCCTGTAATTGTATAAGGTGATGTTAATTGTGTATTCCAAGTTACACCATTATCAATAGAATATTGATAACCTATTGTAGTATCAAAATTTTGAGCAGCAATAGTTATGGTTCCATCTGTATCGCCTGAACAGTTAACATTACTAGCTGTAACTATATCTGCGGTAAATGCATTTCCTGGTTGGATAACAAAAGGAAAGTCTACTTGCTCAATACATGTTTTTGGTAATTGAAATACTTTTATATCATCTATAACAGTATCATTACCATAATACTGAACACTTCCAGAACGTATTACAAAAGTTAAATTGGTATTATTTCCTGGGTTAAGTGTTACTGTTTTTAAATTCCATTGTTCATTTTTAGGTATAATTCCTGTATACTGCTCCGCTATTACATTACCAGAACCATCTACTAATTGTATTCTAAAATCTGGATCATCACGATCTGCTTTTACAGTTCGCATTAAATTAGCTACATATAAATCAACCTGAATATCTTGATAAGGAATGACATCTGAAATAGGTTTACTGTATAGAACTCCGTAAGGTCCAGCAGCAGAACCAATATTTACTAATAAAAATCTTCCATTTGGATCGGTTCCATTAGTAGTATGATCCTTAAAGTGATACCAAGCTCCTGTATTATTTGCTGTTGGATCATCTGACCTCCAAAAAAAGCTTGCTACAGAATACTGATTATCTTCAACAGAGCGTGTTCCACAAGTATAAGGAGCATTTACTCTTTGATCGTTGAAACAATATGCGCTTGCAATTCCGGGCGTTGTTGTAGGGGCTCCACTACCAAAATCTTCATTTAATAAATTACTGTAAGTTGGTACTGTTTGCAATTGATAAGTCACACTAATAGTATGATTTCCTTCAGGAACATTTAAAAATGTTTTAGGATCTGCAGTATTTGGATTTTCTACACCATCTAATAAATAACCATAAGTATATGAAAGTGTAGCATCGTTATTAACTGTTACTGTTGTATTACCGGTTCCATCACAATTATAATCTGTATCCGAAATACTTATCGATGGTGAAGCTGGTTCTGGTTCTATAATTATACCAGGCATGGCATAAATACAACCATTGGCATCGCGTATATATAAGGTGTATGTTCCTGCAGAAACATATGCTTCATTAGTTGTTACCCATGTTGCTTGATTATCAAAACTGTATTCATATGGAGGTGTTCCTCCTTGTGGATTTGTTATACGTACTTTTCCTTCTCCATTAGGACCACAACCTGCTAATTCAGACACTCCACCAGAGGCTGTTAAAGCAAACTGTGGTTGAGTTATAATAACGTCTTCAGCAATACTTAAACACTCAATACCATTCAATGAATACTTAATCATCGTTTGATAGGTTCCTGCAGTAAGGTTTGAAAATGTTGGGTTTAAACTGAAAGTTGTACCATTATCAATACTATATTCTACAGTATAACCATTGGCATTAGTTACATTAAAAGTAATAACTCCACTATTATCACCAAAACACAAAATATCTGTTGATGAAACTGAAAATACTGGAGCCGGAATAGCATCAACAGTTATTGATGTAGTTGCACTACAATTATTTGAATCTACAACTGTAATATCATAAACTCCAGCAGTTGACACTGATATTATTGGTGTATTTTGAAAATCTGTTGTACTATTTACATAATAAAGATAAGGCGGTGTACCACCAACAGGATAAACTGTTATTTCTCCATCAGTACAAGTTAAAGGTGTTGTAAGTGCCGCTGTAACAGTTAATACCGGTGGATTAATTATTTCTATATCGCCCGTAAAAGTACAACCATCATCAGTTGAAACCGTATAGGTATAAATCCCTGGATTAAGATTAGCAAAAGTATAATCACTTTCTAAAATTGGCCCAACACTATTAACAAGCGTTCCACCTAATGAAATACTATAAAAATATTGTGGTAGCGCGTCATTTACAGCTAATTTAATGCTTCCCTTATCTCCGTTACAATATGGTTGAGTAACAAATTCCGCTACACTTACGTCTCTTTCCCTTACATATATACTTGGGGTTTCAAAAATACAAGGATTTGTATCTACTTCAATTTGTCTGATATATACTGTATAATAATTAGGTGTATTGATAGTAAACACATTTGATAACTGATATGGACCGTTAGGATCTAAACTATATTCATATCCACTAGGAACACCTCCAACTGTAATCTCACCAGGGGTAGTACAAATTATATCTTTAGCAGTAACTGTAGGGTTTAATAAGTTTTTATAAACATTAAAATAGAAAATACTAAAGCATCCTCCAGGATAATTTATAACAAGCCTAAATTGGCCAGAAGTATCTGCTACATAATTAGGCCCTGTTGCCACTTGGTTCCATGTACAGGTTGGATTTTCATTAGCACAATCATCAATTGTCATTTCAGCACAGCTGGTTTCATCTAGTTTCTGCCAAATAATTGACACAGCATCACTAATACCCGTAGTTATAGAACGTGAGGTATTACCACCACATAAAAATATATACGGCAATACTTTACCATCGTTAGGACAGATTGGTAACAAATCGGCAAATGGAATAACTGGGTTTGTAATGGTATTTCCATAAGGTATAACATGTATAACTTCATCTATAGATATACAAGTAGATGATGTTATATCAGTTACATAATAAGTTCCAGTAGCTGTAGCAGTATATGTTTGACCAGTACCAATTACAGGAATACCTGTTGGACTTGTTGACCAAGAATAGCTGTCATAACCATCAGCAGCTTTTAATTCTACACTGTTACCACAAAGCACTTCATTCTTTTCGAAATTACAATTAGAAATATCCACTAAAAAGTTAGTAGATCCAGGAACTCCAAGACATTCTACTGTAGCAAAACTACCTTCATCTTGTATAACAGTAGGATTAATTACACCTCTATACGTTGCAAAGGCTTGGTTTTTGATTTCATTAGAACATGCTTGACTTAAATCATAACAATTAGGCACCACTTGAACAGCTATACGAATCACAAAACTAGGATCGTTAACTTCTACTGAAGAATCTGGAATTTTAAAAATAAGTGTTCTAGTAACAGGATCGTACGATTGTAACGTTGCGCCTCCTGCATTACTTAAATCAATATCAGTTAAAGGATCGAAAACAATATTATCTGGAAGAATATCCTTTATAGTAAATTCTGTTACATTATCATTTCCAACACTTTGATAGGTTATTTCATAAAATAAATTTTGCCCAAGATACACATCATCCCCATCAATATCATCTCCTGAAGTATCTACCACAATTTTGGTTAAATCTATCTCTGGTGCAATAATATCAACAGCAAAAGCACTAAAAAATGCAAAAATAGGGTCTGCTTGTCCCTGTGCTACTTGCAACCTAAAATCTGCTGAAGACACATTATTCTTAATAAATTCTGGTTCAGCATCTAATATTTCCAAAAATCCTGTATCATAACCCAAAGTATTATCGCTCATAGGATTTCTTGGATTTGACACACCATTTGTGTTCTCTATTACAGAACCAAAAAACTTATTAGCAGATCTTAATGGAGTAGTTACTTCTTTACCATTAATTTCTAATTTGGTAGCTCTTTTTGTTCTATCCCCATCTAGAGCAGCATAAGCAAATTGCAAATCAATATGCGATGGATTTGGAGGTGTTGTAAACCCTGTAACCGGAACTGTTTCTTGATGCCCATCATAAATATGACTAAATCCATCAAATGAGGTGAATGATTTAGTGTGCAAACTTGGGTCTTCATAAATCACAAAGAGTGTCCAACCTGCTGATAAACCAGTTGAATTATTAAGTCCCAAACTAGACATTACATTTGCAACCGTATAGGTTCCTTCAATATCTGATAAACTAGACAATAAATTAGTAACATCAGCGTAACAGGCATAAGGTGTATTTCCGGGTTCATTAGCATTTGCTATAATAGGACTCACAATTGCATCATAAACAATCTCACCAGTAATATCATTGTATGTTGAACTACCAGGCAACTTAAACTTTATTTTATTTATATCTGTTCTACTTCCACTTTGAAGCATTGCAGCCCAATACAAACCCGCATAAGCAACCCTGTAACATGTTGTAGCACTACCATCTTCATGATTAGACAATAAAAGATCTGCATTACTGGAACTAAATGTTGAAGCATCAGAATCAATATCAATATATTGCATTGATATATCTTGGTTATCTTTTGTTACATCATTAAAAGGAAGATTATCTTTACTAAGAATATTGTTTCCAATAACAAGCATACTACCTTTTACATCTATATTTTTTCTTATAGAAAAAGTCTTGTAGGTTTGAGCTATACTAGTAAAACTTAATAGTAAAGTTATAAAAACGAGAATAGATTTAAAAAAAGTAGTTTTTTTCATATTAGTTTTTTTAGTATTTCTCTTTACTTTAGTGATTTTAAAGGAAATATCTGTGCTAATAACATAAAATTAAACGCATAAATATTCTCACATTAAAAACATTTAGTCTAAAATTATTGTTTTTAAACGGTATAAATATCGTAAATTATTTTTAAATAATGGTTAAGAGAAAGGATAAATTATACACTTTATCGATGAAATGATACTTTGATATATCATTTTAATTGTTTTTGTAGTATTTTAAATACATTTTAATTGTATTGCACCAATGAAAATATGCAGTACTTTTTAAATAAAAATATTGCATATTCCATTTAAGAATAGACCACTATTGAAATTTTAAAATAAGAATTAATAAAAACTAATCATTAATTTTCAATTTTAACCATAGACATTTTACCATTATACGGCTCACTTCCTTTAAGTTTTAATGCCATATTAGCTTCTTCAATACTATTGTATTTTTCATAGAAAATATAGTATTTACTAGTATTAACGTCATAGAAGAAATTGATATTAGATTGACCAGCAGCTACTGCCTTTCTTAAGAATTCATCTCTTTTCTCTACATCATTATGCACAGCAATTACCATATAATAACCACTTTCAACATTTTTAACGTCTTTAACAATTTGAATATTACTTTGCTCTTCTCCAAAATCAAAATCTTCTGTCTTTAATGCAACTGTACTAGCAGGTGTATTTTGTTTAATGGCATTAAGCACTGCTCGGTCTTTTGTATATCTAGCTTCTTCATTATCATATGCAGCACGTTTAATTCTTCGCTTTCTCTCAATTTCTGTCGCAATTTTAATTTCTTCTAATTCTGAAACCAAACTAGCTTTTGCACGTATAGCATCTTTTTGGGCTTTCTTGATTATTTCTATCTCATTAAGATAAATCATAGCTATAGAGTCTTCCTCTTCCGTATTATTTTTAAGCCTTTCTTTATATAAATCCTCTAATTGACTTATTTTTAAGTTTTGCGATTTTATAACATCATCAATTTGGATTTTTAAAGTCTCTAATTCTGCATTTTCTGCTGTTACACTTTTAAATGGTTTAGGCTCTGTGAAAATACCTTGCTCACTTAAATCATTTTCTTCTTTTAAGTCTTTAAGATCTTTTTGTCTACTAGCAACTGTTTCTCTTAATTTTATCAACAACGCTTGTTGCTCTATTTTAGAGTCTGTTGCTAATTTTGTTAGATTACTCATCTCTATACTATTCGCATCAGTAGGTTTAGAAATTAAAACACCTTCTAATTCTTCTGTTCTAATTCTTTCTTCCTCATCTGCTTTTGCTTTGGCATCGGCAATGGCTTTCAACCTTGCTTCTTCTTCAGCTTTTGCCTTAGCCTCTTGTTCTAATTTAATTCTGGCTTCTTCATCCACTTTTGCTTTTGCATCTGCAATGGCTTTCAATCTTGCCTCTTCGTCTGCTTTCGCTTTTGCTTCCTGTGCTAATTTGATTCTAGCTGCTTCATCTGCTTTCGCTTTTGCATCGGCAATGGCTTTCAATCTTGCTTCTTCATCTGCTTTGGCCTTAGCTTCTTGCGCTAATTTAATTCTGGCTGCCTCATTTGCTTTTATTTTTGCATCGGCAATAGCTTTCAATCTTGCTTCTTCTTCAGCTTTAGCTTTAGCTTCTTGTTCTAATTTAATTCTCGCTGCTTCATCTGTTTTTGCTTTTTCGTCGGCAATAGCTTTCAATCTTGCTTCTTCTTCAGCTTTTGCCTTAGCTTCTTGTTCTAATTTAATTTTTTCTGCTTCAACTGTATTTGCTTCTACAGCCAACTTAGCTTTAGCTTCTTCTTCAGCTTTTGCCTTAGCTTGAGCTTTTGCAATTCTGTTGGCTCTAAAATCTGCATCTGTCTTACCTGTACTACTTCTTTTAGCAACAGATCGCCTTCCTTTTTTAGCAGGGGTAATTAAAGCACCTTCAACATCATCATCACTATAATTGTATTTATAATTCTTTTTGAATTTATATGCTAAAGTCATTTCATGAGAACTTCCAAAAGAAGATAAATCTCCAATTGCTTTTTCATAATTATATTCTAAAGAAATCTGATTTGTTAAATTGAATCCTATTCCGCCAGACGCTCCATAAAGCGAATTATACATAGCTTGGGCCCACATGCCTTTAGGAATTGTAAGCATCAAAATTCCTGAGTAAACTGTTTTATCTTTTTTGAATTCTGATCTAATTAATGTTGAGAATCGACTCTGATCGAAAAAACCACCATTATTTATATAGCCAGTGTACATAATATGAGCCTGAATACTTTGTTCAGGATTTTCTTCTATCATCTTATTTGTTTTAAGATTATAAGAAACAATATTATTTAACGACAAACCAAAGTCAAAAAAAGTGGTACCATAATTAATACCTGGATTTACAGTAAGAATCGAGTTTGATGGAATATTATCTAAAGATGGATCTGGGAAATTAGTTACTACATTACCTTCGTTTATTCCGCTTTTATAAAAGCCCAAATTCATACCAAAAGTCAAATTGCTGTCTCTATCCAGAACAGCATTATATGCAAAATTCAGTACGCCTCCAAAAGTGGTCAATACTCCATAATCTTGTTGAAACAATCCTAAACCAGCGCCTACATTTTCACTAAATCTACCTGAATAACTAAATAGATAGGTTTGCGGAGCATTTTCAAATTGAACCCATTCTCTTTTATTAGTAAAACTAATGTATTTATTTTGCTCTCTTACAAAGCTAAATGTAGGGTTAATGGCATATTTATTAAATTTTAAAGAGTTTCTTACGGGCAAATTAAAAGCAACAACCCCGTCTTCTTGAGAATAGATCCATTGTGTTAAAAATAGAAATAAGATGATATGTGAGAGAGAGATTTTCATTTTATTTTACAACAGTTATAGATCCTTTTCTTGTTTTATTATTTTGAGTGGTAATTACATAATAATAAACTGGGTTTACATCCTTAAACTTTATTTCATTTTCAGGCCAATTATTCTGATAATCGTTTGTTTTAAGCACAATTTCTCCTTGAGAACTTATTATAATCACTTCTGTATTAGTACCTGTTACGTATTCTTGAGGAATAACCCAAGTATCATTAATACCATCCCCATTCGGACTTATTAAATTAGGTATGTTGGCTACATCTGGGTAAGGTTCAGTTATTGTAAAAAGAAATTCGTTTGAAGTTATACAACCAGAAGTTTGATTTACAACCACTTTATAACTTCCTGTTTGTGTTACTTCATAACTATTACTGGTTGTGCTTGTTATTAACGCATCATTTAAATACCATTCAAACTCCGGATTAATAGCATCTGTTGTTACTGTGGCTACTATTGTTTCGCCAGGCAATAATATATTATTGTCAGAAACATCAATACTACTATTAAAACCATTTGTTTCAAGATCAATAGTTGCATTAGTTACACAATCTCCTAAATCAATAATTACTGTATAATTAGCCGCTTCATCCGTTACATACATTTGACCTGTTGCTCCAGAAATGGCAACGCCATCTTTATACCATTGATAACTATTACCATTAATTGTACTTAATGTTGTAGCTCCTTCACTTGAACAGTAAGGATTACCAAGACTAGAATTAATAGTTGATGTACTTGATGTGGTTGCTTCACTTATTGTAACACGATTTGAAAAAGAATTTGATGTACAAGTACCATAATTTGTTTCAACAAAATAGGTGCCAGGTTGAGTAACAGATAGACTCGAACCTGATGCTACAAACACATAAGTTGTTGGACTCGTTTCTTTATACCAATTAAATGTTAAAGAAGGATATTGCAATGGAGAATCATTTGTTCCATTACCAGGATTATCTATAGTTAAAAGATAGCTTCCACCAGCACAATACACTCCGGTAGAAATTAAATTGTTTATAGAAAAAGGCTCATCTTGTATTTTATAATATGCTGGAAAGGCAATAGAATTAGAACTGGCAGCTATTGGTGCAGTACTTTTAACTCTTAATTTGTATGCTTCCCCACCTGTAGTAGTTGGTAAAGAAAAACTTAACGTAGCAGGCGATGTCGTTACAGCCCCTTGTGCAGATGTATAAACTACTGTTGCATTTGAAAAACTTCCAGAATTATCAGAAAGTTCAACAATAAATTGATTTGTTGGACCAAATGATGATTCAGGAGAGAAAGAAAAAGTGACATTATAAGTATTAAATGATTCACTTGCACAAGCCTGACTAAAACCAATGCTAGGCGGTCCAATAACTTGAGCATTTAGCTTCTGAGTTAAAGAAATAGCTACTAAAAAAAAAATATAAATAATAATTTTTTTCATTTAAATAATTTCATTTAATAAATAAGCCCTCTCTGTTGTATTTATTTTCTAACCTATTATTTCTTTAGAATTGATATTTTATTACAAATAATCCTATGAGAAAGTTATTCTCTTGACAAATCATTCGTTGCTATTATTTTATTAATTCGCAATCTAAAATCTGGTCTTTTTGCATTTTTGAAATCAATAAAGGTCTCAGAGTTTTTTCCTTTTGAATACACATTAAAAAAAGCAGTATTCCCATACCAATTCTCTAAATCTTCATTATTGGAATTGTTTTCAATAAAAATGTTGCCATTGCAATTATTGAAATACATATCACTAAACTTTATTTTTTCTAAATTCTCTTGATTAACAACAATTTTATTTTCAAATATTACAGCTGGATTGAAACCAGAAATCACACTTTTATTCATATCCAACAAGGCATTTTCTCCAACAAAAACAGCTTCTTTCACTAAACCCATATTAATATCAGAATCCAAATTATCACTATCATTAACTAAAGTTAAATTGGTTGCAATAACGGATGAACCCTTTTTAGTTAAATCAACTTCTTCTCTTTTATCGTATGAATTAACTTGTAAACATCTTGCTCCCTTATTACTTGAAACATAAGGCGACCTAATCGCTAATGAATTAGATATTTTACACTGTACACCATAATTAAATTTAAAGTCATCACTACTTGATTTATAAGAAACTGCCTTATTCAAATTAACCTCACCTCCTATCACTTCAAAAGAATTTCCTGCAGAGTAGCTTATCATTATATTTTCAAATATGGTTTCATTTCCAACACTTGCCAATAATAAACCATTAAAATAGCCTACATTTTTAAGTCTTTTACCTGCATATTCAATTCTTACATATCTCAAAATTCCAGAATTACTATTTAAATTTTCGCCACCATAGTTTGTATTACCATATGAAGCAGAATTGAGCTGTGTATAATAAGATGCCACAGAACCATTTCCGAATTTGTTTGTTGGAGCATCACCCAGTATTATTAAACCTCCCCAGTCGCCAGACTTTTTAACACTTCTATTTGAAGTAAAAACAATAGGATCTGTTTCTAAACCATCAGCAATAATTTTAGATCCTCGACAAATAGTTAGAGACGCCTTAGATTCATAATCTCCAATGATAACTGTTCCTGGTTCAATTGTTAGGGTTGCATTATTGGTTACAAACACACTTCCTAATAACAGATACACATTTCTCTTAATCAATTTTGTGTCAGCAGTTATATTACCGTTTAAAATTTCAGTAGCTTCACCATAATCAACCTGATTAGGATTAAACTCTGTCCAATTAGTTAGCCAGTTATTCCTACCCACTATTCCTTTTTCTTGTTGCGCATAAGCACTTCCAAAAATTAAAAGAATTACCCATATTAGTCTACTGAAGGTTTTCATGATGAAAAAATTAAATATTAATATTCTGTCATTTATTATACAAACATAATAAAAAAAATCTATTAAATGCAAATTTAATCGGTAAAATGCATCTTTTTTTAATTTAAGGAATTTTTTTGTAGAATATTTCAACATTTATGTCGATAAAAATTAATCAATATGATAAAATCGTTAATTAATTTCTAAAAAAGTTTTAAATGAATTTGAATGTTCAATAAAATGCTATTTATAAATTATTGAAAGAGAACCATATAAAGCAGAAACTATACCCGAAGATTTAATAAGAAGAAAAAATGCTGATCAATAATTGTTAACAACACAATCTATATAAAATAAAAAAGCTCTATTTAAAACCAATGTCTTAAATAGAGCTTTTTTTTAAGTTGAATTTTATAATTAATGAAATTCACTATACTCGTGAAGCGATTTTAATGTTTCTTCATAAAATAAAATAGCTGCTATCAATTTGCTAGTATCAGAATAGGGCAGCATTGTTTGCTGAAATTCTGTTGACTTTTTAAGATACTCCTGTGTTGCATCAAATTCATCATCTAACATATTCCTATTATCTTTATTATCAGGAATCCCTAAAGAAGTCATTGTTACACCTGGCTTAGTTGCAAAGGCTATATAAGGTAAAGTTTTTATAAGTACTTCAATTCGCTCAATATATAAACCTAACAATTCCCCTTTTTGCATACGCTCTAATTCTTCTTTATCATGATATTTGGTTATAGAAACCTTATCACTAATAATACTTTTAGGTTCATTCTTTTTTTGAGCAAAACCAATATTTACCATTAACAAAAAAACCAAACTGAAAAAAATAATTTTTCTATTCATATCTATATGTAATAAATTAACAAAACAAATTTATGTAATTAATCGTTAAAAACAATCATTTTATCGAATTTATTTAACAAAAAAAATGATTTTTAAATATATGTAATACTAATCCTACTTAATATGCTATACCCTTCCAGAATAAAAAAGCATTTTATAAAAATATAATTCAGGTGTCATTCAAAAATAAAAAATAGGGGTACTTTTGTTTTATAATTTATTTTATGCAATTTTTTGAATCTCACATAATAGTAAATCCTGATGATTTAGATGAATTAAATCATGTCAATAATGTTAGATATGTACAATGGGTTCAGGAAGTTGCCAAAGAGCATTGGCTGCATCGTGCTTCAACAGACATGCTTAAAAATTATTATTGGGTGATGATAAACCATTGTATTGAATATAAAAATTCGGCGTTTTTAAATGATGCCATCCAACTTAAAACCTATATCAAAAGCTCTAAAGGACCTATTTCAAATCGTATTGTAGAAATTACCAATAGTCAAAACGGTCAGCTTTTAGCAAAATCTGAAACTAAATGGTGTTTAATTAATGCCCAAACCAATAAACCCGTTAGAATTACATCAGAAATAACAGATTTATTCTAAGAATCCATCATAAAAAATAATCATTATTAAAAGGTAACTTTTATATTTGTTTAATGAAATACACAATAACCCATTACGTAAAGCAAAGAAATGTTTAGTTGTGTTATTTCATTTGAGCTCTAAATCAATAATTTTGAACTGATGAAACGCATTTTATATTACATTCTTACTTTTTCAATTTTATTACTTTGGAGTTCTTGCAGAAAAGATTTTCAGTTTTCAGCAAGCACAGGAAACCTTCAATTTTCAAAAGACACCGTTTATCTTGATACCGTTTTCACCAATATAGGTTCCAGTACTTATAACTTAAAAGTGTACAACAGAAGTAATGAAGATATATTAATTCCAACTGTTAGATTAGGTTTAGGGGAAGCTTCAGCCTACCGATTAAATGTTGATGGTATGCCTGGTAAAACTTTTGAAAACGTTCAAATTCTTGCCAAAGACAGTTTATATATTTTCATAGAAACAACAGTTGATATTGCTAACGTCTCAAATGCCAATCAGTATTTATACACAGACCAAATTGAGTTTGATGCCGGCAGTAATCTTCAAAAAGTAGAACTGGTTACATTAATTCAAGATGCTGTGTTTATTTATCCAAACAGAGATAATACTACAAAAGTTATAGAAACCTTAACCTTAAATATTGATGGAGAACAAGTGGAAACCGATATTCAAGGAAGAGAATTATTACCTGAAGAACTAACCTTTACCAACGAAAAACCTTATGTCATTTATGGGTATGCAGCGGTTCCAAATAGTGAAACCTTAACCATTGATGCTGGCGCACGTTTACATTTTCATAATAATTCCGGACTTTTGGTTACAGATGGTGCATCTATAAATATAAATGGTGCATTTAGTACCGACCAGGATTTATTAGAAAATGAAGTCATTTTGGAAGGCGACCGTTTAGAACCCAGTTTTTCTGATACTCCAGGACAATGGAGTGCTATTTGGCTTTTAGATGGAAGTATTAATAACTCCATTAATTACACTACTATAAAAAATGCCACAGTTGGTATTTTGTGCGATGGTAATCCCAATGAAATCTCAAATAAACTTAACGTTGCCAATACCCAAATATATAATTCAAGTGCCTTTGGAATTCTGGGAAGAAACACCTCAATTGCTGGTGAAAATGTGGTGATTAACAATTCAGGGCAGTCATCATTTGCAGGAACAATTGGTGGTAAATATAATTTTACACATTGCACCATTGCCAATTACTGGAATAATGGTTTCAGGCAATTTCCATCGGTATTGTTAAACAATTTTATTGTTGATGCCGATAACACGGCGATTCTTACTGATTTAACCGAAGCCAATTTTAATAATTGCATTATTTACGGCAATGATAACCCCGAGATTTTACTGGATGAAATTCAGGATGATGCCGTGGCTTTCAATTTTAAATTCACAAACTGTTTAATACGTTTTGATAATAGCAGTAATACCTTTACTGGTGCCAATTATGATTTTAATGATACCACGCATTATGAAAGTGTTATTTTTAATCAAGACCCAGATTTTAAAGATACTGAATCAAACCAATTAATGATTGGCGATAATTCTGCGGCTAATAACCAAGGGAACACCATATTTTCAAACCAGGTGCCATTTGATATTTTAAACGTAAACAGAGCAACCACACCAGATTTGGGAGCTTACCAACACATCACCTTTCCAGAGGATAATTAAGACTTTTACAAGAAACAAAACAATATCTCGAAGGTTTGAAAAATACTCACAACTGCGTATAGCCTTTATAAGCTGAAAACCCTAACTTCGTTTAACTGCAGATATAAACAATAAAAAAGTTCATATCATCGCATTAGGCAACATTTGAAATAAACATTATGGGAAAACAACCAACAAGACCAAATCCGACTCCTAAACCGAGTAAGCCACAACCTACTCCAAAACATATTCCTTTAAAAAGAGATTCTCCACCTCCCGACAGAAAAGGAAGTCCAAGACCTCCTAAAAAGTAAAAAGGAAATAGTACATTATTAAAATTAAACCGACAAACATTAATCCCATACTTACATAATTAAATTTATCTGTAAGATTTGAGAATTTTTCTGCTTTTCGGTCAAACTCCTTTATTTCAGCTTTTTCTTTTTCATTTATTTTGTCTCCTGCATCAATTTCAGCTTGACACATTAGAAAATCTTCTTTATTTGCTTTATATCCGAAAAGTTGAGATATAAAGTTTATAATAATTCCGAATAAAAACAAACCTCCCGAAATTCTGACCAACAAACTTATATCTTGACTTTTATCGGACAAGTATTTAATCGTTTCCAAACAAACATAAATTCCAGCTCCACAAATAGAAACTATTAAAAGGTCAATTCTCTGAATACTATAAAACATTCCTTCCCAAGAAAGTTTTTGTCTGTCTTTTGCTTTACTCATTTTGATATTATTTTTCATCGTAATTTAGTTAATTTCTGACAAATAAAAACTTTGCCTAACACCATATAAAAATAATTGCTGTTTTTAGGCTTAACCAAAGGGCGTTGCTGTTTTTCTACATCTGATTTTCCTGCGGAAAATCCTCGCACGCAAAACCTCAACTATTGTTATACATAAACGTTTAGCTAATCTTGTTTTTTACGTTATGATACTCTTTGGGTTAAATTTTAAATTATGGTATTTGTGAATACTTTCTATTAGCAACTCATCCTTTTTAAAACAAAATAGAAAGCGATATTGAAAATTCGTATAAGTAATTAAAAACCCTTAAGAAAAAAATGATTAGGAAAAGATGAAATCAAAAGCTATCTAAGGAGTTAAAGTAGCTAATGCATTTTTAGCAAGATTAGTTTTTGAATTTGTCTTACTAAAAACATCAGTTACTATTTTATAAATGTCTGGTATTACTGTTTTTGCTAGTTTAGAATTACTATTTAAAAGAACACAAATACCCAAATCGGAGTCAGGATATACTGCAATTTCATTTCTGTAACTATTAACACTTCCACCATGATGCAACATGGTTTTTTCCTCATTATTTTCTAAAAATTTATGAATTCTCCACCCAAATCCATAATAAGAACTTACATGCCCTGGCCAATGTTGATAGTATTTGTTGTTTTCCTTAATTTCTATAAATGGGTTAAAAGCTTCCTGTAAAGCAGATTTGTTTATTATTTCAGGATGATGTCCTAATAATAACTCCATCCATTTAGCCATATCAATTGCACTGGCGTTGATACCTCCAGCTGCAATGGCATTGTAATAATTATGGTTAAGTTTTAAAGGCCTCCAACTATTACGGCTTTTAGAATGTGGCAAAGCAACATTTTTTGTGTCTTGTAAAGTTTGATAATCCATTGAAACAGTATTCATTTCTAAAGGTTTAAAAAACCTATTATTCAACAATGTACTAATATCTTGATGCGTTGTTTTTTGCATGATCTCGCCACTAAGTGCAAACATAGCATTCTGATAGCTATACATCTTACCTGGCTTACTGATAGGAGCAATCGATTTAAATCGTGTGGCAATTTCAGTTAATGCTAATCCAGCTTCAACAAGATTGGTGTAACTATGGTAAGGTGCTCCCGAAGTTTGCGATAAAATAGTAGCAAGTGTAATTTGATTGGTATTCGTGCTGTCTCCTAATTGAAAATTTGGGATAAAATCGCTCACCTTATCATTCCAATCCAATAAACCTTCGCTTTTTAATTTAGCCGCCAAAACTCCTGCAAACCCTTTTGATATAGATCCTAGTCTAAATACGGTTTCCTTGTTAACTTTATCATTAAGTTTAATATTTCTTTTACCAAACCCTTCAGAAATTACGATAGAATCACCTTTAACAATACTTACTCCAGCACCTACAATATCTCCTGAAGCTATGGCACTTTTAAAATATGCAACAAGAGCCTCATTTAATTCTTCCTTTTGTGCTTCATATATTTTAATCTCATTTTGATTGACTTGAATTTTATCAATTTTGTTAGTAGAAATAACTACTGCTTTGTCTGGAGCAATAACAGATCTAACAACACTTAATGTGATCAAAAAGAAAGTAAAAATTAAAAAAGCAGGTTTTTTGAATATTTTGAATATATACATAAGCAAAATGCCATTTAGGTTTGGGTTCGATACCACGAATATAGGACGAAATACTTATATAATCGATGAAAAGCCTATTTTTTTTTAAACTATAACATTTATTTGCCTTTTAATAAAGAATATGCTTACAATTAATTGTATATGATAGGTATTCCCTTTTAGTAATAACTAGCAAATTGTTAATATCAAAAAAAAATCCTGCATAAAGCAGGATCCCTTTGTCGTCTTTATATAAATACTATGCAAACAATGGTTTACCTTTCATCATCTTATTAACTTTAACTTTCACAGCTTCTAAAACCGCTTCATCTTCAAAATTAGCAATCACTTCATCAATCAAGTCTACAATAGCAGCCATATCATTTTCTTTTAAACCTCTGGTTGTTACTGCAGCAGTACCCACACGAATTCCTGATGTTACAAATGGTGATTTATCATCAAAAGGCACCATATTTTTATTTACGGTAATATCTGCCTTTACCAAAGCTTGTTCGGCATCTTTACCAGAAATATTTTTGTTGCGTAAATCGATCAACATCATATGGTTATCGGTTCCACCAGAAATGATGTTATACCCTTTACTTACCAAAGCTTTTGCCATAGCATCAGCATTTTTCTTTACTTGTAAAATATAGTGCAAAAACTCATCGGTTAATGCTTCACCAAAAGCAATAGCTTTAGCTGCAATAATGTGTTCTAATGGTCCACCTTGATTTCCAGGAAATACTGCAGAATCCAATAATGCTGACATTTTTTTCAAACTGCCATTTTTTAGAGTCTGTCCAAATGGGTTATCAAAATCTTGTCCCATCATAATCATTCCACCACGTGGTCCACGCAACGTTTTGTGTGTAGTAGTAGTCACAATATGGCAATGTGGTAATGGATCGTTTAAAATACCTTTAGCAATTAAACCTGCAGGATGTGAAATATCTGCCATTAAAATAGCACCAACGCTATCAGCAATTTCTCTGAAACGCTTAAAATCAATATCACGAGAATAAGCAGATGCGCCAGCAATAATTAATTTTGGCTGCTCTTTTGCAGCAATTTCTTGTATTTTATCATAGTTTAAAACACCAGTCTCCTGCTCTACTCCATAAAATACCGGATTGTAAAGTTTACCAGAAAAATTTACCGGAGATCCGTGAGTTAAATGTCCGCCATGAGATAAATCAAATCCTAAAATTTTATCACCAGGTGTTAAACAAGCATGATACACAGCAGTGTTAGCCTGACTTCCAGAATGTGGTTGTACATTCACATATTCTGCATTAAACAAAGTTTTTGCTCTGTCAATGGCAATTTGCTCAACCTCATCTACTACTTCACAACCACCATAATAACGCTTTCCTGGGTATCCTTCAGCATATTTGTTTGTTAACACAGAACCCGCTGCTTCCATTACTTGGTTGCTCACAAAATTCTCAGATGCAATAAGTTCAATACCATGTAATTGGCGTTCTTTTTCAGCTTGAATAAGTTCAAAAATTTGTTCGTCGCGTTGCATAAAATTAATTTCTAGTTAAATAATTCGGCAAAAATAACAAATAGATTAGTTAAATTCCCTAAAAAACATATATTTACTTATAAGTTCTTAACCGTTTTATCAACGATTAAAATAAACTTAAAATTTAAGCCTTTTATTCCATTAAAATGAAAAAAATGTGTAGGTTTGAATAGAATTTAATAATAATAAACTAAAAAACGTCATGCCAATATCAGCTAATAATCCAGATAGAAAGTCGTGGTTACATGTGGATAAAAACTCTGATTTTCCTATACAGAATATTCCTTTTGGAGTTTTTCTTACCCGTGATGACATCATTACTATTGGAAGCCGTATTGGTGATACAGCGATAGATCTTGGTGCCTTACATCAACTGGGGTATTTTGATGGGATTCCTTTAACCGATGATATTTTTCTTCAAGATACTTTAAATGATTTTATTGCTGATGGGAGAAAAACCTGGAGAGCTGTTAGAAACAGAATAGCAGATATTTTTGATTCAGAAAACCCAATTCTTAAAAACAATAAACAACATAAGGAAATTGTTCTTTTCAGATTGGACGAAATTGAGATGCAATTACCTGTTCAAATTGGAGATTACACCGATTTTTATTCAAGTATTGAGCATGCCACTAATGTAGGAAGCATGTTTAGAGACCCAAATAATGCCCTGCTTCCTAACTGGCTTCATATTCCAGTAGGTTATCACGGAAGAAGTTCATCCATCATTCCTTCAGGAATTCCTATACACAGACCTCAAGGACAAACCTTTGCTGAAGGCGCTCAAGAGCCAACATTTGGTCCTTCAAAATTGGTGGATTTTGAATTGGAAATGGCTTTTATTACAACAGATGCCAATGATTTAGGGGAACCAATTCCAGTTAATGAAGCTGAAGAATATATTTTTGGATTGGTTTTGTTTAACGATTGGAGCGCCAGAGATATTCAAAAATGGGAATACATTCCATTGGGTCCCTTTTTATCTAAAAACTTTGCCTCGTCTATTTCACCTTGGATAGTAACTTTAGATGCTTTAGAACCATTTAGAGTTGAAGGACCAAAACCTATAAAGCCTCAATTACCTTATTTACAATATAAAGGCAAAAAAAGTTTTGACATTAGTTTAGAAGTAGCTATTCAACCCAAAGGTGCTAAAGAAACCATTGTTTCAAAAACCAATTTAAAATATATGTATTGGAACATGTCTCAGCAACTGGCGCATCATACCGTTAACGGTTGCCCCGTAAATTCTGGCGACATGATGGGAAGTGGTACTATTTCTGGACCAACACCAGATTCGTATGGATCCATGCTTGAATTAACATGGCGCGGTGAAAAGCCTATCAAAATGAAAGATGGAACAGAACGAAAGTTTATCAACGATAATGATACGGTTATAATGCGTGGGCATTGTGAAAAAGATGGAACAAGAATAGGTTTTGGTGAAGTTTCTACCAAATTATTACCTGTTTATACAAAGAAATAATTTAATTTTGTATTTAAATAAAAAACCCTCAAATGAATAATTTGGGGGTTCTTTTTTATTTTTTGGCATTAAAATTGAATTTTAGAAGTAAAACCCAAAATATAAGCATATGAAAAAACTACTACTTATAGCAACTATTTTTACAACATTATTAGCATGCAGTACTAGAAAGCAAGTCGAAAAGTCAATAAATTCTGGTAATTATGATAAAGCCATTTCTGATGCTTTAGACAAACTTGAAACCAATAAAAGCAAAAAGAGTAAAGAAGACTATATTTTAATGCTTCATGATGCCTATTATAAAGCAGTTGATAGAGATTTAAACAATATTAAATTTTTAAAAAAAGATAATAACCCTGAATATCATCAAAAAATTTATGAGACTTATATAAGCTTAAATTCAAGGCAGGAGTCCATTAAACCGTTTATGCCATTACAGATAAATAGTAAAACTGTTAATTTCAAATTCAATGATTATGGTGATGATATTTTAGATACCCGAAATAAAACCTCAGATTATTTATATGAAAAAGGTATCGCTTTAATAGATTCAGATTCTAAAGCTACAATTAGAGAAGCTTACAACACCTTTAGTTACATAGAATCAATTAACCCAAATTATGAAAAAACCAGAGAATTTATTGAAGAAGCTCATTTTAGAGGCACAAATTATGTAATTGTTAATATAGAAAATCAAACAAATCAAATCATTCCTAGCAGATTGGAAGACGATTTGTTGAATTTTAATACTTATGGATTAAATCAATTTTGGACAGTTTATCATGCTTCTCAAGACCCAAATTTAGAGTATGATTATGCTATGACCTTACAATTAAAACGTATTAATATTTCACCAGAACAAATCAAAGAAAGAGAAATATTAAGAGAGCGAGATATTGTTGATGGTTGGAAGTATAAGCTAGATGGCAAAGGTAATGTTATGAAAGACAGCTTAGGTAATGATATCAAAATAGATAAAATTATAAGGGTAAAAGCTAGATTTTCAGAATTCACACAATTAAAATCAACTCAGGTTATAGGCAGCGTTGTTTATGTAGATTTAAAATCAAATCAATTAGTTGACACGTTTTCAATTGATAGTGAATTTGTTTTCAACAATATTTATGCTGCTTTTAGAGGCGATAAAAGAGCCCTTACAAAAGAAGATTTGAATTTATTGAATAATAGAAGAATTCCATTTCCAACAAATGAGCAAATGGTTTATGATACTGGTGAGGATTTAAAACTAAAACTTAAAAAGATTATAAACTCTTATCGACCTAGAAACTAAAAAATTTATTTGTTTCTAATTTTTGAAACTTAATATTTTTCAGGAACAAAGGTTTGGTAATTCATTGGCGGACGCACATAGGCTTTGTAGTCAGGCAAATCTGGCAATTTAATAGGATTCAAATCCATTTTATCATAAGGTATCTGGCTCAAAACATGGCTAATGCAATTTAAGCGAGCCTTTTTCTTATTATCTGCATTTACAACAAACCAAGGCACTTGTTTAGTATCTGTATGTGCAAACATATTGTCTTTAGCTTTTGAGTACTCTAACCACCTGGAACGCGATTCTAAATCCATCGGGCTAAATTTCCAACGTTTTAATGGATTGCTTATCCTGTTTTTGAAACGTTTTTCCTGTTCTTCATCGCTTACAGAAAACCAGTATTTTAAAACAATAGTTCCAGACCTTACTAACATTCGTTCAAATTCCGGGCATGAACGTAAAAACTCATGATACTCGTCTTCAGTACAAAAACCCATAACCTTTTCTACTCCTGCCCTGTTGTACCAACTTCTATCAAAAAGCACTATCTCTCCTGCTGCTGGCAAATAAGGAACATATCGTTGAAAATACCATTGTGTTTTTTCCCTTTCAGTTGGCATGCCCAACGCTACAACTTTACATACACGAGGATTTAGTGGCTCTGTAAAACGTTTTATTGTTCCACCTTTACCAGAAGCATCTCTGCCTTCAAAAATGATTACTACTTTTAATCCTTGCTTTTTTACCCATTCTTGTAAATGAACCAGTTCTTCATGCAATTTGATTAGCTCTTTTTCATAATCAAATGGATTGTTTTTCGATGCGTCTTTATTTGGTGCTTTCATTCGCACAAGTTAATAAAAAACCTTAAAAAAGTTACAATTAAATATCTTCCTTATTTAAGTAATCTCCTGAAACTATTCTTTTTAAATGATTGGTAGGCTGATTATAAGTATAAACCCAAGCTTTTAAGATTTCTCCAGAATTTAGATATGCATCAATGAGATCTCTTTTATATTCATTGGGATATTCTGAATTATCGCCAATTCCTTCATAATCATCTAAAATTTTGAAGGTCTTTTCGTTTTCAGGAATTTTAAAAACATGCCCAAAAACCTTTTCTGCTGAATCAGAACTCAAAATTGCTGCTGGATACCAAGAAACTTCAAATAGTTGACCATAAAAATAACCTGCTCCAATGAAATCGGAATTTCTCTCTAAAAATTTCGACATATAACTGTCAAAATCTTTTAGCAAGGTTCCATAAACAAATAGGTAATCTGAATTCATTTGAGCAACAAATTAAAGATATCCTTTTAAGTCTAAATCATTTATAGCACCATGACTTTTATTAGCTACAGCTGTACCATTTTTTATTACCAATAATTGTGGTGATTCGTGATAAACATGAAATGTTTGGGCTATTTCATTTGAAATAGCTCTGTACTCTATTAAATCTAAATAATATAAATCAAAATCTTTTTCGGTAAAATCATAGTCTTTCAAAAACTGATTCTTCACCATTCTGCTAACTCCACAACGCGTTGAATGCTTAAATATCAATTGAGTTTTTAATAATGATTTTTCTTTAATGTCACCTAATTGACTCAACGATGTTAATATGTTCCAAGGTAATTCTTTTTCATCTTTATTTTCAGAGGAACTGTTAAATAGCTTGTTAAGTAATCCCATATTTTGTAATTTAATGTGATTTAAGTCGTATTAATTTTCAAATCTTACATCTGACTAAAAGTCTTATTTTTAGCAACTTCATCTGACTTTTTGTCTTTAAATTTCCGTTGGTAAGATTATTGAGAATTTAATTGTAAAGAAAAAAAATAAAATAGATATGAACCTTAATAATTTTACAATAAAATCGCAAGAAGCTATTCAGCAAGCTCAACAACTTGCTCAAAGCTTCGGTCATCAACAAATAGAAAACGAGCATATTTTTAAAGCTATTTTTGAAGTTGATGAAAATGTACTTCCATTCATTTTGAAAAAATTGAATGTCAATATTAACATATTAGAACAAGCTTTAAATAAGCAACTTGAAAGTTTCGCTAAAGTTTCTGGAGGCGACATTATGTTTTCAAGAGAAGCTGGTAAAACCTTAAACGAAGCATCAATTATTGCTAAAAAAATGAAAGATGACTTTGTTTCTGTTGAGCATTTAATTTTGGCCGTTTTTAAATCAAACAGTAAAATAGCCCAAATGCTAAAAGACCAAGGTGTTACTGAAAAAACCCTTCAAACTGCTATTGAAGAAATTCGAAAAGGAGAAAATGTAACCTCTCAAAGTCAAGAAGAAACTTATAATGCACTTAACAAGTATGCCAAAAATTTAAACCAGCTTGCTAAAGATGGCAAGTTAGATCCTGTAATTGGCAGAGATGAAGAAATAAGACGTATACTACAAATTTTATCTCGAAGAACAAAAAACAATCCTATTTTGGTTGGTGAACCTGGCACTGGTAAAACAGCAATTGCCGAAGGTTTAGCGCACAGAATTGTAGATGGCGATGTGCCTGAAAACTTAAAAGACAAACAAATTTTTGCTTTAGATATGGGCGCATTAATTGCTGGTGCAAAATATAAAGGCGAATTTGAAGAGCGTTTAAAAGCTGTTATTAAAGAAGTAACCAACAGTGAAGGAGACATTGTTTTATTCATTGATGAAATTCATACACTTGTCGGCGCTGGTGGTGGTCAAGGAGCCATGGACGCCGCAAACATTTTAAAACCAGCCCTTGCAAGAGGCGAATTACGTGCAATAGGTGCAACAACTTTAGACGAGTATCAAAAATATTTTGAAAAAGATAAAGCTTTAGAACGTCGTTTTCAAAAAGTAATGGTTTATGAGCCAGATACAGAAAGTGCCATTTCAATTTTACGTGGTATCAAAGAAAAGTATGAAACCCACCATAAGGTTAGAATTAAAGATGAAGCCATTATTGGAGCTGTTGAACTTTCCCAAAGGTACATAACCAACAGGTTTCTTCCAGATAAAGCCATTGACTTAATGGACGAAGCTGCTTCAAAATTGCGTATGGAAATCAATTCCAAACCAGAAGAACTTGATGTTTTGGATAGAAAAATCATGCAACTGGAAATTGAAATTGAAGCTATTAAACGTGAAAAAGATGAAGTAAAACTAAAAGCATTAAGTTCAGATTTAGCTAACTTAAAAGAAGAGCGCAATGAAATATATGCCAAATGGAAAAGCGAAAAAGAAGTTGTAGACAATATTCAAGTAACTAAACTCGAAATTGAAAACTATAAAATAGAAGCAGAACGTGCAGAACGTGATGGCGATTATGGTAAAGTTGCAGAATTACGATACGGAAAAATAAAAGAAGCTCAGGAAAAACTAGAAGAACTTCAAAAAGAATTGCAAAAAAATCAATCTGGTAATTCTCTTATTAAAGAAGAAGTAACCTATGATGATATTGCCGAAGTGGTAGCAAAATGGACAGGAATTCCGGTAGTTAAAATGATTCAGAGCGAACGTGAAAAACTATTGAAACTTGAAGAAGAATTACATAAACGCGTTATTGGACAAGACGAAGCCATTATTGCCGTTAGTGATGCGGTAAGACGAAGTCGTGCAGGTTTGCAAAATCCTCAAAAACCCATTGGTACGTTCCTGTTTTTAGGAACAACCGGTGTTGGTAAAACTGAACTGGCAAAAGCATTAGCCGATTATCTTTTTGATGATGAAAATGCGATGACCAGAATTGATATGAGCGAATATCAGGAACGTCATGCTGTAAGCAGATTGGTAGGTGCGCCTCCTGGATATATAGGATATGATGAAGGTGGACAATTAACAGAAGCTATAAGAAGAAAACCCTACTCAGTCATTCTTTTAGATGAAATAGAAAAAGCGCATCCTGATACTTTTAATATTTTATTACAAGTATTAGACGAAGGTAGATTGACAGATAACAAAGGTCGTGTAGCAGATTTTAAAAATTCAATTGTAATCATGACATCAAACTTAGGAAGTCATTTAATTCATGAACGATTTGAATCTACAAAAGATATAGATTCTGCTATTGAAGCTGCAAAAGTGGATGTTTTAGGATTGTTAAAACAAACGGTCAGACCCGAGTTTTTAAATAGAATTGACGATACCATAATGTTTACGCCATTATCAAAAGAAAACATCATTGATATTGTTGAATTGCAAATAAAAGGCTTAACAAAAATGATTGCAAAACAAGGAATCACTTTTGATGCAACAAATGAAGCAATAAACTATTTAGCAGCAAAAGGATATAACCCAGAATATGGCGCAAGACCAGTAAAAAGAGTTATTCAAAAAGAAGTTTTGAATGAATTAAGTAAAGAAATTTTAGCTGGAAAAGTGACTACAGATAGTGTCATTCTTTTAGACGCCTTTGATGATAAATTGGTTTTTAGAAACCAGGCCAATTTAATATCTAATGAAATATAATAGACTTTCATAATAACTGTAACAATTAATATATAAAACAGTCTTATTATTGGTTGGTTAGTTAAAAGCAATGTGAATCAGATCTTTAGCAATTAAAGAAGATAAGCATTGCTTTTTTTGTTAAATTTTATGTTAAATACAATCATCAAAACAATAAAAAAAACACTTTTTGCATTATCTATATAAATAAAATTGCTAACTTTGTTCATCGATTAAATTCAACCTTTCGTCGAAGAATTGAAGTTATCGTTTCCCTCTCCAAATTTATTGTTTAAAACAAATTAACTAAAAAACCTACTTGTAATATGGATATCAACGCATTCCTAGATTTTACACTTCTTAATTCTACAACAACCGAGCGCGATATTGTTAACCTATGTAATGATGCTCTAAATAACAATTATCATTCAGTTTGTGTTAACAGCTGTTATGTCCCTTTAGCAAAGCAATTATTAGACAAAACTCCAGTAAAGATCTGTACTGTTGTTGGGTTTCCTTTAGGTGCCATGTCAACTCAATCAAAAGCATTTGAAGCAAAAAAGGCGGTCGAAAATGGTGCTGATGAAATAGAAATGGTCATTAACATTGGCTTCCTAAAAAGTAAAAACTATTTAGCCCTTCTAAAAGACATTATAGATGTAAAAATAGCTATTGATAATAAGCCATTAAAAGTTATTATTGAGATAAGTGAATTATCAAAAAATGAAATTATAAAAGCCTGCGAAATCTCTATGGATGCAAAAGCAGATTATATAAAAACCTCAACTGGATTTTCAAATAGCGGTGCTACATTTACTGCTGTGAAAATTATTAAGAAAACTGTAAAAGACGATCTCAAAATTGTGGCTTCAGGAGGAATCAACAATTTTGAAACGGCACTAAAATATATCAATTTAGGTGTTGATAGAATTGCAGCTACCACAGAAATAAAAATAACAAAAGCTCAATTAGTTACAGAGATATCATAACAGATATTATTTTATAATAACAAAAGAAGAGGCTATACAAAAATATAGCCTCTTCTTTTGTTTCATTGCAACATGCAATTTGTCTTATAGCTTCTAAATTTTAATGAAGCTAAATTACACCTTAAAACTGTTTTTATTCAAATAAAATAAGCTTAACTTTAACCTATTAAAACATTAAAATGAAATCTTTAAATAACTATATAGACCACACACTATTAAAAGCCACCGCTACAAAAGAAGACATCATTAAACTTTGTGAAGAAGCTAAAACCTACCAATTTTTTTCGGTTTGTGTTAACAGTTGTTATGCAAGTTTAGCAAAAGACCAATTAAAAAACTCCAATGTTAAAGTATGCTGTGTTATAGGATTTCCTTTAGGAGCTATGTCCACAAAAGCTAAAGCTTACGAAGCTAAATCGGCATTAAATGACGGTGCTGATGAAATTGACATGGTAATGAATATTGGCTATTTAAAAAACAAGGATTTCGATAGCGTTTGGAAAGATGTTGAAGCTGTTAAAAACGTTATGCCGAACAACACTTTGAAAGTTATTTTAGAAACCTGTTATCTTGATGAAAGTGAAATTATAAAAGCTAGTGAACTTGCCATACAAGGCGGTGCAGACTTTATAAAAACCTCAACTGGTTTTGGCACAAGAGGCGCTTCTTTTGAAGACATTAAACTTATGAAAAGTGTCGCTAAAAATACAACAAAAATAAAGGCGTCAGGTGGCATTAAAGATTCTAAAACAGCCTTAGATTATATAAATCTGGGCGCAGAAAGGCTGGGAACATCTTCAGGAATAGCAATCATAAAAGGTGAAACTTCCAATTCAAATTACTAATAAATTTTCCACTTAATTTAACAAATCATGAGCGTACATATAGAAGCAAAAAAAGGAGATATTGCAGAAACCATTTTATTACCAGGAGATCCTTTGAGAGCTAAATGGATAGCAGAAACCTTTTTTGAAAATCCAGTTTGTTTCAACAAAGTAAGAGGCATGTTAGGGTTTACGGGTACATATAAAGGAAAACCTGTTTCAGTAATGGGCACAGGAATGGGAGTTCCTAGTATTTCTATTTATACTCACGAACTTATTACAGAATATGGTGTTAAAAACTTAATCCGTGTTGGTAGTGCAGGTTCTTATCAAGCGCATATTAAAATCAGGGATATCGTTTTGGCAATGGCTGCCTCTTCCAATTCAGGTATTAATGAATTGCGTTTTGGTGGTGCCGACTTTGCTCCTACAGCAAGTTTTGAATTATTTCAAAAAGCTGTAGAAGCAGCAAAATCTAAAGACATTACAATAAAAGCTGGGAACATATTCACCTCTGATGAGTTTTACGCAGACGATTTTGAATCTTATAAAAAGTGGTCGAAATTTGGTGTATTATGCGTTGAAATGGAAAGTGCTGGCCTTTATACCATTGCAGCAAAACATAATGTAAATGCTTTAAGTATTTTAACTATTTCAGATTCTTTGGTTACAGGAGAAAGAACTACAACTTTAGAAAGAGAAACTACTTTTAAAGGCATGATTGAGATTGCTTTAGAACTCGCTTAATTTTTAATGATTTCAATATCAGATAATATACAACTCATTAAGGTTACCATTAAAGATCAAAAAAAATTAATGGCTTTGGCTTGGAAAATATATCCAACTGAGTATAAATATCTTTGGAAAAATGAGGATTGTAACTGGTATCTAAACCGTTGCTATGGCTTAAAAAATTTCACCGAAGAACTAGATGAAAATCTAGCTCACTATTATTTTGTTATTTATAAAAATCAAATTGAAGGATTTATACGGTTTGTTTTCAATAAATCATTAGAGCAATTTCCAGATAAATCTGCAACCTATTTACACAGAATTTATTTAAGCCAAGAATCTCAAGGAACTGGGCTTTCTCAAAAATTAATGAATTGGATTGAACAAAAATCCAAAGAAAGAGGAATGGACTATATATGGCTTGAGGCCATGTCGTCCAAGGATAGAGCTCTTAAGTTTTACAAAAAAAATGGCTTTGAAACTTTAACTAAACGACAATTAGATTTTGAATTATTGCAGGATAATTTCAGAGGAATATATCTTATGTATAAGCCTATTAAGTAAAATTTAATTTTTGAATAACTGTTAAAATATCATTATGAAGAACTTTAAAATAGTCGTTTTCGTGTTTGTTTTTGCTTTGGCATCATGCATAAATCAAGAAAAATCTTCTGAATCAAATGCTAAAATAGTATCAACCTATTATTTTATTAGACATGCAGAAAAAGACAGAAGTGATGCTGCAAACAAAAATCCTCATCTAACAGAAGCAGGGAAACAAAGAGCAGAACATTGGAACGAAGTCTTAAAAAATGTAAAGTTTGATGCTGTTTATTCTACAGATTACAATAGAACAAAAGAAACTGCTCAACCAACGGCTACAAAAAACAATTTAGAACTTAGCATTTATGATTCGAAAACAATAGATATTTCGAATTTTTTAAAAACAACTCAAAGTAAGAATGTTCTGGTCGTTGGACATAGTAATACAACACCAGATTTTGTGAATTCTGTTTTAGGACACAAAAAATACAATGAAATTAAAGATAACAATAATTCAAATTTATATATAGTAACTGTTTTTGGTGATAGCATTTCAGATGTGCTTTTATATATCAATCAATAGATTTTAACTTATTAATTGAAATTTAATTCGTTGACCTGAAAATTTCTGAGCTATAATATCTAACGATTTTTCTTCTAATTGAAATACTCTGGGATAACCTCCAGTTGTTTGGCAATCTCTCATCAAAATAATAAGTCTTCCCGATGGCGTTAATTGAACAGTTCCCGGAAGCACAAGAGAAGTTATTATTGGCTCTAAATCATTCGAAAAGACTTCTTCAAGCTGATATGCCATCCTGTTATTGTTTTTTGAAATTGTAAATTGTTGAGAAAACAATTGTTTTTGATGAATTTCAGAAAGTTGATCAAACTCTGGTCCTTTAAAAACATTTATGACTTTTGAATGGATGTAAGAAGTATTAAGTTTAATTGAAGCATTCTTTTTACTAAATAGTGCGTTTTCTGAAATTGGCAACAAATCATTTTTATCAATTTTAAACGACTTTGTAATACCTTGATACATACTTTTACTATCAAATACTTTTTCTGTTTGAAATCCCCCAAAAACAGCTAAATAACTTCTAAATCCATTATTACTATTTCCAAAAGATAAAACATCATCTTTCCTAATCAGAATGACTTTATTATTTTCGATAACAGATTCATTTAACTTTGGTGACATGTTTGCTCCAGAAATACAGATAGTTGTATTACAATGAAACTTAAGTTTTGGACCTGTCATAGTAATTTCCATAACAGCATCATTGACATCATTACCTAATAGACTATTTGCAAGTGACGCTGCATAATAATCCATGACTCCAGAATATGGTACGCCATATTGTTGATAGCCAACACGACCTAAATCTTGAATAGAATCATAAAGCCCAACTTTCAAAACCTCAACCATCAATTACCTCACTTTCTATTTGATAAACTCCTGCATCAACTAAAAGTTTAATGCCTTTATGTTCTTTTTGTGTAATTGATTGAAAAGTAATTTTGTCTCCTGGCTTAGCAAAACAAGGAATGCCTTTAGTTACATCAAAAAAAGGGATTGGAGAATTCCCAATAATGTTCCATCCACCCGGACTTTCACTAGGATAAATTCCTGTTTGATTACCTCCAATTCCAACAGCACCTTTTTCAATTTCTAACCTTGGTGTAGATTTTCTGGGAGTAAATAAACTCTCATTTAAACCGCCTAAATATAAAAATCCAGGTAAGAACCCAATAAAATAAACGGTATATTTTGTTTCTGAATGTCTTTTAATAATCTCATTTTTTGATAAGCCTTTTGCCTTAGACATTTCATCTAAATCAATACCAAAAATATCGTCATAACAAACTGGTATTTTCCATGTTCTTGACAGAATGTCATGCTGAAAATTTGTTGTTTTATATAATTTCTTTAATGTTTTTACCTCATTTTCAAAATTCCTACAAATTGAATTATAACTAATTAATAACGAGTTATATGCTGATTTTAATTCAACAATAGGTTCAATATTTTTTTCTTCAATAGCAGTTTTAAACCTGATAATATCTTCTAATATTTGTTTACTAATTATGGAAGGCCATTCAATTAAAATTGATCGTTCTCCATAAGGTTTAAATATTAGATTAAAACTCATTTTCTAACGTAATTGAATGCCATTTTCAGCTAGTTGAATTGTTAAGTTTTTTATTAAAACAACAGCATTTGGATTATCTCCATGAATGCAAAAAGTATCAGCCAAAATATGGAATTCTGAATTTGTAATTGTTCTAACTTTTTTAAATTTAATCATCCTAAATACATGCTCAAACATTTGAGTAGAATTATCAATTAGTGCATTGTTTTCAGTTCTTGAAACCAAAGTACCATCATCATTATAATTTCTATCAGCAAATGCTTCATACATAATTGGAATATCATTTTTAATAGCCAGTTTTTCAATAACTGAATTATATGGTACATACAATTTAATTGGTAATAAAAAACTTTTCATTACTTCTATAATAACTGCAGCAATTTTAGAATCAACAGCTGCAAGGTTATATAAAGCTCCGTGTGGTTTTATATGATGTAACCTGACTTGCTCTTCTTTTAAAACAATCATCAAATCATCTATTTGATCTTTTATTGAAGTAAATAAAGCTGCACATGAAATATTCATAGCTTTTCTTCCAAAATTCTGCTTATTAGGATACGAAGGGTGTGCTCCTATTTTAACGCCATGCTTTTTTGCTAATATTACAACATGTCTCATAGTTTTTAAATCACCTGCATGACCTCCACAAGCAATATTACACGATGATATATAAGGCATTATTTGGGATTCATTATTAATACCTTCTCCAACATCTACATTAATATCTATAAACTCAGTATTCATTATAGCAGTTAAAACCATTCTTAAAATACAAAGAAACAACAGAAAAGCATCAGTAACTATATAAATAAATCTTAAGCTAAGTAGTTTTTACAGTGCCTAATCAATTATTTACAGAACTTAATGCATAAATAGCAAAGCTACCTAACCAATGTCCACCTTCATAACTATCGCCTACAATACTTGGCAACGAATAATTAATATGTATATTTGAAATGTTCTTTAAGTGACTATACTCTGGTAGTCCTTCAGATATTTTATTTAAACTCCATGCTCTTGAAAAATTAACACCATCTAAATGCACCAATTGACCATCTGTTCTATCTGAAACCAAGCCAACCTCCAAAGAATAATTAGGATGCTTTAACTGAGGTAAAAACGCGTCCAACCATGTTTTAAATTCTTCTTTTGGCAGCAAGCGTTTCATTAATGCAGCTTCTTCCAAACATGGTGATAAAAAATCACTTCCGCTAGGTTCCCAAGACATAGGGCAATCTTTATCTTCTGAATAAAAATACTTAGCTCGATTTATAATAGCTGTTTTTAAAGGTTCATTGTTTACCGTTTGAGCATAATCAAAAGCAAACGATAAGCCAAAGGCAGTATTAGGATGCGTCCCTACACGCAATGGATAGTTTAATTTTGGTAAAAATTCTATATACTTTTCTATAATTAAATTGGTTAATGGCTGCAGATTAGTTTCTAGCTCTCTTGCAATTGGTTCATTCCAAGTATGCAGCTCTTCAGCTAATTTTAATAACCAAGCCCAACCGTAAGTGCGTTCAAAGGATTTATTGTTCTGATCATCAAAAAATTTTACTTCTGTTAAAATGTTTTCTTTTGAAATACTTTTAAGAAGTTTTTCTTTAACAGACTCTGCGTTTTCTAATTCTGGAAAGGTTTTTAACAATCGTACCAAACTCCAATGCCCATGAACCGATGAATGCCAGTCAAAACAACCATAAAATGTTGGGTGCAAAGTTTTTGGAGACTTTAAATCAGCATCACTGCCTAAGGTTTGACCCAATTTATTTGGATATTCGGTTTCCATACAATGTAAGGGCAATTGTGCTAAACGATTTGCTTGTTCTAAATTGAGCATGGGTTTTTCTACTATTTCAGGTTTTGGAATTTCAATAACTTCTTTTTTTTCTTCTTTGGAAGTGTTGCAACTAACTATTAAAAAAAATATTATAAAGTATTTCATGATAAAAAATTATTTAATATTTAACAAGTCTGAGATTACCCTAACCAACCTTCTCTGTCCAAACTTCTATATTGAATGGCTTCGCTGATATGTGAACCATTAACGGTTTCTACACCTTCTAAATCTGCGATGGTTCTAGAAACTTTTAAAATTCTATCATAAGCACGTGCAGACAGATTTAAACGTTCCATAGCGGTCTTTAATAATTGTTTTGAAGCTTCATCAAGCACACAATATTTACGAATCTGCTTCGTGTTCATTTGGGCATTATAATGAACTGTATCTGATTCCTCAAAACGTTTGGTTTGAATATCTCTAGCTGCAGTAACACGTTTTCTAATCTCTACCGATGTTTCACTTTTTCTTTCTTCAGAAAGTTTTTCAAATGGCACTGGAGTCACTTCAATATGAATATCAATTCTGTCCAATAAAGGTCCAGATATTTTACTTAAATAACGTTGCATTTCAGCAGGGCTTGAGGTAACAGGTGCATCTGGATCATTAAAATAACCTCCAGGACTTGGGTTCATACTGGCTACCAACATAAAACTACTTGGATAGGTTACCGTAAACTTAGCACGAGAAATAGTCACTTCTCTATCTTCTAAAGGTTGTCTTAACACTTCTAAAACTCCTCGTTTAAACTCTGGCAACTCATCTAAAAACAACACTCCATTATGTGATAAAGATATTTCACCTGGTTGTGGAAAAGCGCCTCCTCCAACCAACGCCACATCGCTTATAGTGTGATGTGGGCTACGAAACGGACGTTGTGCCATGAGTCCTGTATCTTTAACACGACCCACCACCGAATGTATTTTTGTGGTTTCCAAGGCTTCATGCAAGGTCATTGGTGGCAAAATACTGGGCAATCGTTTAGCTAACATGGTTTTGCCAGCACCTGGTGGACCAATTAAAATAATATTATGCCCTCCGGCGGCGGCAATTTCCATACATCGCTTAATACCTTCCTGTCCTTTTACATCGCTAAAATCGTGTTCCGGAAAATCGAGGTTTTTATAAAACTCTTCTCTTGTATTGATAATGGTTTGTTCCAGTACTTCACCTTTATCAAAAAAATCAATCACTTGTTTAATATTATCTATGCCATAAACCTCTAAATTATCTACAATTGCAGCTTCTTTGGCGTTCTGACTTGGCAGAATAAAACCTTTAAAACCTTCTTGTCTTGCTTTAACTGCTATTGGCAATGCGCCTTTTATAGGTTGCAGACTACCATCTAAAGACAGTTCGCCCATTATAATATATTGCTCTAAATTTTCTGCTTGAATTTGTTTTGATGCTGCTAAAATTCCAACTGCTAAGGTTAAATCATAGGCGCTTCCTTCCTTTCTCAAATCGGCAGGCGCCATATTAATAGTAATCTTTTTTCCCGGTATTTTATAGCCATTATTTTGAAGTGCTGCAGCTATACGATAATTACTTTCTTTAATGGCGTTATCAGGAAGTCCTACAAGGTGATAACCAATTCCGCTATCAACATTCACTTCAACTGTAATAGTTGTTGCTTCTACACCAAAAACGGCACTTCCAAATACTTTTTTTAACATAAAAATAGTTTACTGTTTAAATGTAAGAAATGTATTTTAGATTTTTCAAAAAGAATTTATCCGTAAATCACACTATCTGTTTTCTATGTGATGTTTTTTATATAAAATCTTATAATCTTCCATCGTATCAATATCAACAATAACATCCTTTCCATCTACAAATTTCAAGTCCTTAGAATGTTTTTTCAACACCTCTTTCGCCCCTTTATCTTGGTTTAATTGTAACAATTCATCAAAATATGCTTTATTAAAAATTACAGGAACCCCAGATTTTTCTTGATGATATAATGTACACACTATTTTAGTAGTATCTTGTTTGTACTTACTAATAAGTAATTTTAAATAAGTTGAATCTATTAATGGTTGGTCTGCAAGCATAACAAGAACATGGTCTGTTTTAGGGAGAGATTGCTTAATAAAACTAATACTGAAAGCAATAGAGTTCCCTAATCCTTCTTTCCAATTATCATTCTTTATAATTGTAACAGGAAGACACATAATTTCTTTTTGTATCTGTTTATAGTTGGCTCCTAATACAACTATTACCTCAACATCACCAACATTTAATGCTGTGTTAATGGCATGGCATAATAAATTACTGTTCTCCCATTTTAATAATTGCTTTGGGCTTCCCATTCTGGTTGAAGCACCAGCTGCTAAAATTATTATAGTTGTTGTTGACATTAAATTCTGCACAAAGGAGACAATTACTGAGAATGAATCCTACCTGTTTTTTTACTGAGTGAAAAGGGATTTCGTTTTCTTGTAAATGCCAATATTTCTGAAACAATAGAAACAGCAATCTCCTGAGGCGTTTCTGAACCAATATTAAGACCTGCAGGACCATGAATAATATCTAAAAAATTGTCATAAATATCTGGACAATACTCTATAAATTGAGATAGCAAATCGTCTCGGCGTTTTGTAGGTCCTAATAAACCTATATAATTAGGTGATGTTTCTTTTAAAGCAACCAAATAACGTAAATCGTATGCAAAATTATGTGTCATAAGCACAATAGCAGTTTGGTTATCAATATCGTTTACTTTTAAAGTTTCTGGCTTAGCCAAAAGAAACGTGTTTGCACCAGGGAAGTCCTTGATAGATTTAGACTCTAAATCTCCAGCTACAACAGTCACCTCCCAACCTGTTAAGGAGGCATATTGACATAGTTGAACAGCATCATGTTCTGCTCCTATTATAAGTAATTTAAAACACGGACTCATATACTCCTTAAAAGTAGAGAGATCGTGTTTGTCATCTGCCTGTTTATTACCACCAACAGAATACAGATTCTTATTTATTTTAACATAAGATCCGGCCCTTGTCGTTACAATGTCTTTCTTTTCAAAATATGATATTACTTCAAAAGACTGTCGTTTTTGCAAACATTCTGAAAACGCACTTACAAATGTTTCATCTAAACTAAAGGATTCCAACAAAATATATAACACACCTTCACACCCTAATCTGTACCTTCCTTCATAAGTCATTATTTTTGATTCACCAGTTTTAAAAACTGAGACAGTTTGTCTCAAAACTTCTTTTTCTACACAACCACCACTTACTGCTCCAATCATGTCTCCATTTTCAAGAATAAGCATTCTTACTCCGGGTCTACGATAAGAAGAACCTTCTAAATGAACCACAGTTGCTAAAACAGCTTTTAAACCTTGCTTTTTTGCTAAAAGGTAACTTTCAATAATTGTTTTGAATTCATGCGTCATAAAACCATTTTTAACCTACCAAATTTTTAGTTTGGATATGATTTGCAAAAGGTTGAGTTGTTAAGCGCTGACCTGTAGCTTTATACAATGCATTTGCCAACGCCCCAACAGCAGGTGGTAGTCCAGGCTCGCCTAAACCTGTTGGCGCAATTTCGTTTTTCACAAAGAAAACCTCAATAGACTCTGGAGCTTGAGAATGACGCATCAATTGATATCTATCAAAATTCTTTTCATTGACAGCACCATTACTAAAAGTTAATTGGCTATACATAGCATGCCCAATTCCATCTATAACACCACCTTGAATCATATTTTTAGCAGCGTCAGGATTTACTACAACCCCACAGTCAACAGCACAATAAACATTTTTAACTTTTGGTTGCCCATTTTCCAAAACAACGTCTACAACTTCAGCAACATATGATGAATGACAAAAATAAGCCGCAACTCCACGATAAATGCCTGGTTTTGTTTCTCCCCATTTGGATTTTTCTTTAACTAATTTCAAAACACCTGCATATCGTTCAGCCTCATATTCATGTTTTTCGCCAACAGGATTCTTAATAGCACGTTCAAATAATTCCAAACGAAAATCTATAGGGTCTTTTCCTGCTAATTCCGCTACTTCATCAAGAAATGATTGCTCTGCACCAGCTGTAAAGTGAGATCTTGGGGCTCTCCAAGCACCAGTTGTTATATTTGTTTTTCCACTAATTTGTTCCGCCAAATAGTTCTCTACGGTACCAGCAGGGAAACGATTTGGAAATATTGAACTTTCTGGTAAACCAGCGCCCTTCACTGCAAAAGCAATGAGATTGTTGTTTTCATCCAATCCCGCTTTGTATTTAGCTTGATAAGCTGGTCTGTAAGTACCTTGGGTCATGTCATCTTCTCTTGTATAAATAAGCTTTACAGGTGCCCCTATTTTTTTAGAAATAGCTGCTGCTTCCACTCCAAAATGAACATAAAGTCTCCTACCAAATCCGCCACCCATTCTAGTCATGTTAACGGTAATATTCTCTATTGGCATGTTTAGCAATTTAGAAACCGATGTTTCAAGAGCTTCTGGTGTTTGCGTTGGTCCTATGAGTTCTGCTGAATTCTCTGTAACATTGGCAAAGAAATTCATGGGTTCCATGGTATTATGTGCCAGAAACGGAGAATTATATGTTCGTTCGATTACTTTAACAGCCTTCATAAACGCTTCTTCTGGATTACCGTCTTTTCTACTATTTTCTGCTTCTCCAAACTCAATGGCTTGTTCCAAATTTTTTAAATGCAATTCTGAATTTTCCAACTCGCTTACTATTTCATAGTTGGCATTGATCGCTTGTTTGGCTTTCATCAATTGCCAGGTGGATTTTCCAACTATGGCTATAAGTTGTAGATACCCTTTTTCATCTGACCAGCTTGGGTCTTTAATGTCTATATCTATAATAAAAGCATCTTTTACTCCAGGCATTTTTTTAATTTCTTCTTCATTGAAGTTTTTTATTTTCATCCCAAAAGCAGGTGGATGATGAATCATAGCAAGCTCCATTCCTTCTCTCTTGAAATCCAATCCAAACAAAGGTTTGCCTGTGACTATTTTCTTGCCATCTACATTTTTAACACTTGTCCCTATTAATTTAAAGTTTTTTATTTCTTTAAGCTCAACTTCTTCAGGTATCTCAATACCTACTGCCTTTGAAGCTATTTCTCCATAAGTAATGGTTCGCTCACCATTTTTCTCTTTAATAATCCCATGCGTTACTGTTAAATCTGAAACAGGTATTTGCCATTCTTTTGCTGCAGCTTCCAAAAGCATTCTTCTTCCTGTGGCACCAGCCATTCTTAGTGCATTCCAACTTAACCTAATAGAAAGACTGCCACCAGCAAATTGATTTTGATAGAAACCAGTATTTAAAGGTGCTTGCTCAACCACAACGTTTTCCCAATCTACATCTAATTCTTCTGCCACAATCATTGGCATTGAGGTTCTTACATTTTGACCAATTTCAGGATTAGGAGAATAAATGGTAACTAAACCGGTATCTCCTATTTTGATATAGCCATTTATTTCGAACCATTCATTCGGTATTGCTATTTTCTTTATTTTCTTTTCTGTAGTGCATCCTGCTAACCAACTAAACCCTATAAGCATACCTCCACCTGCAGCTGCAGAAATCTTCAAAAATGAGCGACGATTATATTGTGTTTTTACTTTTGTCATGACTTCAGGTATTTATGATTTTGATGCTGTTTTAATAGCTTGTTTAATTCTAATATAAGTACCACATCTACAGATATTTCCACTCATAGTAGCTTCTATATCCTCATCTGAAGGGTGCGGATTATTTTTTAATAATGCAGCAGCACTCATAATCTGGCCACTTTGACAATACCCACATTGTGGTACATCATGTTCAAGCCATGCTTGTTGCAATGGATGTGTAGCATCTTCAGAAAGTCCTTCAATAGTTGTAATATCCATTCCTTCAGCTTGAGATACTTGAAGCAAACAGCTGCGCACAGCGTTACCATTTACATGCACGGTACAAGCACCACATTGCCCGATACCACAGCCATATTTGGTTCCTACCAATTCTATCTGATCTCTTAAAACCCATAATAAAGGAGTGTCCATATCTGCTTCAACAGTATAGGCTTTATTGTTAATTTTTAAATTGAATGTTGGCATTTTTTTTAAATATTTATTAGAAAAATAAGTCTATATGCCTTTGAAATATCGACATTTATATAAAAATAAGGAAAAAAGTGGAGCTAACCTTTGTTTAACAAAGAATTAAGATTTTCTTAAAACAAATTCAAGTGCCCTGTTTTCATTATAATAAATGTTTTTCCTATCAACAAACCCAACATGACCACCATGTTTTGGCATTTCTAAAAATAAATTTGGATTTTGTTTTGCTTCTTTTACCGGATAACACTCATGGGATAAAAAAGAATCATTCAGGGCATTAATTATCAAAGTGGGGGTTTTTATATTTTGGAGAAATTGCAAACAACTGCATTGATTATAATAATCTGCTCCATCTTTAAAACTGTGGGCTTTAGCAGTATACACATTATCAAAATCATACAAAGTTTTTATAGAATTTAGTTCTTCTAAACTTAAAATATCTGAGAATTGTTGTTGTTTAATCCTTAATCTATCTACTAAATGTTTTTTAAATCGGTCATGATATAATCTGTTTTGTAAAGTGTGCAACATTCTTGCTGAACCTTCTAAAGAGCAAGGTACAGATACTGCGACGACTGCTTTTATTTCCTTTGGAACTTCATTGCGTTCACCTAAATATTTTAATACCATATTTCCACCAAGACTAAAACCTTTGATGAAAATTTCATTATAATCTTTATTTTTAAGCAAATAATTTATAACAGCTTCTAAATCTTCGGTAGCACCAGAATGATAGGATCTATATTTTAAATTATCACTACCACTGCAACCCCTAAAATTCACACAAACAGCATCTACTTTATTTTTGTTAAAAAGTTTAGCTGTTGCTGTCATATATGGTCTATGTGCATCTCCTTCCAGACCATGAAGTAAAATGATAATCTTATTTGTTTTTTCTTCCGAATAACTCCAATCTAAATCTAAAAAGTCATCATCTGGTAATGTCATACGCTCTCGCTCTTGCTTAAAACCTTTAACACGTCTTATTAATCCTGAATAGACCGTGGACACATGTCCGTTTTTAAAAAAGAACAGAGGCCTATAAGTATCTTGAATTATTGGCATATTAATGAACCTCTAAAGAAGTAAATTGAAATATTGACCCGTTAAACAAGCCTTTATCACTTAATTTTAATGACGGAATAACCAAAAGGGCCATGAAGGACAACGTCATATAAGGCGCATGCAAATTACTTCCCATTTGTTTTGCCAAAGCATCTAATTCGGCATACATTTTTCCAACAGACTCACCATCTTGGTCACTAATAATACCTGCTACAGGCAACGGAATTATTTTTTCTTCGGAATTTGAAACCGCACAAATACCTCCTTTGCTTTCTATAATTAAATTCACTGCTTTACAAATAGCTTCATCAGACACACCAACAGCTATGATATTATGGGAATCGTGACCCACAGATGACGCGATAGCACCTTCTTTTAGTCCGAAATTTTTAATGAAAGCAATTGCAGGTTTTTGGTTTTGGTAACGATTAACCACCGTCATCTTTAAAATATCTTTATCAATATTTGAGACTAAATTACCATCTACAATTAAACTGTTGGCAACAATTTCATTAGTCACTAATTGCCCTTCTAAAGCTTCTATAACACGAATTTGATTGGTTGATGATTGAAACCTAAAGTCGAATACTTCTTTTTTATCTGTATTAAAATTGTTTAAAAGGTTGAATTTTACAGGTTTGATAAGTGATCGCCCATGATTAAAAACCAATTCACCATTAATATATGTTTGCAGTGTTTTAAAATCAATTAAATCTTCAACAACAATACAATCGGCAAAATCTCCAACTTTTAGTAATCCAACATCAAGATTATAATGCTTTACCGGATTAATGCAAGCTACTTGCAATACCTTAAACACATCTATGTTTTTAGCAACAGCTCTTGCACATAGTTTATTGATATGATTCAGTAACAAATCATCAGGATGTTTATCATCGCTGCAAAACATCATGTTTTCAAAATATTCAGGCAACAAATCAATTAAAGCTTCAAAATTTTTAGCAGCACTTCCTTCACGAATTATTACTTTCATTCCCTTTTGAAGTTTTTCCAAACCTTCTTCATAAGTAAAACATTCATGGTCTGTTGAAATACCAGCGTTGATATATTTAGTTAAGTCATCTCCTCTTAATCCTGGTGCATGACCATCAACTGGTTTGTTATAATGTTTTGCCCAGGCAATTTTTTCCATCACTTCTTCATCATCAAACAAAACACCTGGATAATTCATCATTTCGGTTAAGTACTTTATATCTTTATTTTGAAGTAATTGATTAACAGCATGAGAGTCAATGATAGCTCCAGCCGACTCAAAACTTGTTGCCGGCACACATGAAGGCGCTCCAAAATTGAACTTAAAAGGCACTTTTTTACCATTCTCAATCATAAAGTCAACACCTTCAACCCCAAGCACATTCGCTATTTCATGAGGATCGGACACTGTGGCAACTGTTCCGTGTTTTACGGCCAAACGTGCAAACTCGCTTGGCACTAACATGGAACTTTCTATATGGATATGTGCATCGACAAAACCTGGCAAAATATAGTGATTTACCTCATGTTGCTTTTCTGTAATAGACTTGATCTTCCCATTTTCAAAAGTAATTTCCCCTTTAAAAATGCGTTTGTTTGGTATATCAACAATTTGCCCTTGTAATGTCATTTACTAAATTCTATTTTTAAAATTTGTTGTGTGCTTTCATTGACCTTAAAACGGTTATCCGGTCGCTTACCTATAACCCAAACAATAGCATCTCCAGAAACCAACAACCATGCATTCTCTTTATCTACCAAAGAAAATTTCTCATCTTTAAAGTACTTACTTAATTTCTTTTTCCCTTGCATGCCTAACGGATAAAAGAAATCTCCTTCCTGCCATTTTCTTACCAAAAGCGGAAATTTAAGTTTGTCTTTATCAAGATAAATAATGTTTGAATTTACAGTTTCCATTGTAGAAACCTCTTCAAAATGTAATGTCCCTATTGGTGTTTGGATATTTTTATTGTCTTCAGAAATTAAAACGATTTGTTGATTTTCTTCTGAATTTATATCTGTTAATATTAAAGAGTCCCTGTCTTTTAATAATCTGTGTGTTGAAGAAAACACTTGTTTTCCTGATTGTGCATCCAATAAATTAACAACATCATTCCATTCTGCAAATCCATAATCTTTTAAAAACTCATGAAGATACGCTTTGGGGTTTTTGAGTTTTTTAAATTCTGGGATTTTAAACTTAATTCCCTTTTCATTATTTACATCAACAGCAATTTTGAAAACTTTTTGCAGCCTTTCTTCAACTATATCAGCCGTATCATTTAGATTGCTTAACGTGGTTTGAAAATTTTGTAACAACTGTGGATTAATTTCTTTCAACACAGGAATCACATCATGTCGCAGCTTATTTCGCAAATATTTGGTTGATGCATTACTGCTATCTTCCCGCCATTTTAATTTGTTTTGATTCGCATACATTTCAATAACCTGTCTTGAAAAAGGTAACAAAGGTCTTACTACAGAATTATTGGTTTCTGGTATTCCTGTTAAACCATCAAGCCCAGTTCCTCTTGTTAAATTGATTAAAAATGTTTCTAAATTATCATCGGCATGATGGGCCGTTAAAATATAATCGAACTTTAACTGGGTTGAAAGCTCTTCAAACCAGTCGTAACGCAATTGGCGTGCAGCCATTTGAATAGATAATTTATGTTCCTCAGCATAGGCTTTAGTATCAAAACTTTCAATAAAAACCTCTAAATCCAAATCTTCAGCAAGTTGCATCACAAAGTCTTCATCAGCATCACTCTCATCGCCTCTTAAATTAAAATTGCAATGGGCTAACGCAATATTCAAATTTAGCTGATGACATACATGCGTTAACACCACACTATCCAATCCGCCGGAAATAGCAAGCAAAAGTCTGCTTTTCTTTAAAAAAGAAAGCCGTGTATCAATATGCTTTTGGAATTGTTCAATCATCTTTCAAATATACAACTTTGAATAATGAAATTTATATCAAGTTGTTAATATAAAATGACATAAATCATGCGTTTTATATTAAAAATGAAGTATCTTATATGTGTAAATTTTAAATACTATAATTATGTGTTCAATAGATAAAATTAACGACAAGGCTACCAAAACCGCATTTGATAAACGCGTTATTTCTGCAACAGATCAAATTCATCCATATGTAAAGCACAGGTTATACATCGCAGAATCTATGCGTATTTTGCCAAAAAACATGTATTCTTCAAATGGAATTATTGACGAAAGTATTGCTGAATTTTATGAAAAAGGGTATGATATTGACAGTGACATTTCAACAATAAAAATTAAATTGTTTAAGATTGTGTGTTCAACATTAGATGCGCTATATAAAAAAGAAGCTTTTCATAAAAACACATTAAGCACCAGTGATATTTTAGAGGAAGAACTAGATGATTTAGAAGAAACTTACACAATAGATGGTGACTGGGATTTTATTATGAATGAAGAATTAAATGATATTTCATATAAACAAGACCACAAACACAAACACTTATTTTTATATGATGATAATGACAATTCCGTTTTAAATGCTTTAGAGCTAGAAGATTTATCTTCAAATAAATCGAGTCAGCTTTTAGGCAGCCTTTATAGTTGGTTACCTTTAAATGTGTCAAGCATTATAGACTTATTGGTATTTGGAAAATTAACTTTTGAAGAAATTGCAAAAGTTAAAAACATGGAACTAAAACGTGTTGAACATATTTATGAAGAAGTAAAAAACAAGTTTAAGGACCATTTGGACTAGCTTTCTAAAACCTCGCGCATGGCTTTTGCTTTTATAAGGCATTCTTCATATTCTTTAAGCGGATCGCTTTTTGCCGTTATGGCACCGCCAACAGAATAGGATACGTATTTATTGGTTTCATTGTATAAAATGCTTCTAATAATCACATTAAAATCGAAATCGCCTTCTGGTGAAAAATAACCAACAGCGCCTGAGTATAAGCCTCTTTTTGTTTCTTCAAGAGTTTCAATAATTTTCATTGCTGAAATTTTTGGAGCGCCTGTCATGCTTCCCATTGGAAATGTGCTTTTAATCACATCAACAGGATGCACTGTTTCGTCTATTTGGGATATTACCGTTGAAATCATTTGATGCACCTGTTTAAACGTATAAACCTTACATAATTCTTCAACCATCACACTACCTCTTACAGCTGTTTTAGACAAATCATTACGCATTAAATCCAGGATCATAATGTTTTCACTTCGCTCCTTTTCATCGTTCAATAAAGCCAATTTTAGCTGTTCATCTTCTTCCGGATCCTCCGAGCGTTTTGCGGTTCCTTTTATGGGTTGAGAAATTATATTGTTATCAACTTTCCTTAAATAACGTTCTGGAGATGATGACAACAAATACAAATCATTCAACTTAAAAAAAGTAGCAAACGGTGATTTAGATATATCATTTAGTTTGAAATATGTTTCTAAAGGATTGATTTCTGTATCTTCTGCATAAAACTCCTGACAAAAATTAGCTTCATAAATATCTCCTCGGTGTATATGCTCTAAAATATTGTTGACTTTTTCAAAATACTCATCTTTATGAATACGGAGTTTTATTTTTATTGGCTCTTCAATATCCTTATCAGATTTAAAAGAGATTTGTTCAATCTCCTTTATATCAACTTCAATTTCAGAATCAAATTCTTTTAAATATTGAAAAACAACAGTGTTTCCCTTAAATAAAAACAACTTTTTAGGTTGAAAAAAATACATTTCAGGAAATTGCAATCCATCAAAGTTGTTCGACTCTAAGTTTTCAACATCATTTTTTAAGTCATACGTTAAAAATCCAAAAATCCAGTCGCTACAATTAGACTGATAATGTTTTAGGGTATTAAAAGCGTGGTGATAATCTGTTTGAATACTATTAACGGCATCAACAGCTAAAATAGCATCATAGCTGGAATACATCTGGTTATAATTATTGGAATCTAACCAAACTACCTCATGAAATTGCTGACTCCAAACCAGCACATTTTGCTTAAACAGTTCTTGATTATCAACATTATGTATAAACTTTGTTCTCAAACATCAAAATTATAGGGTAAAGTTAGTTAGATTCCTTAAAAAATTACAAATTTTGTATGTTAGTTTTAATATAGCATCCATGTACACTTTAGAAAACAATAAACTTAAAATAGCAGTAAAAAAAATTGGCGCAGAACTATGCCAAATATCATCAGTACAAAACATCAACGAATTTATGTGGGATGCCAACCCAACTGTCTGGGGTAACCATGCCCCTAACCTGTTCCCAATAATTGGTGCATTAAAAAATAACACTTATCGTTTTGAAAACAAAGAGTATAAACTCTCAAAACACGGTTTTATAAGAAATAACCCTGATGTTGTTTTACACGAACAAACCTCAGATAGTTTAACTTTTAAGCTTGGATATAATGAGAAAACCCTTAAATCATATCCGTTTAAGTTTGAATTTTTTATGACTTATAAACTTATAGATAATACCATTGAAGTCACTCATACCATTAAAAACTGTGATGAACAAACCATGTATTTTTCAGTGGGTGGTCATCCTGCTTTTAAATGCCCTGTTTACCAAAACGAAACTTATGATGATTATTCTTTAGAGTTTGAATGTGAGGAAAACTCGGTAAGACATCGAATCAACATGGAAAACGGTTTAATTTCTTCCAAAACAGAATCTGTTTTTAATAATTCCAACCTTATAAAACTTAAACATGAATTGTTTAATGAAGATGCCCTTGTTTTTAAAGATTTAAAATCAAGAAAAGTCACATTAAAAAGCAATACCTATGGTGCTATTTTAACGGTTAAATTTAAAGAATTTCCTTTTTTGGGTATTTGGGCAAAACCTGCCGGCAACTATGTTTGTATTGAACCCTGGCTTGGTATTGCAGATCATGAAGACACAAGTCAGGATTTTAAAACCAAAGAAGGTATTCTATCATTAAAGGCCAACGAAACCTTTACAGCGACTTATAGTATTGAAATTCACAACAATCATCTGGTTTAAATACGAATAATAACCTTAACTTTGTCGGCTAAATTACAGCTGTGACCTTTCAAGATTTAAATTTAAATACCCTTTTATATAACGCCTTAGATGATTTAGGGTTTACAACCCCAACACCTATTCAGGCAGAAGCTTTTAATGTAGTTAACTCTGGTAAAGATATGGTTGGGATTGCCCAAACCGGTACCGGAAAGACATTTGCTTACATGCTTCCTATACTTAAAAATTTTAAATTTTCAACACAAGAAACACCTCGTATTTTAGTTTTAGTACCAACTCGTGAACTGGTTGTGCAAGTTGTTGAAGAAATTGGAAAACTGGCGAAATATATTAATGTTCGTGTTTTAGGAGTTTATGGCGGCACCAACATCAATACTCAAAAGCAAGCCATTGCAGACGGATTAGATATTTTAGTAGCAACTCCTGGCAGATTTTATGATTTAGCTTTAAGCAGGGTTTTACAGCTTAAAACCATTCAGCGCTTGGTTATTGATGAAGTAGATGTGATGTTGGATTTAGGTTTCAGACATCAGCTTATCAATATCTTCGACATCTTACCAGAACGCCGTCAAAACATTATGTTTTCGGCAACCATGACGCACGATGTTGATGAAATGATTTCTGAATTTTTTAAAAATCCTGAACGCGTTTCTATCGCTGTCTCCGGAACACCCTTAGATAATATTTCACAACAACGCTACACCGTTACAAATTTTTACACCAAAGTTAATTTACTGACTCACTTACTGAAAGATGAAGATGAATTCAATAAAGTATTGATTTTTGTAGGTTACAAAAAACTGGCCGATTTACTGTTTGAAAAACTAGAAGAAACCTTTCACGATGCATGTTGTGTCATCCATTCCAACAAAACACAAAATTACAGGCTTAGAAGTATTGAACAATTCAGAAATGGTGTAAACCGTATTTTAGTGGCTACCGATGTTATGGCGCGTGGTTTGGATATTGATAACATTAGCCATGTCATAAACTTTGACACGCCAGATTTTCCTGAAAACTACATGCACAGAATTGGAAGAACAGGTCGTGCAGAACGCGAAGGTAAGTCTATTTTGTTTTCAACAGAAAGTGAACTTGAATCTTTAGAAAAGATTGAAGCTTTAATGAATATGACGATTCCTTTTATGGAATTTCCTGAAGATGTTGACATATCAGACGAATTGATTGAAGAAGAACGCCCACAAATTAAAGAGCGCAATAATCCTATAAAAAAGGATGATGCCATTGGCCCTGCATTTCATGAAAAGAAAGACAAAAACAAGAAAGAAAATTTAGGAGGTTCTTACAAATTTAAAATTGCTGAAAAGTATAAAAAGCCTAAAACTCGGGGCGATAAAAATTATAATAAGCGAAACAAAAAGAAATAGAGATTAAACGAATTTAGCAGCAAGCCAAGTATAAACAGTTATTTTAATGTTGTGCTTTCGTTATTTATTGAATCTTTGGTTCAATTTTTAGAGCCTACTTGGATTCGTTTTTCGATTTGCTCAATGTTATAATACGAACACCTGGTAACCGTTTTCAACCAAATCCGTAGTCGCTGTAAATCGTGACACAGCCATTCTAACTCCCAGATAAATGTCCTCAGGAAGAAGGTCTTGCTTCATCATTGATTGACCGCATACGATTACTTGAATGCCGTTTCTAAAAAATTCCTCCAGCAGTTCACCGTTTGGATTCACCAAGGTACTGTTTGGATCCTCTTTGTCAAACCGTTTGCCATAGCTTAGGTTGGCTAGCACCATTGAGGTAGCGCCAGCATAAATCACAATGGCCATTTGAATATTTTCTTTGGGGATTCCGGCGTAACGATGGAGATTATACATTCTTGCAACATAATCCAGTATATCGGCCGCCTTGGTTTTGTCCTCCACCCTATTCCCCAACTCTATCACAAATTTGTATTGTTTGGAGGGATCAGGTTTTTCTACCTCAAAAGGAATCGCGTTTACACCGCCATATCCCTGAATGGCTGGAAATACCATATCTTGAGCATGAGAAACAGCACTTGATAAAATTATCAGAAAGAGAAGAATAACAGGTTTTTTCATGGAACAAATAATTATTAGTTGGTTATTATAAAGAACATTGGCTTGGTTATGATTTCGGTTTGGAAACCGTAACTGGTTAAAGATAGCATTTTTTTTGTATAATATTTTGCAAGCAATGTCAAGAGCAAAGCGAATTGGCAAAATCAAATCGAAGATTCGACGAAGTCAAACCTTTGGGTTCAGTGTAGCTAATTATGGACAATGTTGTGTTTTCGTTTCATTAATTCATAAAAATTAGGATGGAATACCAATCAATCTAAAATCTTATTTCCTTTTCTATCTTGATAAGAAGTTCGCGGGTGATTGAAAGAATATCGCCATACGTACGATGAACGTTTCTATGGGCAGTAAATAAATTGCGGTACGCAATAAAGAGTTCCTTATTTTGAAAAAATTCTTCCAGACTGGATTGAAACGGGACTCTTTCTAAATCAGGTGGAGTTAGGTATAAGCCAAGTTCATAACTTTCTCGTTGGGTTACTTTCTCTAAGTTCTCACTATAATAATTTTGATATTCTTCTAATGACGCAAAGGTATTGGGAAAATTTTGATTCGCTCTTTCTACTCCTTTTCGGTAATAGGTTTCCTCATACCGGCTAATATCTTTAAGCATATAGTCAACTTTTTCCAAATAAGAGGTTAGCTCATTTTTAATACTGTCTGAGCTTATAATATCTATATTTCCTGAATTGATAAGCGACCTTAAAGTCCCTAGAACAGGACTATAGATTCTACTGCTCAGAGGGAGACGTATTGATCTTTCAATGCTATCATTTGGAACCTCTTTTTTCCAGAATGCTCTTTCCACTACTGCACAAGCCTTAGCCCTATCCAAATAAAAGGTCTTAATCTCTTGAAGTTCGGTTTCTGATGTTTTTAAATCGGTTTGAAGCTGCTTAAGAATGGTGGTCTCAGCTTTGTTTCTGTTGCGTTCGTTGTTCCATTCATTAGCCTGTAGTGCAATCAAAATACCTATAACAACAAGAATAATTTCTCCAATTGCATATTTTAGGTAATGGATAGTTTTGTTTTGCTCAATACTATTTTGTCTGATTTTCCGAAAGAATTTTATCATTGGTCAGTAATTGGTTACGATTCCCCATAGTTGGCTAAAGATAGCATTTTTTGGTTTTGGTTGGTTGTGAGCAATGGATTATAACCGATGTTGTGCTTTCGTTATTTTTTTTCATTATTATTATCTAAAATTTTAATAAGTTCAATTGACCTTTTTTGCCCTTCTTTTAGTAATCTTAAATAATAATCGGTAATAGAGGAATACATTATTGCCCTATTCCCTAATTCAATGATTAATTGTTTGTTTGTAGTATTTAATTTTGCCGTCTTATAAAAAAGATCTTTATCAAAATTTTCGCCATTTTTTGGTTTGTACTTAAAATTAAAAACTGGAATTCCACTTTCAATTAAATTATTAAGAGCATTTTCGTACCACACTTGTTGATTGGTTAGTTTCTCAAAATAACCTTCATATTCTATAATCGCATCCACGATGGATTTATCAGTTATTAACCCAATATTACCAGTATTTTTTAATTGTGCTAGGGTTCTATCTGTATAAGTAACAAAAACGGGATGTTTATATGCTTTATTATTTTGCATAATAAGCTCTGGGTCTTTTCCCTCTTTCTCATTATAGTTAAAGCACATTGAGGCAAGTGAATCCAGAATTTTAATGCGCTCTTCATTAACGATGATTGCATTATTGAAATTTGATAAATCAGTTTTTGCATCTTCAATCAATGAAACGATATATTGCTTTTCACTTTTGCGTTCCGATTTTTTTTGATTCCAATTATTTAAACTCAATGCTATTAAAATCCCTATAACTACAAGTACAATTTCGCCAATTGCATAAGTCAGATATTTTCCGAACTTATTTTCAGTTAAAGTTTTTTGTCTAATTTTTCTATAGAATTTTATCATTGGTTAGCGGTTTGTCATAATGAAGCACAACGTATTTACATAAGATTAGTGCCGTTTCACTCGTTTCTGAAGGAAAAATCAGAAGCTAGCAAAACGGCACTAACCTTTGATTAACCACTAAACTAAGCATTATTTTCATACGGTGTTGTATGCTGGCTTTATTTAATAATTCATGAGATTATTATATTCAAATTCATAGTTTAATAAATCCTTCAATTTTTGGCTACTCACTATTTTATAACTATTGTCAGATTGTTCGTCAAATGTGATATCCGTTCTCCCTAACTTTTTAAATTCTTTTAGATAAAATTCCATTCTCATTGGGTGACTATCCGAACAGGCATTTAAAATTTCATTCCAAATATCTTTCATTATTATTTGTTCAATGATTCGAATGCAATCATCACGATGTATTAAGTTTATATAGCCTTTTGGATTATTCAACTTATTACCAGGTTTAATAAAATTACCTGGTTGTCTGTCATAACCAAACAGGCCTCCAAATCTTATTATTGTTGTCTTAAAAAAGGCATTTGATTTAAATAATCGCTCAATATCTGAAAGATGCGTATTTTTTGTTGGTGTTTCTTTAGTAACTATTCCGTTGGTGTCTGGATAAACTGATGTTGAACTAATGAACACTATTTTGCGTATTTCTGATTTTTCAATTTTAGATATCAAATTTTTAAAGTCTTCAATATTTTTTGAAGGAATAGCTATGACTAAAACATCAGAGAATAAAAAGTCTGAAATATCAATATTCTTATTGCCAATGTCAATTACAAATGGTTTGATTCCATTTGATTCAAGCTTACTTAATCTGTTTTGAGATGTGGTAGAACCATTAATTCTATGCCCTTTCTTGATCAACTCAAGTGCTAAAGCCATTCCAAGCCAACCACATCCTAATATGCTAATTCTTTGATTCAATATAATGTCATTTTTACTCGAATACAACAGTTTTGTGAATGGCTTGTTTCGGGAAATCAGCTATGGTTTTCCGCCGTGGACGAAAGATAGTAAAAGTGCAGGATTTTTCGAAGCAGTGAATTATACAAATTGTTGTACTTAGTATTTATTTGATTTTTTTAAATTTTTAAATTGCTTGACCATTTTTCCAAAATTTTTGTCTTTTTTGCGTTTTTCAGCAACAGTTGATTCAAAATGTTCTTTTTCTTGTTTCATTTTCAGATAATTTTCATAGAACAATTTATCTACTTTTTCATTTTCAACAGCTGCCATAACAGCACAATCAATTTCTATTGTATGGGTACAATCTTTAAATCTACAGTTTTTAGATAGCTCAACTATTTCTTCAAATGTTTTTTCCAATCCTCCAACTGAATCTGCGATACCCACTTCTCTCATTCCGGGATTGTCAATTATAATTCCACCATTTTCAAGAACTATTAATTCTCGGTGGCTTGTAATGTGCCGTCCTTTATTCGTATTTGCGCTAATCGTATTGGTTTTCATCTGTTGTTTACCCGAAAGATTGTTTAGAAGGCTTGATTTTCCTACTCCTGATGAGCCTAATAAACAATAGGTTTTGCCCTTTACTATATACTCTTTGAGTTTTTCAAATCCTTTTTGAGACTCATTGCTTATGGGAATTATCGGTACTTGTTTTATCCTTTCTTGAACTTTACTAACCAACTCTGATAATTCGCTATCATTTATCAAATCAATTTTATTGAGAACGATAATCGGTTTTACATTCGATACATTGCAAATGGTCAAATATCTTTCAATTCTGTTAATGTTAAAATCCCTGTCAACAGCTTGAACAATGAAGGCATAATCAATATTTGTTGCAATAATTTGCTTTTCACCTTGTTTTCCAACGGCTTGTCTTTCAATAATTGTTTTTCTTGGGAAGACAGAATGAATAAGTACTTTATTGTCGTCATATTCATAAATTGTAACCCAATCACCAACAGCAGGGAAATCTTCACGCGTATTTGCAGTATATCTTAAGTTTCCTGTAATTTCTGCATCAAATTCCCCTTTTTCAGTTTTAACAATATATCTTTCCTTGTGCTCTGAAATAATTCTTCCGATTTCAAAGTCTAATAGATTATGTTGAATTCTTAGTTTTTCTATTTTGTCGTTATATCCTAAATGTTCTAATTTCATATTCTGTGTGTTTTAAAATATTGTAAACACTTGCGATATTCATAATTAATTTAAATACAAAAGCGTTCACAATTGATGTGTTTATTTGTAAAATGTAAATAAGAAGAAATGCTTCATATTCTTACCTGAAGAAAAGAACGTAGATAGTCAAAGAAATTGACTATCTATTTTACAATATCCGAATATGATATTACAGATGTAATAGACATGAAATTTAATTAGAGTACAAAATTAAAAAATTTCCCTTATAAAGTTCAAATAAAGAGTGTGTTTTTGTATTAAGTACAACGTTTATGTTATATGGAAAGTTGCGTGTTTGTGTACGAGGATTTTCAGTAGGAAAATCAGAAGCTAGCAAACGAGCAACTAACATTGGTTTAGGGTAAAACAAGCAATTATTTTTACACGGTATTACCCAACGTTTTTTTAATTAAAGAAATAACCTATTGATAAACTAATTACAGAATTTTTAACTCTTTCATTTTTAAAGACCTTTGTCATACCATATGAATATCTTGATTGTAGAATTAAGGCATTACTTAATTTATAACTAAAACCACCATTCAATGCGAATTCTATTGAATTAGTATTGCTGAATTTAACTTCTTTCCCGTTATCACTAATTGAATTGCCTATTATTCCTTTACTATTGAGTAAAAAACCTATTTGGGGTCCAAAATCAATACTCAATTTATTTAAGAATGAAAATTTTACTTGTATTGGTATATCTAAATAGTGGAGTTCTGTATCTAATGAAATATTTGTTGATGATTTAGTGTTTTCAGGATAGAAAACTCCTCCTTTTTTATTGTACAATAATTCAGTATACAATGAAAGTGAATTGTTCAATTCTAATTCAAATATTCCTCCAATATTTAATCCTTGATTACTTGTTGTAGTGCCAAATTGAGTATGTAAACCTGAAAGATTCACCCCTCCTTTAACACCAATTCTAATTTCATTTTGGGCAATGGAATTCATTGATATTAGTAATGAAAATGCTAAAATTATTTTTTTTAAGTTCATAAGTTTGTGTTTTGTCAAATGTTTGCCAACGTATTTGTATAAGAATAGTGGTGTGTTTAAGCACCTAATTTAGCAAATACAAACCGAATAGACACGAGCAACGCAAACTGGCTGAAAGCAAAATCCGCGAGGATTTTCCGAGTAGGCAAGAGCAAGCAATTATTTTTACACGGTGTTGCCACCAGTACTTTCTCCGCTAAAAGTATTGCGACAAATAATCAATTCTTTCTTGATTTTTGATTATTTCGTGATACCAAGCGGGCGGTTGATAATCTACCCAATAGCCATCTTCTTTTTCAGATTTGGCTTGTCTAATTCGTGCTTTTTCAATTATATCGAGTGAACTTTTGCTGGGGTTCTTTAATAATTCGATCGATTTTATTTCGTTCATTTTTATTTTTACTTTTTCACTTTCATTATTTTCTTTATAGGCAAGAAATAGATCCAATGGAATGTTTTTATACATAACCATTTCTTCTAAAAGCCTATATTTTTCAATGTCAGTTTTAGTAACAGTTAATATTTTCTTTTCTTCGTCATATTTAGTTTTTGGTTGTTCGTAAAATCTCTTACTGATGTTTTCGACATAATACAATTTCGCAGTTCCCTTGCGATAGGAAGCATAACTATCGGGATTTGAAAGATTAAACTTAAAATCATAAAGAATTAATTGTTTTGTTCCATTGTCGTGAACTAAACAAAATCCGTTTGGTCTGTATTTGTACTCATATCCTCCACTTCCAAATGTTATAAATCCTTCGATAGTTTTTCCGTCGTTTAATGTGACCTTACAAACAGCTTGAATTTCGGGTAATCCAAGGTCAAGTTGAATTGGTTTAGCAGATGTAAAAATTATTAAGATAAAAGCTAATAATATTATCATTTTTCGTATTAGTGGCAACGTTTATATTTATATGGAAAGTTGCGTGTTTGCGTGCGAGGATTTTCCGAGTAGGCGAGAACAAGCAATTACTTATAGCCATTGTTGTAGGTAGTTTTTTACAGTCCATATCCAATTCCGAATTTCATAATATTAATATTCGTATTGTAACTCATATCTGGAACTCCATTTTCAACTCCGATTTTTACAAAATCATATTGTGCTTGTAAAAAGAATTTTTCAGATATATCATATGCAATTCCTAAATTAAAATTAAATCCACTTTCGCTATCATCAATGTCAGCAGGCAATTCAGCATCTCGATTGTCCGCCCATTCTGCATTATAAATAAGTATTGAATATCCAATTCCGATTTGAGGATGAAGTTTTTCTAAATTCGGAATATTAAACTCTGCAAATAAGCGAGGTTGAATAGGAATAATTTTAACGTCAAACAGTTGATTCAGGTCGGTTGCACCTGATTTAGTGTTTTTAAAGAATCCAAAATTCGCGGACACTCCTAAATTCAGCACTTCTTTTTGTAGAAATCTATAGTTGATTCCCAAGTCAATAATTCCGTTATAGTTTTCTCCCAAAAAATTATCTCCAATAGCGATTGGGAAATTAGCCTCAATGTCAAATTTAGATTCTTGGGCGTTTAAATTTAGAGCTAAAAATAAAGTTAAAATCCAATAAAGTTTTGATTTCATAAGTTAAGTCAAGTTTTGTTTATATTTAATTTCAGTTTTTTGGGCAAATTATTGCCAACGTTTGGTATATGGAAAGTTGCGTGTTTGTGTGCAAGGATTTTCCGAAGGAAAATCAGAAGCTAGCAAACAAAGCAACTAACATAGGTTTAGTATAAAACTAGCAATTTTTTATATACTGTGTTGTAGTGCGTTTTTATTTAATCATTTTTTTAAGTTTTTCTGAATACTTTTCAGAGTCGACGAAATCAATGAAGTGTCCATAAATAGGGCTAATCCATTTTTTCTTTTTATTGCTCAAAACAACAATCATATTGAATGTTTTATTGTAATCCACTTTGTCAATGTCAGTCCAATAAATTTCTTTTTTTGTCCCAATCTCGTTTTTTATAATCATTGATTTATCTCCGATAATAATTCTATACTTGTAATAATGTATGGTCAGGTAAAGTCCGATTGAGAGAAAAGCAATAAACATTAGAATAACACTCAAAAGTCCGCCGTTTTCATATTCCTTAAGCACAAAAAACAGAACATAGATTAATAACAAGGAAATTGCAAAACAAAAAAGTCCGAAGAAGAGAATCAATTTTCCAGGTTTTAAATCCATTCAGATAGGTTTTTTTAAATGCACTACAACTTAGTTGTATGAGTTATTGAACAACGTATACAATTCTAAAATGGATGGATAACAATGCTTTTTTAACATAAACTTATCCCTATTATTTTTTTTGTTCTTATATCTATAAGCTAATATAGTAAATATATACTTACAAAAGGCAAACATTTTTATAGTATCTAAAGAGTTATTTGGGTTTTATTTTATATGTACCCACCCTTTGTTCGGGCAAAGCCCCATCTAAAAAATACACCCGAACAGTAGCTGAACAAGACTCGAACAAAACCCGAACAAAACCCCTTTGTTTTTACTCGGTTGCGTCAATGTGTGTCAATAGCTAGCAATATGTGTCAATATGTGTCATTTTTTGGAAGTATCAAATTTTCTTACTACTCTAGTAAGTTATACCTGGTTTAAAACTTTCTACTATAAAAACGAGGTTCTTTACTCTCCAAAAAGTGCTATAAAAAATTTCATCCTGTTATTGGCTTATTAGCGCATCCAGATCTTTTTTTAAATCGGCATACTGTTCGTAACTGCCAAACCTAAAATGACGTTTGTCGCCTTTTATAATAAGTGTTGCCGGTAAGGCTCCATACCAGTCGGGGTCAACATGTTCGGTCCATTTGGTATAGTTCTGGTCTTTAAGAATCATAATCTCCTGTTTAATACCTTGTTTTTTTACGAACGGATATAATCTTGGGTCTAATTTTTTAATAAAATCAAGATTTATAAGCAACACTCTTACATGCTTGTTCTGGTACTCGGTTTCCAAGGTGTTAAAATGAGGCAGTTCCTTAATACATGGCGGACAGTGGATTGACCAGAAATTTAAAACCAAAACACCATCGGCTTCGCTATCAATGATTGTTTGCAGGTCCGAAAACTGTTCTAAGGTTTCAATGGTGGCATTTTTATCTGTTTCTTTTGGTTTGCATGAAACCATTAAACAAGTTACAAGCAATAAGGCTAAGTAAGATTTCATTTTGTGTTTACATTATTTAATTATCAAATCTACATTTAATTATCAAATCTACCTTTTTAGCTATAAATAACGAAACAAATTTATAATGTGTTATTAATAAAAAAAACACTTTTTAAACATCATAATACCTTATTTAATAATTACCAAAGCCTAAAAAAACAAATATTATACATATAATAAATTCAATTAACATTTTAATTGCACTTTTTTCAAAAACCTTTATTAATAATTGCATATTATTAGCTTGATTTATTCCCTTAAAAAGATTTGAAAACATTAAATTTGTTCAGATTTTTATGTATCTCATTTTAATATGAATGATTCTCCAAAACTGATACAAACCGCTAACTTACTGTTAGAGATTTCGTCGCTTTTAATGGTTTCGGGCGCTAATACCAACAGAGTAAACTTAAGCATTGACAGATTTGCTTCTGTTTTAAATGTTAAAGCTTCCAGTATGATAAGTCATAAAACATTTATTATGACTTTAACAGATGAGGAAACCAATTTAAGCTGTACAAGGGTTCAAAACATTCCGCCTTACATTATTAACTTTTCAATTATTTCTGCCATTAGTAAAGCAAGCTGGAATGCCTTAAGTGAAAACTGGACCTTAGAACAAATTTCCAATGAAATTGAACGCATTAAAAAACTTAACAGATATCCAAGAATTGTTGTTCTTATTGCTGTAAGTTTAGCTGGCGCTGGGTTTTGCAATATTTTTAAGGGTGATTATTTAAATATGTTTGTGGCTTTTATGAGTACGTTTATTGGGCTTTATATATTTCAGGAAACCCATAAATTAAAGTACAATCTTTACATCAGAATATTTTTGGGGTCTTTTCTGGCGTCAGTAACCGCTTCTATTGGAATTCTTTATAATATTGGCGAGCATCCGCAAACGGCCTTGGCTACTTCTATATTGTTTTTAGTTCCTGGTGTTCCGTTAATAAATTCATTTACAGATTTGATGGATAATAATATTTTAAATGGCATGGTGAGATTTACCACTGGTTTAATGATTGTATTATCTATGTCGATCGGACTATTTTTAGCTATGTACCTTTTTCAATTAAATTAAATGTCAGACATTATATTAAAATTACTGGAAGTATCATTTTGGTCGGGCGCTGCGGCCTTAGGGTTTGGAATTTTATTCAACATTCCAAGAAGTGCCATTTTCACCGTTTTTGCATTAGGTTTTTGTGCAGGTTTAATAAAATTTGGTTTAATGCACTTTCATGTACATGTGGTGCTTGGTAGTTTTTTAGCTGCTTTTTTTGTAGGGATTATTTCTATTCCTATGGCACATAAAATACATCAACCGCCTGTTGTTTTTTCTATCCCTCCGGTTATCCCCATGATTCCAGGATATTTTGCATACGAAACCGTACTGTCTGTCATGAATTTTATTTTTATGGAAGGCGATGCCAGCAAGAGAATAGCCTTAATTGATGCTATTTTTACCAATGGATTCACCATGGTTTTTGTGTTGATTTCACTTACTGTTGGGGTTGCTTTACCTATGCTATTGCTCAAAAAAAATTCAGTAAAAAAAATAGAACTTTAATCTTATTAACTCTTTATAAATAATGAAACATTTATTTTCCATTGTATTATCCATTTCGCTTTTATGTTCGTTTAATTCTTATGCTTCTGACGACTGGAGCAATACTGGACATAGAGTAGTTGGTAAAATAGCTGACCAATATTTAAAAAGAAAAACCAAAAGAAAAATTGAAAAGTTACTTAACAATAAATCGCTTGCCTTGGTTTCAACCTTTGGAGATGATATAAAATCAGACAAACGTTTTGATGCTTTTTATACCTGGCATTTTATTAATATGCCTTTAGATTCCAACTATGAAGAGTCTGAAAAAAACACTAATGGCGATTTGGTAAGTGGTATCAATACCTGTATTAAAATTATAAAAGATGACACATCGAGTGATGATGATAAGGCTTTTTATCTGAAATTATTAATCCATTTTATTGGCGATTTGCATCAGCCCATGCATGTTGGCCTTGTAGAAGACAAAGGTGGTAATGACTTTAAATTACAATGGTTTTATAAAGATTCAAATTTACACTCTGTTTGGGATAGAGAAATGATTGACAGTTTCAATATGAGTTACAGTGAACTTGCAGACAATGCCGATGTGCTAAACAAAGATCAAGTTAAAGCCATTCAAGAAGGAACCATTGTTGACTGGGTAAACGACACACACAAATTGACACGACACGTGTATGCCAATGTGAAACCCAACGACAATTTGCGTTACAGCTACTCATATGATAATTTTGAAACCGTACGTTCTCAATTACAAAAAGGTGGCATCAGATTAGCAAAAGTGTTGAACGATTTGTTTTAAAAAAATAGTTATTCCTTAATTAGTTTTTTTGTTGAAAAGCCTTCTGTGGTTTGTATATTTAATAAATAAAGACCACTAACTAGGGTATTGGTTGCTAACTCGTTGATTCCGGTATTTAAAATACCTCTATTTACTTTTTGCCCAAGCATATTGGTTAATGTATAGTTGGCTTCCAATTTAACGTTAACATAGAATTTATCATTAAACGGATTAGGATAGATTGAAACACTCGATAAGTTAAAATCGTCTGTTCCCAAACTACAATTTAAGGAGAAAGTACTACCAGAATCTCTTTGCCAGTTTGGGCTTGATTTCGCAGTTGCTTTTGCTAAATCATCTACCTGAATACATAGTCCTGTTGAATTATCTTGTGCCCACATCCATGCCAAATTATCAATGTTTCCATTGGCTATGTTTAGTGAAGTTAGCTGGTTTTGGTTACAGTAAAACTGAGTTAAATTAGGCAACATACTCACATCGGCACTTGTGAAATTATTGATACCAATATCCAGTTTTTGAAGTTGTGTATATTCATCATAGCTCAATGTAGATAAATTCATTTCATAAGCCCATAAATTAACAAGATTTGTTTTAGTATTTGGCAGTGGCAAACTATTAATTGAAGTATTACCGCCACAATCAAGTGAAATTAAAGAGTTATTACTGGAAACATCCAAAGATGACAAATTATCATAATAGCAGTATAAAGTTTCTATATTTGGAAACATTGATGCATTTAAAGAACCTATAGGATTATCGCCACAATCAAGATAAATCAATGATGTATTATTAGAATATGTAAAATTATTCAATCCATTTGTATAACATATAAGTTCTGTTAAAGCTGTAAGTGGGGTAATATTTAAACTAGTTAATGAATTTCCGTAACACCATAATTTTTCCAATAATACATTTTGGGATATATTTAATGAGCTCACTCCTGAATTGTGACAATATAATTCTCTTAAATTGGGGTTTAACGAAAAATCCAAAGCACCAAGATTGCTAGCATTATTATAGCAAGCCAAATAATCCAATAAAGGATATGCACTTACATTCAAACCACTTAAGTTGTTGTCTCCACAATTCAGATATGTAAGTATATTATTATTAGGTAATATTAAATTATTTCCACCGTTTCCAATGTTATTATTAAAGCATTTAATTTCTGTTAAAGCTGTGTTATTAAGAAGGTTTAAAGCAATAAGATTATTACTACTGCAGTCCAGTATTTGTAAAGAAGCAAAATCTTCTATACCAGTCATATCAGAAATAAAATTTGAATGGACGTCTAAATTAGTAACGCTACTAATATTAGCCGTAGTTACGTAATCATTATTCGCAACGCCATCGCCCATTCCATTAGCTTCTAAATAAGCTTCAAAATTGTTATCAGGAACATACGTTGTTTGAGAGTAGGCGACAAAACTAAAAAGGGCAAGGATCAAGGTTGGCAATTTTGTTTTCATATCAAGTTATTGTTGGTTAATAACATAACATGAATAAGATAAATCTTAATATGATTTAAGGCTGTGCTTTTAATTAGTTCAGGTTCGAATACCTTAAATATAAAAAAATATTTTTATAAACACCTGACTGTTAGTTGAATAATTGATAAAAAAAATCAAATTATTAATAATTACTTATTTCATAAATGCAAAAAAAAGCAATCCTAAAGGATTGCTTCTTTATAATATGAATTTTGTAACTATTTGTTTAAATATGTAATGCTCTATCTTCAGTCGCTGCTAAAGCAGCTTCTTTAATAGCTTCTGTAAATGTTGGGTGAGCATGGGACATTCTTGAAACATCTTCAGCACTTGCTCTAAATTCCATAGCAACGACAGCTTCTGCAATCATGTCCGCAGCACGAGCACCAATCATGTGAACTCCTAAAATTTCATCTGTTTTTTTATCAGCAAGAATTTTTACAAACCCATCTAAATCCATACTGGCTCTGCTTCTACCTAAAGCACGCATAGGAAAAGACCCTGTTTTGTATTCAACCCCAGCTTCTTTTAAAGCTTCCTCTGTTTTACCAACACTTGCAACTTCTGGCCAAGTATAAACAACACCCGGAATTAAATTATAATCGATGTGCGGTTTTTGTCCTGCAATAGTTTCTGCAACAAATACACCTTCTTCTTCAGCTTTATGGGCCAACATAGCGCCTTTTACCACATCGCCAATAGCGTATATATTTTTAGCAGATGTTTGTAAATGGTCGTTAACTTCAATTTGTCCTCTTTCTGTAATTTTTACGCCTGCTGCTTCTGCATTTAAACCATCAGTGTATGGGCGACGCCCTACAGACACTAAGCAATAATCTCCTGTAAATGTAATTTCTTCACCTTTTTTGTTATCTGCTTTCACAATCACTTCATCACCTTTTCTTTCAACAGACTTAACTTTATGCGACGTATTTATATTGAATTTTTGCTTTTTCAATACCTTATTCAATTCTTTAGACAAGCCTCCATCCATTGTTGGAATAACTCTGTCCATAAATTCAATAACGGTTACTTCTGCTCCAAGACGTTTATATACTTGACCAAGTTCTAAACCAATAACTCCTCCACCAATAACAATTAAATGTTTTGGTATTTCCGGTAATTTTAAAGCTTCAGTTGACGTGATAACTCTTTCTTTATCTATAGAAATAAATGGCAAACTAGATGGTTTGCTACCAGTTGCTATAATGGTATTTTTAGCTTCAATTTCTAAAGTTTCATTTCCGTTGATTGAAATATGTGTCGCATCTTTAAAGCTTCCCAAGCCTTGATAAACATCAATATTGTTTTTCTTCATTAAGAAATCAATGCCACCTGTAGTCTGATCAACAACTGCTTGTTTGCGGGCAATCATTTGCTTTAAATTCACTTTAACATCTCCAGGAATTTCAATACCATGTTCTTCAAAATGCTTAATAGCATCTTCATAATGATGTGAAGAATCTAAAAGTGCCTTACTTGGTATACAACCAACGTTTAAGCAAGTACCACCAAGTGTTGCATATTTTTCAATAATGACTGTTTTCATTCCTAATTGTGCACAACGTATGGCTGCTACATATCCTCCAGGACCAGAACCTATTACGGCTACATCGTATGACTTCATAAGATAATTTTTGATGTTTGTTTAATAAAAATTGAACACAAAAGTACAAATGTTTTATGGTACCACAATAAAAAACGTTTTTAATAAAATCATAAACCACTTCCATTTAAAACATTAAAAACCCGTGAATTTGAAAAGAAAGACAAACTAAAATTATGTAGTTTTGTCATTATGCAAAAGAACATTAACATACAAAACAAAAAAGCGCGCTTTCTATATGAAATAATAGATAAGTATACGGCTGGTATTGTATTAACGGGAACAGAAATAAAATCAATTAGAAGTAGTAAAGCTTCCATTGCTGAAAGTTTTTGTGAGTTTAATGAGCAAGGCGAGCTTTTTGTAATTAATATGACCATAGAAGAATATATCTACGGAACCTATTACAACCATAAACCAAAAGCAGAAAGAAAGCTGCTTTTAAATAAAAAAGAACTTAAAAAACTGCTGAAAGAAGTTCAAAACACAGGGCTTACCATTGTACCTTTAAAATTATTCATCAATGAAAAAGGATACGCAAAAATGGATATTGCATTAGCAAAAGGAAAAAAACTATACGATAAGCGTGAAACCTTAAAAGACCGTGATAACAAACGCGACCTTGACCGTATCAAAAAAATATATAAATAAGCGTTTCTTTTTTAAAACCTAAACTTATAAAGCATGCATAAACTAATAACTATAGTATTTATTCTAACCTTTTCTTTAACTATTAATGCTCAAGAAAAGGTTGTAAAACCTGAAAAAGATTCTCTTAAAACCCAGGTTATAGACAGTTCGAAAGTTAAAACACTTGATGGCACGATAAAAGCTTTGTATAAAGTGATATCAGGTGAAAAAGGTGTAGAAAGAAACTGGGAGTTTTTTAAATATTTGTTTAAACCAGGAGCCAAATTAATTCCATCGGGGAAAGATAACGAAGGTGTTTATAAAGTGCGTTATATGTCTCCAAACGATTATATAGAAAGTTCAAATGATTGGTTGGTTGAGAATGGTTTTTTTGAAAAAGAAATCCACAGAACTGAAAACACTTTTGGAAACATAACCAGTGTTTTTAGCACTTATGAATCCTTTAAAAGCGAAACCGATGAAAAGCCTTTTATGAGAGGCATCAATAGCATCCAACTTTTAAATGATGGCAAACGCTGGTGGATCATCAATATTTACTGGACTCAGGAAACAAAGGAAAACCCCATTCCAAAAAAATATTTAAACAAAAACTAAATCATGAAAAGGAATCTTTTCATCTTAAGTTTTTTAATTCTTCTTGGTTTTTCATGTCAACAAAAACCTAATAAAGAAACCATTGAAAGCTGGAAGAATGAAATTATTGACGCTGAACTGAATTTTTGCAAAACTGCTGAAAAGGAAGGCATGAATGTAGCTTTTTTGGCATTCGTTGCGGATGACGGAATCCTTTTAAGAAACGATAAACTCATTAAAGGCAAAGACAACATAAAAGTCTATTTAAAAAACAGCAACACCAAAGGGCTTTCTTGGAAACCTGACTTTGTAGATGTCTCTTCCTCTGGCGATTTAGGCTATACTTATGGCTCTTACACTTTTAAGTATAAAGATTCTTTAGGAAATGATTTAGAGAACAAAGGTGTTTTCCATACCGTTTGGAAACGACAACAAGATGGTAGCTGGAAATTTGTCTGGGATTAATTTCCTTTAATTCTTATCTTCCAATAAAGGCACAAAACGAAATTCTCCAAATTCATGCTGCTCAAATTCTTTAGTATCCTTTCTAATGTATAAGGTCATAACCTGAACATTTTCACCAACAGGAATTACCAACCTTCCTCCTATTTTTAATTGATTCAATAAAGGCTTGGGGACAAAAGGTGCACCAGCCGTTACAATAATACTATCAAAAGGAGCTTCTTCTTCTAAGCCTTTATAGCCATCACCAAAAATAAGTTTTTTGGCACGATACCCAAGTTTAGGTAAAAATATACTGGTTTTTTTAAACAACTCCAATTGACGTTCAACACTAAAAACTTTTGCCCCTAATTCACACAAAACAGCTGTTTGGTAGCCACTTCCTGTACCTATTTCAAGAATCTTATCTTCCTTTTTAACTTCCAATAGTTCTGTTTGAAAGGCTACTGTATAAGGTTGTGATATGGTTTGGTCTGCAGCAATAGGAAATGCTTTATCTTGATACGCATGGTCTAAAAAACTCGAATCCATAAACAAATGTCGAGGAACATTGCCAATGGCTTTTAAAACATTTACATCCTTTATTCCTTTGGTTTTTAAAACATTAACCAGTTGTTGTCTTAATCCTTTATGCTTAAATGAGTCTTTCAATTTTCGTCTTCTTTTCAAGTCTAAAATTAGTTAAACATTTTAGCTAAAAACAATTTATTTAAGATTAATTTTTCACAATTAATAGATAAAATTTTAGAAGATTATTATGAATTTCAAGCGTTAAATATGTTATTTTTGTTGAAAACCTAAATAAAAATGCTAAAAGCTGGTGTTCTAGGTGCTGGTCACCTTGGGAAAATACATTTAAGACTTCTCAATCAATCTGAAAAATATAACCTCGTAGGATTTTATGATCCTGATACTGAAAACGGTAAAAAAGTGGAAGCAGAATTTGGATACAAATTATTCCATTCCGTTGAAGATTTAATAAATGCTGTTGATGTGGTAGATATTGTTACTCCCACACTTTCTCATTATGATTGCGCGATTCAAGCTATATCAAAAGGGAAACATATATTTATTGAAAAACCTATAACCAATACCGTTGAAGAAGCTGAACATATTAGATCCATTTTAGCAGAAAATCATGTTAAAGGACAAGTAGGACATGTTGAACGTTTTAATCCTGCCTTCACTGCTGTTAAAAATGATATTCATGAACCTATGTTTATTGAAACCCATAGATTGGCCGAATTTAATCCTCGTGGCACAGATGTTCCAGTAGTTTTAGATTTAATGATTCATGATATCGATATTATTTTAAGTGTCGTTAAATCAAAAGTTAAACACATTTCGGCAAGCGGTGTTTCAGTTATAAGTGACACACCCGATATTGCCAATGCACGTATTGAATTTGAAAATGGTTGTGTTGCCAATTTAACAGCTAGCAGAATTTCATTAAAAAACATGCGCAAAACACGTTTCTTCCAAAAAGACGCCTATATATCAGTTGACTTTTTAGAGAAAAAATGTGAAGTCGTTAAAATGAAGGATGCTCCTGAAATCCCTGGAGATTTCGATATGATACTTCAAAATGCAGAAGGTGTTAAAAAACAAATCTATTTTGACAATCCGGACATAGCAGGCAACAATGCCATTTTAGATGAATTGGAAACTTTTGCAGATGCTATAAATAATAACACAAAGCCTATTGTAACACTTCACGATGGTACCGAAGCATTGCGTGTTGCAACTCAAATAATAAATTGTTTTAAATAAAATTTTCATAATGAAAAATGTTGCAGTAATTGGTGCAGGAACCATGGGAAATGGCATTGCGCATGCATTTGCACAAAGCGGATTTAGAGTTCAACTTATTGATGTAAGTGAAATTGCCTTAAAAAAAGGCATTGAAACCATTACCAATAATTTGAACAGAATGGTTAGCAAAGAAACCATTACTGAAGCTCAAAAAGAAGAAACGCTTTCAAATATTTCGACCTTTACAAATATTACAGAAGGTGTTGAATATGCTAGTTTGGTTGTAGAAGCAGCTACCGAAAATATTGATTTAAAACTGAAAATTTTCAAACAGTTAGATGAAGCTTGTCCAGAAGGAACTATTCTTGCTACAAACACATCATCTATTTCAATCACTCAAATTGCATCGGTAACTTCAAGACCAGACCATGTTATTGGTATGCATTTTATGAATCCGGTTCCTATTATGAAACTGGTAGAAATCATCAGAGGTTATAATACCAGCGACGAAGTGACAAAAATTATTATGGATTTATCAAAAACCTTAGGAAAAATTCCTGTAGAAGTGAATGATTATCCGGGTTTTGTGGCCAATCGCATATTAATGCCAATGCTTAATGAATCTATTGAAACATTATATAATGGTGTTGCTGGTGTTTATGAAATTGATACGGTTATGAAACTTGGTATGGTACATCCAATGGGTCCATTACAGTTAGCTGATTTTATTGGATTAGACGTTTGCTTGTCTATTTTAAACGTAATGTATGAAGGTTTTAAAAACCCTAAATACGCTCCTTGCCCATTATTGGTAAATATGGTACGTGCCGGTAAATTAGGCGTAAAATCTGGTGAAGGTTTTTACGATTATTCCGAAAGCAAAAAGGCTGAAAAAGTTGCAAAACAATTTTTAAAATAAAATAATAATGTCATTGCGAAACTTTTAAAAAAAGTTGTGGCAATCTATTTGCTTTAAAAAAGATTACCACGTCGTTTTACTCCTCGTAATGACGAGAAAAATATATGGCAAAAGTAATTCCATTTAAAGCAGTTCGTCCTACACGAGATAAAGTAAGTTTGGTAGCATCACGATCTTACCAAAGTTACACACAAGCAGAACTGGAAGCACGACTGGATTACAATCCGTTTTCATTTTTACATGTTGTTAATCCGGGTTATCGTTATAACAAAACCATTTCAGGGAAAGAGCGATATAATCTGGTAAAAAACAGATATTTAGAATTTAAAGAAGATTCCGTTTTTATTCAGGATAAAAAACCAAGCTATTATGTCTACAAAATTGTAAACAGAGAAGGTTATTCGTTTTCAGGAATTATTGCAGCTACAAGTGCTGAAGATTATGAAATGGATATTATTAAAAAACACGAAGACACAATTGAATACAGAGAACATATTTTTAAAGATTACTTGAAAGTTGTTGGCTTTAATGCTGAACCCGTTTTACTTACCTATCCAGACAATACCGTTATTGACACCATTATATCAAACATTCAAAAAGACAGAGCCGAATTTGAATTCACCACTACTTACAGAGATACTCATTATTTGTGGTTACTGAATGATAAAGAAACTGTTAAGATTATTCAGAAAGAGTTTGAAACCATAGAAACCATTTATATTGCTGACGGACATCATCGTTCGGCATCTTCTTATTTATTATCAAAGGATTTAAAAACTCAAAATAAAAACCATACCGGAAATGAACCTTATAATTATTTTATGAGTTATTTAATTCCAGAATCACATCTAAAAATTCATGAGTTTAACAGGTTAGTAAAAGATTTGAATGGATTATCAAAAGAAGCTTTCTTAATAAGGTTAGACACCAAGTTTCGTATTGAAAACAGAGGAAAAGAGTTATATAAACCTAATAAAAAACATCACTTCTGTATGTATTTAGATGGTGAATTTTACTCGTTATACTTAAGAAAAAGTAATTATTCCTTTCACACCTCTTTAGATGCTTTAGATACACAAATCTTATACAAAACTATTTTAGAACCACTTTTAGGCATTACAGATTTACGAAATGACACCAGAATTGACTATTCTTTTGGGAAGAATGATTTAGTGAATATAAAAAGCAAAATAGATTCCGGTGAATTCAAGGTTGGATTCGGTTTGGTTCCCATAACAATAAACGAAATGAAAGCCATAGCAAATGATGGTTTAACTATGCCACCAAAAAGTACCTATATTGAGCCTAAACTAAGAAGTGGCGTTACTATTTACGAATTTTAAACTATGGCAATAAAAGAAAATCTTAATTATATAAAATCTTCATTACCTAAACATGTAACTCTTGTAGCAGTTTCAAAAACAAAACCTATATCTGACTTGATGGAAGCTTACAATGCTGGTCAACGCATTTTTGGTGAAAATAAAATCCAGGAAATGGCTGATAAGCATGAAGCGATGCCAAAAGATATTGAATGGCAAATGATTGGCCATGTTCAAAAGAACAAAGTGAAATACATGGCGCCTTTTGTGTCATTAATTCATGGCGTTGATGACATAAAGCTCTTGGAAGAAATCAATAAACAAGCCATAAAACATGATAGAGTCATTGATTGTTTACTTCAAATTAAAATAGCTTCAGAAGATTCAAAATTTGGAATGAAGCCTAATGATGCGTCTGATTTAATACAATCAGAAGTCTTTTCAGAATTAAAAAATATTAGAATTATGGGAGTCATGGGAATGGCAACGTTTACTGACGATGAAAATCAAATAAAAAAAGAATTTCAGTTATTAAAGCACACCTTTAATACTTTAAAACCATTAGAATCCTTTAACTTTAAACCTGAAATTATTTCCATGGGAATGAGTGGTGATTATCAACTTGCCATTGAGTGTGGCAGTACTATGATTCGTGTTGGAAGTAGTATATTTGGAGAACGAGATTATTCAATTTAATTCAGCTTAATCAATTTTTGTACGCAATATTAGACATAGAAACCACTGGAGGCAAATATAATGAAGAAGGCATTACAGAAATTGCAATCTATAAATATGATGGTCACCAGGTTGTCGATCAATTTATAAGTCTTATAAATCCTGAGCGAGAAATACAGCCTTTTGTTGTAAATCTTACAGGGATCAATAGCAGCATGTTACGTAATGCCCCTAAGTTTTATGAAGTTGCAAAACGTATTGTTGAAATTACAGATGATTGCATTTTAGTAGCCCACAATGCACAATTTGATTACCGTATTTTAGTAACAGAATTTAGACGTTTAGGTTTTGATTTTAATCGAGAAACACTTTGTACAGTTGAATTGGCAAAAAATTTAATCCCTGATCAAGCATCATATAGTTTAGGAAAACTGGTTCGATCACTTGGTATTCCTGTAACAGACAGACATCGTGCTAATGGTGATGCTTTGGCAACAGTGAAATTATTTAAAATGTTGCTTGATAAAGATTCAACAAAAAAAATCATTCAAGAATCTATTAGACTAAGTCCAAAACTACAATTAGAGCCCAGACATATCGATATTATTGAAAAAATGCCTTCAGCAACCGGTGTTTATTACATTCATAAAGCAGATGGTGAGATTATTTATATTGGAAAAAGCAATAATATTAAAAAACGCATCAATCAGCATTTTACCAATACCAATCATAAATCAAAAAAAATTCAAATTCAGGCAACAGCTGTAACGTATGAAACTACAGGAAGTGAGTTGGTAGCATTGCTAAAAGAAAGCGAAGAGATAAAACGCAATAAACCTATATTCAATCGTGCTTTAAGAAGAACTATTTTCACTCACGCCTTATATAGTTTTGTTGATGAGGATAATTATATCAATTTAAAAATTGATAAAGTTGATGGCAGGAAAAAGCCAATTACAACCTTTAGCAACAGAGATAGTGCAAAAAGCTTTATTTTAAAAGCTATTGAAGACTACAATTTATGTCAAAAACTTACAGATATATACAAAACAAAAAGGAGCTGTTTTAAATACGATATAAAAGAGTGCAATGGTGCTTGTATTGGAAAAGAACCAACGGAAGAGTATAACAAACGTGTTGAAGAATTCATACATAAAAACAGCTATAAAAATAAAAATATGGTTATTATTGATAGAGGTCGTGATATTGATGAACGTAGTGCTATCTATATTGAAAATGGTGTTTTTAAAGGCATTGGTTTTTTCAACTTAAACTATCAAATAAATAATGTAGATGTCTTAAAATCTTTTATCACTCCTATGGAAAATAATAGAGATACACAGCATATTATACAAAGCTATATGAGAAGAAATAAGCGATTGAAAATTATTCAACTTAACGACTAAGAGTTGTTTTTAAATCTTTTCTTATCTTTAATTCATGAGTAATACATCTAAAAGACATTGGAAAGTAAGACTTCATGAAATTATTTATGAAGCTGATACTCCAGCTGGGAAATTATTTGATATTGTTTTACTCATTACAATTATAGCCAGTATTGTAATGGTTATGCTTGAAAGTGTTAAAAGCATTGATTCTAAATACCATGATGTTTTAAATATTAGCGAATGGATTATTACCATTCTCTTCACTATTGAATACATAGCTAGAATAATAAGTGTAAAAAAGCCTTTAAATTATATCACAAGCTTTTATGGAATCATTGATTTGTTATCAACCATTCCAAAATACCTTTCAATTTTATTTACAGGAACGCATGCTTTAGTGGCTTTAAGAGCCTTACGTCTTTTAAGAGTGTTTAGAATATTAAAATTAGGCAGATACTTAGGCGCTTCAAACAACTTAGTATCCGCCTTAAAAGCAAGTCGCGCTAAAATATCTGTATTTTTATTTGCCGTCGTTATAGTTGCCATCATTTTAGGAACTATTATGTACATGATTGAAGGTGAAGAAAACGGATTTACAAATATTCCAAAAAGTGTGTACTGGTGTATCGTAACGCTTACAACTGTAGGATTTGGAGATATAGCACCTCAAACTCCTTTAGGGCAGTTTATTGCTGCTTTGGTTATGATTTTGGGTTATGGTATTATTGCTGTTCCAACGGGCATTGTGTCTGCTGAATATACAAGTTTAAGTAAAAACAAAGAAGATTCTAAAAAAATAGATGTTCATCTTAATACTCAATCTTGTCCTAACTGTTCTGCAGAAAACCATAAAGACAATGCAGAGTTTTGTTACAATTGCGGTCATAAATTAAACTATGAGTAAATATCTTATCTCTATTGTTGGACCAACAGCCATTGGCAAAACTTCTTTGAGTATTAAACTTGCCCAACATTTTAAAACTGAAATACTTTCAGCAGATTCAAGACAGTTTTTTAAAGAAATGACTATTGGAACAGCAGCACCTTCTGCTGAAGAATTGAATGCAGTTCAACATCATTTCATTCATCATAAATCAATTCAAGATGATTATAATGTTGGTGCTTTTGAAGAAGATGCTATACAAACTCTTAATACATTATTTAAAACCCATGATGTTGTTGTAATGGTTGGTGGCTCTGGCCTTTATGTGGACGCTATTACAAATGGATTGGATGATTTTCCTAAAGTTGACGATAGCATTAGAGTTCAATTAAATAAAGATTTTGAAACAAAAGGCATCACTTACTTACAAGAACAACTTGAAACGTTAGATATTCAAAGTTATAATTCAATTGCCATTGACAATCCTCACAGAGTTATAAGAGCTCTAGAAATTTGTATTGGAACTGGAAAACCATATTCATCCTTTTTAAATAAAAATAAAGCCAAAAGAGACTTTAAAACAATCACACTTGGATTAACAGCCGATAGAGAAATTATATATAACCGTATCAATATGCGTGTTGACCTAATGATTCAACAAGGTTTGGTAAACGAAGCTAAAACTTTATATCCTTATAAAGCGTTAAACGCTTTAAATACCGTTGGCTATAAAGAATTATTCAATTATTTTGATGGTAACTGGACCCTAGATTTTGCAATTTCTGAAATAAAAAAAAATACTCGCCGTTTTGCAAAAAGACAATTAACCTGGTTTAGAAAAGACCAACCAATTTTGTGGTTTGATTATGAAATCCCAATTGAAAAAATTATTTCAGAATTAAACGCTAAAATTAAGCAACAATAAATTCTGCACTACTATTTTTTACTATTTTTGATAAAATTTCTTAAAGATTTTCATGTTAGACTTTTTATTTACAAGTGACGCCATAATGGCTCTGCTTACCTTAACGTTTTTAGAGATTATCTTAGGAATCGACAATATTGTATTTATCTCCATAGCTGCCAATAAATTACCCGAGAACCAACGTAGTAAAGCCACAAATATTGGATTATTACTCGCTATGGTTCAACGGATTATTCTTCTGTTTTTTGTATCGTTTTTGATTAGCTTAAAAGATCCATTTTATACTATAGAAACCAGTTGGTTTCATGTTGCCATAAGTTGGCAATCTATTATTTTGTTTGGAGGAGGCTTGTTTTTAATTTATAAAAGCACTTCTGAAATTCATGAGAAAGTAGAATCTCCAAAACAAGATGAAAATGAATTGAAAGGAAAAAAAATAAAATCCTTATCACAAGCTATTGTTCAAATTTTAATTATTGATTTTATATTCTCCATAGATTCTATTTTAACGGCTGTAGGCATGACTAATGGATTACATGAAAATCATAATTACAATTTAGTTTTAATGATTATTGCTGTGGTTATTTCAATAGGAATCATGATAGGGTTTGCAAATCCTATTAGAAAGTTTATTGATGCGCACCCAAGTATGCAACTTTTAGGGTTAGCCTTTTTAATATTAATTGGTTTTATGCTAATAACTGAAGCCGCTCATTTATCGCACACTAAATTATTTGGAAATATGGTTGGTGCTATTCCAAAAGGCTATTTATATTTTGCCATAGCCTTCTCATTATTTGTTGAATTTCTGAGTTTTAGAATTGATAAAAATTCTAAAAAAGATTAAGTGATTAAAAACTAAAACAAGGTTATTTGCCCCTTATCATCAATATCTGAATCATTCGAATTATTTGTTGAATCATCTAAACTCAAATCTTTTGTAACAGGTGTTTCATCATTGTTTTCTGAATCTACCGTTTCTTCATCAACAACCTCTAATTCATCGGCATGAACCTCTTCTGGAGCTTCATATGGTAAAGGTTCTAGCAGATTTATTTGCTTAACTTTATCAGCAGTTAACTGATTTCCAAGTGCTTTAATGCCTTTTATGGCAATAAAATCTTCTAGGTTTACTTCTACACTATCTTTTTGATCTTTACCGCGTTCTTTAGCAAAAACCACTTCTACTCTTGGAATCCAGTCGGTCGACACAATTTCTAATTGTGACTTTTGATGTTCAGAAATAAAAACCTCTTCTTTATTTTCATTTTCAATCAAGAAACGCTTTACAAAATACCGCTCTTTTTCCCCATCATAATAAACAGCTGAAATAGGTTTTTTTGGAAGCCATTTTTCGAGCACTATCATATCATCTTCAAAATGTGTAGTAAGTTCAGGTAAAATGGTTTTTATAGCACCCGACTGCGTAATGATTAGTAATCTGTCTTCTCCTCTAAACTCCCCTATTAACTCACCTCTTCCATCTACATTTAAGCGTTGAACAGAATCATCAAACCATATTTTTCTAGGTTTTAAGGTAGAAATACCTTTCTCTTTGAGTTCAATTTTTTTAATTGAATATTTGGTAACCAGATTCCCTTTGGAGTTTCTTCCTTTTATTAAAATATCGGCAAAATCTAAATCCCATTTCAGTTTTTTAATACTTCCAACTTGTCTTAAAATAATGGTAATAACCTCAGCTTCACCATTCGGATTTGCTGAAAAATATAATATAGTTGAGCCTTTGCTTCCATTCGTTAAATCGTATTCCTTATCTCTGGTAATACTGGTAACTGCAAAACGTTTTATGTACGATGGTCCTTTGGCTCCATCTCTGTAAATTAAATTATAAATGGTACGATTATCTTTCTTATCAAAAACCTCAACATGAATAATATCTTTTCCAACAAAGGTTTTTGCATCAACTTTGGTGATAATCATCTTACCATCTTTAGTGAACACAATAATATCGTCTATATCACTGCAATCACAAACATATTCGTCTTTTTTAAGTGATGTACCAACAAAACCTTCTTCTTTATTTACATAAAGCTTGGTGTTACGAATCACCACTTTTGTAGCATCTACATCATCGAAAGTTCGTATTTCTGTTTTACGTTCACGACCTGCACCATAATCTTTTTTTAATCTAGTAAAATAGGCAATAGCGTAATCAATAAGATTTTCAAGATGATGTTTAACCTGCGCTATTTGGTCTTCTAAAGCTTCAATTTTTTGTTGTGCTTTATCAATATCAAATTTTGAAATGCGCTTGATTCTTATTTCTGTTAAACGCTCAATATCTTCTTGGGTTATGGCTCGTTTTAAATGTTGCATGTGTGGTTTTAATCCTTTATCAATAGCATTAATAACGCCTTCCCAGGTTTCCTCTTCTTCAATATCATGATAAATTCTGTTTTCAATAAAGATGCGTTCTAATGATGCAAAATGCCATTGTTCTTCAAACTCATCCAATTTAATTTCAAGGTCACTTTTTAGAAGTTGAACCGTGTTATCTGTTGAACGCTTCAGCATCTCAGTAACACCAACAAACAAAGGCTTATTGTCTTCAATAACACATCCTAAAGGAGAAATGGAACTTTCACAACTTGTAAATGCATACAAAGCATCAATGGTTTTATCAGGTGAAATTCCTGAAGGCAAATGCACTAAAATTTCAACATCGGCAGCTGTATTGTCTTCTATCTTTTTAATTTTTATTTTGCCTTTCTCATTGGCTTTCAAAATAGAATCGATGAGTGATGTTGTATTGGTTCCAAAAGGTATTTCTGTAATAACCAATGTACTTTTATCCAACTGCGATATTTTGGCTCTAACACGAATTCTTCCTCCGCGCAAACCATCTTTATAATCACTCACATCAATAATTCCAGCTGTTGGAAAATCAGGAAATATGGTAAAGCCTTTTCCTTTTAAATGTTTTACAGAAGCATCAATTAACTCAATAAAATTATGTGGCAATATTTTAGTTGAAAGCCCTACTGCAATCCCTTCTCCGCCTTGTGCCAATAGCAACGGAAACATAACCGGTAAATTAACTGGTTCTTTTCTACGTCCATCATAAGATGCCTGCCATTCTGTAATTTTAGGATTGTAAACAACATCAAGTGCAAATTTTGACAAACGTGCTTCAATATAACGCGATGCGGCTGCACTATCACCTGTTAAAATATTTCCCCAGTTACCTTGTGTATCAATTAATAAATCTTTCTGGCCAATTTGAACCATTGCATCTGCAATACTGGCATCTCCATGTGGATGATATTGCATAGTATGCCCAACTATATTGGCTACTTTATTATAACGCCCATCGTCTAAATCTTTCATAGAGTGCATGATACGCCTTTGAACCGGTTTAAAACCATCTTCAATAGCGGGTACAGCACGTTCTAATATAACATACGAGGCATAGTCTAAAAACCAATCTTGATACATTCCAGAAATTCTGGTAATGGTTTCTTTAGTATCGCCTTGCGGATTTATCAAATCGTCGTTTTCTTCTTCTGTCATTAAAGGCTTTTATTTTTTTGGTCTGCTACTAAGTGTTGTTGTTCCTGATTTACGGCGTTTTTTAACCCTTGATGTAGCATCGTTAGTGTGCAAATATTCGTAAGATCTTTTTACCGCATTTTTTTTGTTTTTATTATACAGCATTTTAGTTTAGTTTTTGTTAATCTTTAAATTTCTTTCATTTTTTATATTTTCTTTTAGCATTTTCCTTAAAGACTGCTTAATATATTTTCGTTTTCTTCTATCGAGTAACGTTACATTGAAATAGGCATGTTTTATATTTCCAGATTTATTTTTAATGCTAAGGACCAAACTTTTATAAACGATATAATTACGGAACTTAAAACCTGCTAATCTGTTTTTTTCAAACTCTACTTTATATTCGCGATAATTTACATAATCTGTAAGCAACAACCCCTTATTTAAAACAACAACCTTAACACCATCGCTATCGTACTCAAAAAATTTGGCTATCCAGTGAACTAAAAAGAAAATACCAATAAACCCAAACAAAAATATTAAAAAAGTAAACCACAAATGGGTGCTTACATCTTTAAAAGCACTAAATACAGTTGCTAAAACAATAGCTAGTACAATAAGCAAAAAATACACTGAAACAATAATATTTCTAACTTTCCCGTTGTTTGTTCTCATTAACGTTCTTCTATAATATCAAGTTCAACCTTTAAATTATTAATTATAAACTCTTGTCTATCAGGTGTGTTTTTGCCCATATAAAATTCTAATAATTCTTCAATTGACAAATCTTTATCTAACATGATAGGATCTAATCGAATACTTTCCCCGATAAAATTTCTAAATTCATCCGGAGAAATTTCCCCTAAACCTTTAAACCTGGTAATTTCTGGTTTTGGCTTTAATTTTTCAATAGCATCTCTTCGTTCTTGGTCAGAATAACAATAAATAGTTTCTTTTTTATTTCGTACTCTAAACAAAGGCGTTTGCAAAATATACAAATGTCCTTCTTTTATAATTTCAGGGAAAAACTGTAAAAAGAATGTAATGAGCAATAATCGAATGTGCATGCCATCAACATCGGCATCTGTTGCAATTACAATATTATTATAACGTAAGTCTTCAATGGACTCTTCAATATTTAATGCGGCTTGAAGTAGATTAAACTCTTCGTTTTCATACACAATTTTCTTGCTTAATCCATAAGAATTTAATGGTTTCCCTTTTAAACTAAAAACGGCTTGTGTATTTACATCGCGGGATTTAGTAATACTTCCAGAAGCAGAATCTCCCTCGGTAATAAATAAAGTAGATTCTAAATTACGCTCGTTTTTTATATCTCCAAAATGCACTCTGCAATCTCTTAGCTTTTTATTATGCAAACTGGCTTTTTTTGCGCGGTCCTTTGCTAATTTTCTAATGCCTGAAAGCTCTTTACGTTCATGCTCTGCTTGCATGATTTTACGTTGAATTTTCTCTGCAGCTTCAGGATTTTTATGTAAATAGTTATCTAAATGAGTTTTTACGAAATCATTTATATAGGTCCTAACTGTTGGTAAATCACCACCCATGTCTGTTGAACCTAACTTTGTTTTTGTTTGGCTTTCAAAAACTGGTTCCATAACTTTTATAGAAACCGCAGAAACTATAGATTTTCTAACATCGGCAGCTTCATAATTTTTACCATAAAACTCTCTGATGGTTTTTACTAAGGCTTCTCTGTAAGCGGCTAAATGCGTTCCTCCTTGAGTTGTATTTTGACCATTTACAAAAGAATGGTACTCTTCACTATATTGTGTTTTGCTATGTGTTAAAGCGACTTCAATATCACTCCCTTTTAAATGAATAATAGGATATAACATATCAGACTCTGAAATGTTTTCAGACAGCAAATCTTTTAAGCCATTTTCACTGAAATATTTTTCGCCATTAAAAATGATAGTTAAACCCGTGTTTAAATACACATAGTTTTTAAGCATTCTAATAACATACTCATTTCTATATTTATAATTTTTGAAAATGACTTCATCTGGAATAAAAGACACTTTGGTTCCTTTTCTTCTAGTAGTATCATCCAATAAATCTTGATTGATAAGATTTCCTTGTTCAAATTCAGCAGAAGCCGATTTATTATCACGTGTAGATTCTACTCTAAAAAAGGAAGATAAGGCATTCACGGCTTTAGTACCTACTCCATTTAATCCCACAGATTTCTTGAACGCTTTTGAATCATACTTTCCGCCAGTATTCATCTTAGAAACAACATCTACCACTTTTCCTAAAGGAATTCCCCTACCATAATCTCGAACAGTAACTTTTGCGCCTTGAATAGAAACATCAATGGTTTTACCTGAACCCATGACATACTCGTCTATTGAGTTGTCTAAGACTTCTTTTAAAAGTATATAAATACCATCATCAGGAGAAGAACCATCGCCCAATTTACCAATATACATTCCTGGACGCATACGAATATGTTCTTTCCAGTCTAGTGAGCGTATATTGTCTTCGGTATAATTGGATTGTTCAGCCATAGATTTGAGTGAAATTTAATGATAGGACGCTAATATAATATATCAAAATATAAAATAAAACTGCCTTCGCACAAAGTAATTAACAATAAAAAGTGAATGTTGTTGAGAACATACCTTTTTAAATAAAACCACTTAAAAAAGTGCTTATTTTTTCTTGTTTAAAGATACTAATGAAATTCCTATTATAACAGCAAAAGCGCCTAATAATTGTAATAAAGTTAGTTGCTCATTTAAAAAAATCGCTGCCAAAATAATAGTAGAAATTGGTCCGACCGCTGCAATTACCGCAAAATTTGATGAACTAATTAGTTTAATGGAAGTTGAAACTAAAAAAGATGGAATTACGGTTGCAAAAATGGCAATTAAAAACCCTAAAAAATACACTTGCCAAGGATAATTTAATAAATCGATTTTATTGGTTATTCCATAATGAATAAATACACAAATACAGGAGACAATCATAACATAAGCTGTAAATTTCATGACGCCAAATTTTGGTATTAACCAACCGCTTCCAGACAAATATGCCGCATAAGTAATAGCACAAAGTAAGATGAAAAATCCACCCAAATACGTATCACTTCCAGATATAGCAACTTCGTTCCAAAAAGCAATGATAATGCCTACATACGTTAAAACAATAGCATAAATCTGCTCCTTTGAAATCTGTTGCTTTAAAAACAACTTATTAAATAAAATAACAATGGTTGGATATAAAAACAAGATAATACGTTCTAAACTAGCTTTTATATAAATAAGCCCAACGAAATCAAAATAACTTGACAGATAATAGCCTACAATACCAAAAAAAGCAACCCATAAATAATCATTTTTTACTATAACAACTTCATTACTTTTCTTTCTATAGACTATGGCAATAACAACATAAAATGGAAAAGAGAACAGCATCCTAAAAAGCAAAACACTTACCGCATCGATATTGTATTGGTAAGCCATTTTCACCATGACAGCTTTTGAAGAAAACAGAACAATGCCAATCAACCCTAAAATGATTCCGTAAATAAATGACTTAGTAGGTTTCATCTGTCAAATTTATATGTTTTTTATCATCAGATGAATTTCGTCATTAATCATATTGGCTGAATATTAACTTTTCGAACTTCTTATTCTAAAAAAAGAAGATTTTTTAATAACTACACATTAAACAAGAAATGCATCACATCGCCATCTTTAACTATGTAATTTTTTCCTTCAACACGCATTTTTCCAGCTTCTTTTACTTTAGCTTCGCTACCATAAGATTCAAAATCATCATAGGCGATAACTTCTGCTCTAATAAATCCTTTTTCAAAATCGCTATGAATAACACCTGCTGCTTGTGGTGCAGTGGCCCCAACATCAATAGTCCAAGCTCTTACTTCTTTAACTCCAGCAGTAAAGTAGGTTTGTTGCTTTAATAATTTATAAGCTGAACGAATTAATTTTGCTGAACCTGCTTCGCTTAATCCTATATCCTGAAGAAACATTTGGCGTTCTTCATAATCATCTAATTCATTGATATCGGCTTCAGTTCCAACGGCTAAAAACAAAACCTCAGCATTTTCATCTTTTACAGCTTCTTTTACCAACTCGACATACGCATTACCAGAAACAGCAGATGCTTCGTCAACATTACAAACATACATCACTGGTTTATCTGTAATGAATTGTGATGGTTTTACATAATCATTGTAATCATCTTCACTAAATTCAAGGGCTCTTACAGAAATACCTGCCTCAAGATTTGATTTAATTTTCAGCAATACAGCTTCTTCCTTTTGGGCATCTTTATTCCCGGTTTTGGCAGCACGCTTTACTTTTTCAAGTTTTTTGTCAACAGTCTCTAAATCTTTTAACTGCAATTCCATATCAATGGTTTCTTTATCGCGAATAGGATTTACTTTACCATCAACATGCACAATATTATCATTATCAAAACAACGCAACACATGCAAAATAGCATCGGTTTCCCTAATATTCGCTAAAAACTGATTTCCTAATCCTTCTCCTTTACTGGCTCCTTTTACCAATCCGGCTATATCAACTATTTCAACAGTAGCAGGTTGAACTCTAACTGGTTTTACCAATTCTTCAAGTTTTTCCAAGCGTTTATCTGGTACATTTACTACACCAATATTAGGTTCGATGGTACAAAATGGAAAGTTAGCACTTTGCGCTTTTGCATTCGACAAACAGTTAAACAAAGTTGACTTTCCTACATTTGGCAATCCTACAATACCTGCTTTCATATTCCTATCCCTAGCCCTTTCCTAAGGAAAGGGGATTTTTTGGTAATTTTAAATTATACTTATATTTCTTTCCATCTAGCTTCCTTCGCTTTGGGAAGGATTGAGGATGGGATTTTTTGCGAGTGCAAATGTAATTAATTCCTCTTTTATTTAAAGCAAAAGCACATGTTATCTATTAATTTATATTTGTAACATTATAGCCTTTTGTTCGTCAATTCATTGAAAACCATCAATTATGAAACATCTCATTGTAGTTTATTCATTTTTATTAAGCAGTTTTTTTGGAATTTCCCAAAATATCACAGCAAGGTTATTAGACAAAAACACACAAAACCCAATTCCTTTTGCAGCTATAAAAACAGCAGAATTTAATGGAGTCATTTCAAATGAAGAAGGTTATTTTACAATCATTGAGGAAAACGAAAATAGTGTAATAACCATTTCTTGTTTAGGTTATAAAAACAAAACCCTTAGTATTAAAGACATAAAAAACCTAAACTTTATTGTTAGACTAGAAGAATCAATCAATGAGCTTAACACTGTTTATGTTAGCAATAAAAAACCAAATGCAGATTCTATTATTTCAAGAGTTAGACAAAATCTTTCTAAAAATTATGAGATAAAATTATATAAACACGAGATTTTTTCAAGAAAAACAGCTTATATGGATTTTGATAGATTAGATTTTGAAATTGAAAAAGCATCTCATGTTAAAAAGAAAAACCTAGAGTCTGCAAATAAAAGCATGGACTCGCTTTCAAAAGCTGTAATAAATAGTAAAACAAAACATTTTAAAGATTTTAAAGCTGATTTGTATGTTAATGATTCCACTAAAACAAAATTAAAAGTATATAAAGCCACCGAACTTATTGACCAAAAAAACAATCTTTCAATAGAAGAAGTTCAAAAAAGAGCACAGCATGTTATTCTTAAATATTTAGATACCACTTTAACCTATAAGCTTAAAACTGGCTTATTTAAAATTGAAGATTCTTTATCGTTAAAAGATGACGACAAAAATGAACCTAAAAAAAATGAATATCAAGTTAAAGATTTAAACGGACAAACAAATAACTTATTAATGCGTTCTCAATTTTATGAAAACTCTATGCTTTCAAAAATATTAGATGCCGATTTGTATGAATATAGTTTTGTGGATGTTTCCTATTTTAACAATGAACTTATTTACATTATAAATTACAAGCCTAAACGTTCTAAATCTAAATACACAGGCAAACTTTTTATTACAGACGATACCTATGCCATAACCAAAGTAGATTTTGAATTCGCCGATGGTAAGCGTGGTGAAAAATTTAATTTAAAATTGCTTTTAGGCGTTAAGTATGTTGAAAATATGAGAAAGGGAACCGTAATTTACCAAAAAGACACGTTAAACAAATATCAGCCACAATATATAAAATATGAAGAAGGGCGCTATTTTTATGTAAGCAGACCTTTAAAATTTATTGAGAACAGCCCAGAAAAGAACAAAACCAGTTTTGACTTTACCATTGAAGGCAATATAATTACCAAACAAGAATTATTACTTAATTCAAGCATTAAGATAACCTCAGGCATTTTCAACCAGCAAACAGAAGAAAAAACAGTACCATATCTCAAGCTAAATAAATATGACTCTAAAGTTTGGGGACAAGACCAAACTCTTGAACCCTTACAAGAAATGAAAGAGTTTAAAGGTGAGGATTAAGTGGTTTCTAGAATATATTTTAGAATGACGCTTATCGTGTTTGTGTATGATTAGTTGCGTGGTTTAAGCATCTACTTTAGCAAATACAAATCGAATAGAAAATCCTCGCGGATTTTCGTAAGTAAACTTGCACTAGCAATTATAGGATACAGTGTTAGCAGTAGGCTTTACTCCATATTTTTAAACCAAGGAATAAATTCTTCTGATTTACTTATCCGATTATAATATTTATCAGAATAACCTAAAATTCTCAATAAGGCTATTTCAATATACCATGTACATAGTTGTAACGCTTCATACTTAGCAAATAACGATATGGATCTAAGTTTTTTTCTTTTTTCTTCTTGGGAATGTACTATTGCATTTCGTATTTGAACGACAGCTTCACAGGCATCAAGTATTTGATTGTCACTATCAACAAATTCTTGTAATTTTTTGAATTCCTTAGGCACAGAATAATCAATATTTAATTGAGATAAAAGTAGTCTGATTTTATTTGATGCATTTATATTTTCAGAGTCTTTTCCTAAAATTATTTTTTTATTTTCGATTACCCACCAATTGTACAATAATTCTAAAGCTGTTTGCTAAATAATAATGGCACCTTCTACAAAGCCTGAGTTTTTATTAGCCTCAACATACCAATGAACTACAGATGTTAAGAAATCTTTATTTTCTTTATCCTTCCAAAGATTACTGAATTTTACCCAGATATCTTCTATTCCAATAATTGAAAAATCTTGTGGCCATGAAGGATAATATTTGAATATGTCAACATGATGATAACTATAATTAGTCCAAATCGCTTTATTCTCAAAATATCCAGTTGCAAATAAAGCACAAACTCTGCTACCATTTAGAAAAGTCATAAATGTATCTAAGCAATGAAAAACATCATTTAATTCTTCGAATGTTATTGTTTTTTTCTTACTTGTTATTTCTCCATTGTATAGAATGTGATAACCTCCGTTTTCTTTTAATTCGTCTCTTAGCGTTCCATAGGTTATTGATTTATCAATTAAAATATTGTATTTTTCATTTTCGAGTTTTATTCTATTTCTTCCGCTATATTTACTTTTTTGAGAAATCTTTTTTACTGAATCACCAAAAAAGTTTCTTAAGTTAGGTATACAAAAAGTGATTTTTTCTACTGAAATTGTTTTGTCACCCAATACAGATTGGTGAGGTGAAATACCTTTAATTTTTAAGTCATCATTGTTACTTATAGTAGTATTTGTTATTAGCCCTTCTCCAAACTCAAGTTCATTGACTATTATAGTAAAAGATTCTGATGAATCTATAATTTCCGTTATTTCAAGATTTTTTGACGTTAAAATTCCTGAGAAATAAACATTTGGACTAGGAAACCAATAAAAGTAAATCCGACCGACGACATTAATATTGATATTATTATGTAAAAGAATATATTCACCTTCATGAATATCAATCATTGAGTTAGCCTTTTCCATTTTAATGTCGCTTTCAATGATGTTAGGTAAACTATTGTATAATTTCAAATTTTGGTTAGTTTTTAATTCTTGTTTTTTTTAGCTTACTGCCAACAATATGATATAAAGTCGTTTTAAATGTTTTATGTCGGACGATACTGAAACAAGTTCAGCACAAGTAAGCTAAGTTAGTTTTTCTTTATAAGAAAATCAATACACTACAAACAAGACCTATTAAAACTTATCAACAAAACAAAAGCCATTCAAATTGCGTATTTAATCAATAAAACTACACATGTCAGTTCGAGTGAATTTTACGATTGCAAATGAGTAAAATTAGTATCGAGAACCAATGTTGTTGTTTTTTAAATAGTTCTCGATACAATTTTCTATCGAAAATCACTCGAACTGACAAATCACCAATCTATATGAGTATCAATACATTGAATAAGGCTGTTTGCCAAAGCTTCTTGTTCTTTTATTGAAGGGTGTCCTGGAGTTCCTTTAAAAGGCACAATGCATGTGTACATCTTCTTATCATTTAAATTAGTCACAGCCGTTTTAACGTAGTCAATCCATTTTGAACCTTCTTTGGTAGCATCCATATTTCCAAGCATACATATAATATTTGCTTCGGGATATTGGTTCCTTATATTGGCTACAAATTGTTGATAGGCTTGTGTCAAATAACCATCATCGGGCGCTTTGGTTCCAAAGTTCTTTTTAAATTCGGCTCTTTCGGGCATATTGACCAACCATGAATCGTTTTGAAACAGATTAATGACAACAATATCGGGTTTATACAATGAAAAATCCCATGCACTTGTAGAATCTGCAGGATTCAATCTATCGTACAAGTCTGGCATTATTAATGGAAACCAGCTAATAGTTATACCAATGCCGCTTTTACAGATACATTGGTATTTAGCATCATAGTGCCTTGCAGTAATTGCCGAATAACTTAAATAGTTATTGGTATAGGTACTGTCTGGTGAGTCTCTTCCTGAATAATCTTCAACAGCATAACCTGCCGTTATGGAGTTTCCGTAAAATTCTATGCTTCTTTTTTTGGGTGCCGGCTTTGGTAATAATTTTGCATCGGTTTCAATTTCAAACCCATAAAAAGTAGTTTTGCCTCTATCCCACTCGGTCCTTTTAAAAATCTCAACGGAATGTTTCCCTTTGGGTAATTGTGACGCCAATTGATAATATGTTTTAGTAGTATCAGGCCTCAAAAGAACCACACTATCATTATCAATAATAACATTGTAATAATTATCTCCGGTTTCATCTTGCAACAAGGCCTTAATGGACTTTCCCTGAAAATTCATCTTTATTGAAGTTCCAGACCAATATAAATTGACTCCTTCAACTCCAGTAGAATCTACTCTTCCCCAATACTCAATTTCAGGGTTTGAAAAACGGACTAAAAGATCTTTTTGGCCCGAACAACCTATCATTAATAAGATGGACAGAATAACTATTAGCTTAGGTGTTTTTTTAATGATCATAAATATAAATTTGAGATTATTTTACATAGGTTGGTTTAAAACAATTCTATTTTTTTATAACTTGACATGCGAAGTTAATCTATATCTCCCAAGATTAAAAGTTGGGATATTAACAATTATAAACAAAAAATCCCAAGATTAAATCTTGGGATTTCAATATAATTTTTAAAGTTAAATTACTCTTCAGGATGCATAAAACGCTGTTTTGCCAACAACTGTTCCTCTGTTTCTACATGATTCTCATCAGGCACACAACAATCTACTGGGCAAACCGCAGCACATTGTGGTTCATCATGAAACCCTTTACATTCAGTACATTTATCTGGAACAATGTAATAAACCTCATCACTAACAGGTTCTTGAGCCTCATCGGCATCTACTTCCTTTCCATTAGTTAAAACCACTTTTCCTTTTAAACTGGTTCCGTCATTATAACGCCAATCATCTGCGGCTTCATATATTGCAGTGTTTGGACATTCTGGTTCGCAAGCTCCACAATTTATACATTCGTCTGTTATTATAATTGCCATAGTATTTTTTCTTTCTAAATTTGCAATGGCTAAAATAAAACCAAAACCATTCATAACCAAATAGAGAATGCATTTACAACAAAGAATTAACGCTTTTGTAAAATTAGGAGACTTTTTAAGTCAATTTTCTAACGAAAGAATTCAAAAAAAAGAGACAATTGAATATAATGATTTGTTTTTTGAAGGATTTAAACACCAATTAAAATTAGCTGAAGAAAACAATGGATGGTTTTCTAAAGAAAACATGGCATTTGCCATTAATGGTTGGGCTGATTCTTTAACTTTTAAAAAATTACACAAATGGTTATCACCATATAATATCACCAACAAAGAACCAAAATTGGTAGCTATAATCATGGCTGGAAACATTCCATTGGTTGGTTTTCATGATTTTTTATCGGTTTTAATAAGTGGTCATCATGCATTGGTAAAACAATCGTCAAACGATAAATACCTACTTCCCTATTTAGCTAAATATCTTGAATTTGTAGAACCAGGATTTAAAGGAGCAATTACTTTTACAGAAGATAAACTAGAACAATTTGATGCAGTTATTGCCACTGGCAGCAATAATACAGCGCGTTACTTTGAATATTATTTTAAACACAAACCTTCCATTATAAGAAATAACCGAAATTCCATAGCAGTTTTAAACGGGCAAGAAACGTTAGAAGACATGCAAGCTCTTTCAGAAGATATTTTTAGGTATTATGGTTTAGGTTGCAGAAATGTATCAAAACTTTATGTGCCTAAAGATTATAATTTCGATTTGTTTTTTCAAGCCATGTACCATTGGCACCCTATTATTGAAAAAGCAAAATATGCCAATAATTACGACTACAATAAAGCGGTGTATATAATGAGTGAATTTGATATGCTTGAAAATGGCTTTTTAATGATAAAAGAAGACACAAGTGCTGTTTCTCCAATCGCTACCGTTTTCTATGAATTTTATGAAAATCCAACAGAATTAAAACAAAAATTAGAACAACAAAAAGAGTCAATTCAATGCATTGTTTCAAAAGGTTTTGTTCAAAACGAAATTGCTTTTGGTAACACTCAAAAACCACAACTTTGGGATTATGCGGATGATGTGGATTCTATTGAATTTTTGTTAGCAATTTGACGAAAAAATTATGGATTTTATAACACAAAATAATCAATTAATTAGCAACTTTGTATCTCTAAATTTTTTAAAAAAATGAAAAAACATAACTTTAGTGCAGGACCAAGTATTTTACCTCAAGAAGTTTTATTAAAAGCATCTCATGCTGTAATTGATTTCAATAACGAAGGCTTATCTTTATTAGAAATATCTCACAGAAGCAAGCCTTTTGTTGATGTTATGGAAAAAGCCAGATCCTTGGTTTTAGAACTTTTAGGATTAGAAGGTAAAGGTTATAAAGCATTGTTTTTACAAGGAGGCGCAAGCACTCAGTTTTTAATGGTTGCCATGAACCTTTTAGAAAAAAGAGCTGGTTATTTAAATACTGGTACTTGGAGCCAAAAAGCTATTAAAGAAGCTCAAATTTTAGACGATATATACGAAGTAGCATCATCAAAAAGTGCAAACTTCAATTATATTCCAAAAGGATATGATATTCCAGAAGATTACGATTATTTTCATTGCACTTCTAACAATACCATTTTTGGAACACAGATGAAATCATTTCCAAACTCACCAATACCTATGGTTTGCGATATGAGTAGTGATATCTTTTCTCGTGTTTTAGATTTTTCAAAATTTGATTTAATATATGCAGGTGCTCAAAAAAATATGGGTCCAGCAGGAACAACCCTTGTCGTTGTTAAAGAAGATATTTTAGGAAAAGTATCTCGCAAAATTCCTTCAATCATGGATTATAAATTGCACATAAGCAATGGTAGTATGTACAACACACCTCCAGTTTTTGCTGTTTATACTTCAATGTTGACTTTGGAATGGATTAAAAATTTGGGTGGTATTGCTAAGGTTGAAGAAATGAATGAGAAAAAAGCAAGGGTTATGTATTCTGAAATAGACTTAAATCCATTATTTAATGGTTTCGCTACAAAAGAAGACAGATCAAATATGAATGCGACGTTCACCCTTCAAAATGAAAATTTAAAAGAAACTTTTGAAACCATGTTAAAAGAAGCTGGAATTAGTGGATTAAATGGTCACAGAAGTGTTGGAGGCTACAGGGCATCTATGTACAATGCACTTCCTATTGATAGTGTCAAAACTCTTGTAGAAGTAATGAGCGAACTAGAAAGTAAAGCATAATCCCATCCTCAATCCTTCCCAAAGGGAAGGAAGACCGAATATAAAAAATTAATTATTAACTAAAAACAACCCAATAAATCCCCTTTCCTTTGGAAAGGGTTAGGGATAGGAAAATGAAAGTATTAGCAAACGACGGTATTTCAAAAACCGGAAAAGAAGCTCTTGAAAAAGGCGGATATGAAGTTATTACAACCACTGTAGCTCAAGAACAATTAATAAATTACATAAACGAAAAAGGCATTAGTGTTATATTAGTTCGTAGTGCTACAACAGTTCGCAAAGATTTAATCGATGCCTGCCCAGGAATAAAAATAATTGGTCGTGGTGGTGTTGGTATGGATAATATTGATGTAGATTATGCGAAAAGCAAAGGCATCCATGTTATCAATACACCAGCTTCTTCTTCCCATTCGGTTGCCGAATTGGTTTTTGCACATTTTTACGGATTAGCTCGTTTTTTACATAATTCTAACCGCGATATGCCTCTAGAAGGAGACACTAGTTTTGGCAAATTAAAAAAAGCATATGCTAAAGGTGTTGAACTAAAAGGAAAAACATTAGGTGTTCTAGGCTTTGGTCGTATTGGTCAAGCTACAGCTAAAGTTGCTTTAGGTGCCGGAATGAAAGTAATTGCGTTTGATCCATTTATAGAAAAAGTTAATTTAGAACTTGATTTTTTTGATGGTCAAAAAGTAAATTTTGATATCAAAACCATTTCTAAGGAAGAAGTTTTAAAACAAGCTGATTTTATCACTTTACATGTACCTGCCCAAAAAGAATACGTTATTGGTAAATCTGAGTTTGACATCATGAAAGATGGCGTTTTTATCGCAAATGCTGCTCGTGGCGGTGTAGTTGATGAAGCCGCTTTAGTTGAAGCAATTATGAGTGGAAAAGTAGCTGGCGCTGCTTTAGATGTTTTTGAAAAAGAACCTAAACCAGAAATTCAATTATTGATGAATTCTGGATTATCATTAACTCCTCATACTGGAGCAGCAACCAATGAAGCTCAAGACAGAATTGGAACTGAATTAGCCGAACAAATTATAAGTATTCTTGGTTAACTAGATTGTGACCAAATAGATAACATTGAGTCCTAACATATAATTGTTAGGACTTTTTTTGTACATTGAAAGTCGAAAAAATCAACAAATAAATTAAAACAAAAAATATGTCAGGAATTTTAGACTTGTTAAACAGCGATTTAGGAAAAACAATAGTAAGTGGTGTTTCTAATCAAACCAATCAATCACAAAATAAAACACAGGATGTATTAACAATGGCATTACCAGTGTTAATGGCAGCCATGAAAAAAAATGCTGCTACACCTCAAGGTGCTGAAGGCTTATTAGGTGCCATAGGAAGCAAACACAACGGGAGCGTTTTAGATAATCTTGGTAGTTTATTTGAAGGCGGCGTTGATTCAAGTGTTTTAGAAGATGGCGGAAAAATATTAGGTCACGTATTAGGAGGCAAACAACAACATGTTGAAATGGCTTTAAGTCAAAAATCAGGTATTGATGCTGGTTCTGTTGCTCAAATATTAAAAGTAGCAGCACCAATTTTAATGGGAGTTTTGGGTAATCAAGCAAAAAAACAAAATGTAAATAGCGCTAGTGGCCTTGAAGGAATGCTAGGTGGTTTACTTGGTGGAAGCTCGGCTAAAAATGAGCAAAGTTTTTTAGAATCAATTCTTGATGCTGATGGTGATGGCAGTGTTATTGATGATGTTGCCGGTATGGTTTTAGGTGGTTCTAAAAAGAAAGGTGGCCTTGGCGGTTTGCTAGGCGGTCTGTTTGGGGGAAAATAATTTCAGTTCAACTAATTTATATATGTGTTAGTCTTAATTGGCTGACACATTTTTTTTGTTAAAAAGTTATAAACAACTCTTTAAATAATTCTTTTTTTGTAAATTCATGCTAAAATAAGACATTATGAAAGTCTTTCTATATATCCTTATAATTCTCGTCTGTTTTGCAAGTTGCAATACTTCTAAAATTTCGAATTCTACTAGTAAAGAACTGCATCAAGCAACAGCAAATGATACCATTAGAATTGCTAACGAATCGTTAGAATATGAAATAATCATTATCGAACCAGGATTTGATTCTTGGTTAGCTAGCACTGCAAAACCTGAAGGCTTCTATTCTCAAACATATTTAGAAAACAAAAATTATATCTATGTAACCGAATGGAATAGCAGAGTATTACAACCTCAACGATTTAATCCTAATCTTTATGAAATGCAAATTGACTACAACCAAGGAATAGATTATGGTTATGATGTTAATTATAAGCTATATAATTATTTTATATATTTTCAATTAAAACACAAGCAACAATTAGGTCCATTTGTTCCAAGAATTTAATTTTAATAATTTTGCAACTAAATTAATGATGTGAAAATTTTTAAAGAACGTTGGAATATTTCTAATAATTGGCAACTAATTTTTCCTTTTTTAGGTATTGCTGTTTTATTATATTCTTCGTTTAAATTATCAAAAGTATTTCTTAAAGATGCTCATATTTCCTTTCATTTAATTTTAAGTATTATTTTCTATTTCGTGCTTTTAAAGTTTGCCTTATTCCTCATTAAAAAACTAGAAAACAAATGGAAAGTAAAATTTAAATGGGAAATGATATCCATCTTTTTAGTTTTTGCAATTACCGGAACATCTTCAATTTATATTTCCAGACCTATTATTAAAATTATTGGAATTACTAAAGAAAACTTAAACCCTGTTGTTTATTGGGTTTTATATATTATTATTGGCTTTATTTTTTATCAAATATTACTTGTAACTATTGGTTGGGTTTTTGGGCAGTTTAAATTTTTCTGGAATTTCGAAAAAAGGATGCTTATTAAACTTGGCTTTAAACGTTTTAAAGATTAATGCGCTTTTTTAGAGAACATATACTTTATAAAATTCTTGCTCTTACGTTAGCTTGCGCCATACTTATTCCTACTACTGTAAAATTTACACATGCTTTCAATCATTATAAACATGAAGTTTGTTTTGGAGAAAAAAGCACGCATTTGCATAAAGTAGACCTTAATTGTAAATTTTATGATTTTAAATTAACCCAAAAAATTTTAGTAAGTCATTTTCTTTTCAACGTTTTTCAACCCAAACAACAACATTTAAAAATAGTATCTCAATACTTCTTTTTAAGTAGTTACCAACAACTTCATTTTTCACTTCGTGGACCACCATCATTAGTTTAAAATCTTTCATATTAACTGAAATTAATTCAGATTTCAAAAAGAAATAAATTAATAAACATGTTACAACAATTATTAATAACACTTCATAAGAGTGACATTGTTGCAACAAAAAACACGTACATGAAACAAATAATAACTATTATGTTGCTACTGGCAACTACATTTATATATTCACAAAACACATTAGAAGGCACTGTAATTGATAACGATACAAAAGAAGGATTAAACTTTGTAAATGTTTATTTTCCAAGTCTTGAAAAAGGAAGTGTTACTAAGGAAAAAGGAATCTTCAAAATTACCGGATTACCTTCTGGAACTTATAAAATTCTGTTTTCAATGATTGGTTATGAAACACAATCATTAAATATTAACATCCCAAATAAAGAACCTTTAAACATCAATTTAATACCATCTGCTATTGAAATGGAAGATGTGATCATATCAACTCCTTTTCACAAATTGCAAAGCGAAAACGTTATGAAAGTTGAACAAAAAAAAGTTTCTGATTTAAAAGCGAATGGTTCAGTCACATTGGCTGACGGCATTACAAACATTGCCGGTGTAGAAAGTGTTTCTACAGGATTGAGTATCGGAAAGCCTGTGATCAGAGGTTTGAGCTCCAACAGGGTTTTGGTTTATACACAAGGTGTACGATTAGAAAATCAACAATTTGGTGATGAACATGGTCTTGGTATTAGTGATAGTGGCATTGAAAGCGTTGAAGTTATCAAAGGTCCGGCTTCCTTGCTTTATGGAAGTGATGCCTTAGGAGGAGTTTTATACCTAAATCCTGAAAAATTTGCACCATCAAATACAACTAAAGGAGATGTTAGTGGAAACTATTTCAGTAATACTTTAGGGTATAATACTGGTGCAGGTGTTAAAACTTCTGGTGATAAATTTAAATTTTTATTTAGAGGAAGCCTTGCTGAACATTCTGATTATAAAACAAAAGATTATCGTGTAACAAACACTCGTTTTAGAGAACAGGATTTTAAAACCGGTATTGGATACCAATCTACTAATTTTAAAACAGAATTCAGATATAACGTCAATAATTCAAAACTAGGAATTCCAGAAGGTTTAGGTGAGCAATCGAAAAATAAAACGCCTTTAATTCCTTTTCAGGAAATAACCAATCACGTATTTAGTTCAAAATCCAATTTGTTTTTTAACAACTCAAGTCTAGACATCAATTTAGGATATCTGTATAATAACAGAAAGGAATTTGCAGAAGAAACTCTTAATGGCGAAGATTTGAAACCTGAATTACAATTAAAATTAAAAACGTTTAACTATGATGTAAAATACAATATGCCAAAATTTGGTGATTTTGAAACCATTATTGGTGTACAAGGAATGAATCAAGTAAATACCAATTATGGCCCTGAAGAATTAATACCTGATGCAACAACTAATGATATTGGCGTTTTGGCTGTTACCCACATTCACTTCAATGATATTGGTATTCAAATTGGAGCACGCTATGATAACAGAATGATTAATATTGATTCTGGAATCAATAAAAACTTCAACAGTTTTAATGGTGCTGCAGGAATCAAACTTGATGTATTAAACAATATTACGGCACGTTTAAATTTGGCAACTGGTTTTAGAGCTCCAAACTTAGCCGAACTCACTTCTGATGGTATTCATGAAGGAACAAATCGTTATGAAAAAGGAAATATCAATTTACAAAATGAACAAAATATTCAAACCGATTTAGCTTTAGAATACAAAAACGAACATATTGATTTTTTTGTAAATGCCTTTTACAATAAAGTAAACAACTACATATTTCTTTCTCCAAACGGAGATATTATTGATAGTAGCCCTGTTTTTGTTTACCTGCAAAATGACGCCAAATTATATGGTGGTGAATTTGGATTGCATTTTCATCCGCATCCGTTAGATTGGTTACACTTTGAATCTAGTTTTGAAACAGTAACTGGAAAACTTTCAAACAATGATTATTTACCTTTAATTCCTGCTAATTCTTTAAGCAACACGTTAAGAGCAGAATTTGATGGCAAATTAATTACAAAAGGATATGCCTTTATAAAATTCAAATCTACTTTCAGTCAAAATAATGTTAGCACTTTCGAAACTAATACCCCAAGTTACAACTTGTTAAGTGCAGGTTTTGGCGGCACAGTAGAGTTTTTGAAAAACGACTTAACCATAAGTATTTCTGGAAATAACTTAACAGATAAAACCTATATCAATCATTTATCAAGATTAAAAACCGATAATATTTTTAATATGGGAAGAAATATTAGTATAGGCTTAACGTATAATCTGTAAAGTAAAAATCACCCATAAGTTTTAAATTTATGGGTGATTTTTTTACTTGCTTTTTCCTTTAAAAATATTGCTGTAAATCCACATTAGTGTAAACGTTGGAATAAAATCAAATCCTGGTAATGCTTCTTCTGCAAAATTTATTACAGCAGCAACCTTTCCGGAAGTCCCTTTATATAATTTAGTCATTATCCAAGCAGATAGTGGTGCCCAAATAATATCAGACAACTCACCTATTCCAGGTATTAAATAGGACACATATCCAATGGCATCAAATAAAATACTTAATAGTAACTTTTTGTATTTATTCATTTTAAAAATTTTTGAATGTCCTTAATCTGTCACAATAAGGCTTTCCATGTCAGGTCGAGCGCAGTCGAGACCTCATTGTTAATTTATTAAGCACGATAACCTCTCGACTGCGCTCGAGGTGACAGTAATATGATTTATTACGGACAATCAGTTAAAATTTAACCATCAAAAAATAACAAGAAATATACCAAAGCTATTTTCCTATTAATTTTAAAAATTCGTTTCTGGTTTCAATTTTTTCAAACTGACCTCTAAATCCAGATGTGGTTGTTACAGAATTTTGTTTTTGAACGCCTCTCATCATCATACACATATGTGCAGCTTCAATAACAACTGCTACACCTTGTGGTTTTAATGTATCGTTAATACAATCTAAAATTTGCTCTGTTAAGCGTTCTTGCACTTGCAAACGTCTTGCAAACACATCAACAATTCTTGGAAGCTTGCTCAAACCTACAATATATCCATTAGGAATATAAGCTATATGAGCTTTTCCAAAAAATGGCAGAATGTGATGTTCGCAAAGTGAATACAACTCAATATCTTTTACAATTACCATTTCATTGTATGACTCTTTAAACATGGCACTTTTAAGAATTTCAACTGGATCCTGATGATAGCCTTGCGTTAAAAATTGCATTGCTTTGGCCGCTCTTTCTGGCGTTTTTTCCAAACCATCACGTGAAATATCTTCACCTAGATCTATAATGATATTTTTGTATCTGTTTTTAACATCATCTGTGACCTGAATGTTATATTCTTCAAATTTTTTGTTAGCCATTTTAATTAGTTTGTTTCTTTAATTTATGGATATAGTTTGCTTTTAACTTTTTCAATTTAGGGTTGATTATATATTGGCAATAAGGCTGTTCTTTATTCAAATTATAATAATCTTGATGATAATCTTCAGCATTATAAAATACACCAACTTCAACAATTTCAGTTGTAATTGAATTGTTAAATATTTCCTCTTTTTCTAAATACAAAATGAAATCTATTGCTTCTTGCTTTTGAAAATCATTGCTATAAAAAATTGCAGAACGATATTGGGAACCTACATCATTCCCTTGTCTGTTTAAAGTGGTTGGATCATGAGTTGCAAAGAAAATTTCCAATAATTCTTTATAGGTTATTTGTGTTTCATCGAAATAAATCTGAATAGCTTCTGCATGCCCTGTTCTTCCTGTACAAATTTCTCTGTAAGCAGGGTTTTTTATTGATCCACCTGTATAGCCAGAAACTACTCGCTCTACACCTTCTAAATTTTTAAAAACAGCTTCAGTACACCAAAAACAACCGCCAGCAAATGTGGCTATTTGTAAAGTATCATTCATAGTTTTAAAGTTAAGTAAATATTAGTTGTTTTAATTGCTAAATCCTTACAAGGTGCTACATTTTAACTTTTAGTTAAGGATTAAATGTTTATAGCCTGCGTAAATTTGTAGTATTTACTGTAACAAACTATTTTTTTTATTGTCTTTAAAAAAGACATAAAAAATCATCAATCAAAAATCAATTAATGAAATTCTTTCTTTTTTTCACCTTTCTAATTGCTATTAACCTTTCCGTTTATTCCCAAAACAAAAAAACTTATCATATCAAGCGAACTCAAAATGCTCCTAAAATAGATGGAGTTTTAGATGATGACACTTGGAAAATATCTGAAGATGCTCAAGATTTCACTCAATTCAGGCCAGAAATGGGTATAAAAGAAACAGATAGTATTAAAACAAAAGTAAAAATCACCTATGATGATGATGCAATTTATTTTGGTGCTTACCTGCATGATAATCCTTCAAAAATAATACGCCAAATGACTACTAGAGATAATTTTGGACAGTCAGATTTTTTTGGAATTATCTTAAATCCTAATAATGATGCACAAAACGATACCGAGTTTTTTATATTCAGCTCTGGCACACAAGCCGATGCCATTTCCAATCCAAGTATAGGAGAAGATTTTGGTTGGAATGCAGTTTGGGAAAGTAAAGTGAACATGGTTGATGATGGCTGGATAGTTGAAGTAAAAATACCATACAGAGCTCTTAGGTTTTCAAATGAAAATGTACAAACATGGGGTTTACAATTTCATAGACAATTTAGGAGAAACCGTTCTCAATACACATGGAATCCAATAGATAGAACAAAAGGAAATGCTGGTTTATACCATGGTGAACTTAAAACCTTAGAAAATATTGAATCTCCTACACGTCTTAGTTTTTATCCATTCACTTCATCGTTAGTGAATTCCTATGAAGGTGATATAGAAACAGATTTAAATTTTGGACTTGACGTTAAATATGGAATTACTGAAAATTTTACGTTAGATGCTACTTTAGTGCCCGATTTTAGCCAAGCAGGATTTGATGATTTAGAATTAAACTTAGGTCCATTTGAACAAACTTACTCAGAACAGCGTCAATTTTTTACAGAAGGTGTCGATTTATTTAGCAAAGGAGATTTATTTTTTTCCAGACGTGTAGGAAGTGGCCCAACAGGAGACGTTGTATTAAATGATAATGAGGAAACTAAAAATTATCCAAATTCTGTAAAAGTTTTAAATGCTATTAAATTATCTGGCAGAACAAAAAACGGTTTAGGAATTGGCCTTTTCAATGCTGTTACAGAACAAACTAATGCCACCATAAAAGACACCATTTCTGGCGAAACAAGAGAACAAGTTGTAGAGCCATTAGCTAATTATAATATTCTGGTTTTAGATCAACAATTTAATAAAAACTCTTCGATAAGTTTAATAAATACCAATGTTACCAGAGATGGTCATTTTAGAGATGCTAATGTTACAGGGTTAGTTTTTGATGTATCAAATAAGAGAAATACTTATAGTGCTTATGGTGAAGCTAAAATGAGTAGCCTTAATTTGGATGAAGGGAATTCAACAGGATTTAGTTCATTTTTTAGAGCTGGAAAATCACATGGTAAATTCAGGTATAGTTTTGACCACAGTTATGCAGATACCAAATATGACATCAATGATTTAGGATTATTGTACAGAAACAATTATAACAACTTTGGTATAGACTTTACCTATAGAATTTTTGAACCTACTAAAAAATTAAACAATTATTATATTGGCACCTATGTAAACTATACCCGATTAGCTAATCCAGGAGAATATACAGGAAGTAGTTTTGGTTTTAATTATAATGCAGAAACTAAATCTTTAAACAACTTTGGTGGAAACTTAAATTACCAAATAGGTAAACAATTTGATTATTTTGAGCCAAGAACAGAAGGGCGTTATTTTATTTATGAAGACAGAATAAATTCTAACCTTTGGTTTTCTTCAAATTACAATAAAAAATACGCCTTTGATACTAGCCTTGGCGGTGCTACTTTTTTCGAAAAAAACAGAAACACAAATGAATTTTGGGTTGAAGTTAGTCCGAGAATTCGATTTAATGAAAAATTATTAATCTCCTATTCTCTCGAGTACAATAAAGAATTCAATGATAGAGGATATGTTACAACAGTTGGAAATGACATTGTTTTTGGTGAACGCAATAGGAAAACGCAGGTAAACAGTATTAAAGCCAGTTATACATTTAATTCTTTCAACGGAATATCTTTAACTTTTAGAAATTATTGGTCAACTGTAAAATATAAAAACAATCTGTTTACTTTAGAAGATAATGGGCGTTTAAATCAAAATTTAGGGTATAAAGCTGATGGTTTAGAAAATAATCCTAATATAAACTATAACACTTGGAATTTAGATTTAAACTACTCCTGGCAATTTGCTCCGGGAAGTTTTTTAACAGCTTTATATAGAAACCAGTTATTCAATTATGATAATGCCGCAAAAGATTCATATGGAACAAGTTTAAAAACCCTGTTTAATCAATCTATTCAAAATACATTTTCTTTACGCATCCAATATTTTATTGATTATGCTGGAATTAAAAATGCTTTTAATAAGAAAAGTAATTCTTAATTGTACATAAAACATTAAAGTAGTAAATTCACCATTAATATTTACTTTTTATGATTCAAGCAAAAAACATCCATAAATTCTATAATGATTTACATGTTTTAAAAGGTGTCGATATTCACATAAAAAAAAGTGAAGTGGTTTCTATTGTTGGTGCATCTGGTGCCGGAAAAACCACCTTACTACAAATACTGGGAACCCTTGATTCTGCCTCAAAAAACGAGAAATTTGATTTAATAATCAACGATATTAATATCAACTCGCTTAACGAAAAAGCTTTAGCCAAGTTTAGAAATGAGCATATTGGTTTTATTTTTCAGTTTCATCAATTATTACCCGAGTTTACTGCTATTGAAAATGTATGCATTCCTGCTTTTATTAAGGGTACAAAAAAACCTGATGCAGAAAAACGTGCTGTTGAGCTTTTAGATTTTTTAGGATTATCCCATCGTCATCATCACAAACCTAACGAACTATCTGGTGGTGAGCAACAACGTGTAGCTGTTGCCAGAGCGTTGATTAATAACCCAGATTTAATCTTTGCCGACGAACCTTCAGGAAATTTAGATAGCGAATCTGCCGAGAATTTACATAGTCTGTTTTTTAAATTACGTAATCAATTTGGGCAAACCTTTGTTATTGTAACTCACAATGAAGAACTAGCCAATTTAGCAGACAGAAAACTTGTAATGGTTGATGGAAAAATTATAAACAATTAGTGGCTAAAAACATTAATAAAGCAGAACTCAAAGAGTTTCTTGACTCCAAGGTTGAGCAATACAACAAACTTCAATTTATTGAAAGCGACCCCATTCAAGTTCCACATCAATTCATATTAAAAGAGGACATTGAAATTGCTGGGTTTTTAACTGCTACTATTTCTTGGGGAAACCGAAAAAGCATTATAAAAAATGCTAAACGAATGGTAGAATTACTGGATAATTCTCCATATGATTTTGTTTTAAATCATCATGAAACCGACTTAGAAAAACTTAAGTCTTTTGTCCACAGAACGTTTAACGGAGAAGACTTTATCCAGTTTATAAAATCCCTTCAACATATATATAAAAACCATAACGGATTAGAATCTGTATTTTTAAAACATGCTGAAAAGAATTCTTTGCAAAGTTCCATTTCGAAATTTAAATCTATCTTTTTTGAAGAAGAACATCTCATTAGAACACAAAAGCACATTAGCGATCCATTAAAAAATTCGGCCGCCAAACGTATTAATATGTTTTTAAGATGGATGATTAGAAATGATAATGCTGGTGTAGATTTTGGTATTTGGAATTCTTTATCGTCAAGCCAATTATCATGTCCGTTAGATGTGCATTCTGGCAATGTTGCAAGAAAATTAGGCTTACTAAAAAGAAAACAAAATGATGGCAAAGCATTAATTGAACTAGACACTGCATTAAGAAAATTAGACTCAAAAGACCCTGTTAAATATGACTTTGCCTTATTTGGTTTAGGGGTTTTTGAGGGTTTTTAACATTTGTTTTCTTTATATTTAAACAATTAATCTTAAATACAAAATGAAAAAAATTTTATCATTGGTTTTATCCATTTCGGTTTGTTCAGTATTTTCACAAAACATTAAAATTCCTGCTGATACAACTGTTACAACGTTTCACAGCATCACAATAAAAAATCAGGCAATTTCGTATAAAGCTATTGCAGGAACACAACCCGTTTGGAATGAAAAAGGAGAACCTATCGCAACCCTTTTTTACACCTATTATGAACGAGATAAAACTGATAAAAAAAACAGACCATTAATATTTTCATTTAATGGTGGTCCTGGTTCTGCTTCAGTTTGGATGCATATTGCATATACAGGTCCAAAAGTTTTAAATATTGATTCTGAAGGTTATCCGGTTCAACCATATGGTGTAGAGGACAACCCTAACTCGATCTTAGATGTTGCTGATATAGTTTTTATTGACCCAGTGAATACAGGATATTCAAGAATGATTACCGACAAAGAAGGTAAATTACCAAGTAGAGAGACTTTTTTTGGAATTAATGCCGACGTAAAATATTTGGCCGAATGGATGAATACATTCTTAACTAGGGTTAACCGATGGGAATCACCAAAATATATTATTGGCGAAAGTTACGGTGGCACACGTGTTATGGGATTAGCAAACGAATTACAAAGCAGACAATGGATGTTTTTAAATGGTGTAATTATGGTTTCTCCTGCAGACTATAAACTTTACAGCACTAATCAACCTGTTTATTCATCATTAAATTTACCGTATTTTACAGCTGCAGCTTGGTACCATAAAGCCTTGCCGGCAGATTTGCAAAATAAAGATTTGTTAGACATTTTACCAGAAGTTGAAGATTATGCGCTCAACAAGTTAATGCCTGCTCTTGCCAAAGGTGGATTTATCTCTGAAAATGAAAAACAAGATGTAGCTGAAAAAATGTCTTATTATTCCGGTTTAAGTAAAAAATCCATTTTACAAAATAATTTAAACGTTTCTACTAGTTTTTTCTGGAAAGACTTATTGAGAGACAAAACCGGACAAACAATTGGAAGATTAGATTCAAGATATTTAGGAATTGATAAAACCGAAGGTGGCGATAGTCCGGATTTTAATCCAGAATTAACATCATGGATGCATTCATTTACCCCAGCAATAAACTATTATATTCGCGAATTTTTAAACTTTAAAACTGATATAAAATATAATATGTTTGGCGATGTTCATCCTTGGGACAACAGAAACGACAATACCAGAGAAAATTTAAGACAAGCAATGGCTCAAAACCCTTATTTAAAAGTCATGATACAATCTGGTTATTATGATGGTGCTACTACTTATTTTGGAGCAAAATACACGATGCATCAAATAGATCCAAGTGGAAAAATGAAAGACAGATTTACTTTTAAAGGTTATAGAAGTGGGCATATGATGTATTTACGACAAGAAGATTTAAAAACTGCTAATGATGATTTAAGGAAATTCATTAAAAGCACATCTTATAAAGGAAAAGCAGCTAAGTACTAAACAAAAAAGCCTGACAAATTTGTCAGGCTTTTTATTGTTTAATTTTTTATCCTTTTAACCAAGCTTCACGCAATTTTATCTGAGCTTCTGTAGCATCGTCTTTTGGCATTAATGCTTCTCCATTGGTATAAGATTGTGTTGTTTTGGTTTTTATAATGATTTCTTTTCCATTTCTATCAAGCTTTACTTCAATATCTTTTCCTGGACTCCACATATAAACGTCCTGTAAAATTTGATTAGCATTTTGCAAGGTCATTTGCTTACCATCAATTTCTTTAATTACATCATTTGGCAACACACCTTGTTCAGTCCAAAAACTATTATCAGCAACTAAATCAGTAAAGAAAATGGTTCCTTTTTGTCCGTCTCCTCCTATTATTAAATTACCATTATTTTGAATATAGTTTGTTTTAACTTTTCCTTCTTTAATTTCTAAACCTACTTTATTAAAAAACTCGTTATAATTAATTGGAGTTGTTCCTATAACATGTGTATCGAAAAATGTTCTTAATGAAGGATATGTCATGGCTACAATTTCATCAAACAACTTATCATCTTCAAAAGGTTTATCCTTTCCATATTTTTTTGATAATTCTTTCATAAGCGATAAAATACCACGTTGCCCATTGCTTTCTTCACGCATTAAAATATCAACACACATACCTATTAAAGCTCCTTTTTGATACACATTATAATATTGTTTTGCGTAAGGATCATCCAATACATGTTCACTCATTTCGGTAAAACTCATGCTATCGTTCATTTGCAATGACGTTTGAATTTTGCCCATCATTTTTCCGTAAAAATCCTCTTCTGAAATCAACCCTTGATTTACTTGAAATAAATTTGCAAAATATTCTGTTACACCTTCATACATCCATAAATGTTTTGAAAATGTTGGGCTGTTATAATCAAAATAATGAACATCTTCAGAATGCACAGATAAAGGACTTACTATATGAAAAAATTCGTGTGAAACTGTTTCAATCATACTTTCGTCTAAAGCATCTTCTGGCATATCTTCTGGCATAACAACTACAGTTGATGTATGATGCTCTAAAGCACCAAAGCCTTTTGGCGAATCTTGTTCTCCTCTTGATAGATATAAGAAAATATCATAGCGTTTCGTACTGTTAATGTCTCCTAAAAATGCCTTTTGAGCTTGCATCATTTTAAACATCGCATCTTTTAAAGATGCTGCAGAATGCTTGTTGGTTGGAGAATACACACTTAACACAATGTTAATGTCGCCAACTTGAAACTTTTCAACAGTAAATTTACCATACATCATTGGGTTATCTGTGATATCAAAATATCTTGATGCTAAATAGGTTGTTGTGGCTGTTTTTCCATCATCACTGGTTTTAGTACCTGCATTTTGTAAAGCTGATGAGCGAACAAAATCTGCTGGAGCAGTTACCTCAAGTTTGTATTGGCTGCTCTTTAATGAATCAAAATATCCAATAAACCCATGTAAGTTTAATAAATAATCATCTGGTTCAATGTTTGTTCCTGCCGGAGAAAAAGGTGTATCTCCGCCAATACCACCAGTTACTTCAATATCGAAAGTATCATTTACATAATAAGTAATATAGTCTAAATTAAAAGCATTGTTAATTACCCAAGTATTAGTATCTGTTTTATTGAAAGAAAGTTGATTTCCTTTATAATCAAATGCTTTAAAATCATCAATGTATTTTCCAAAATCACTTACAGAATAAGTGCCCTGAACAACTTTTGGTAAATGATAAGTTACTGTTTCTGTTGTAAAACGCCCTGGATTAATTGTTACTGGCACCTTATCCTCAACTACTTTAGTTAAATTTATTTGAGTATCTATTGGCAAACTAATCGCTAAATCGTTTCCTGTGTTTTTTGTTGAACTACAACTAGCAAGTAATATTGCTACAAATAATGCTGATACAAATCTAATTTTCATGCTATATTTATTAAAATCTAATTTTTATGACTCCAAATGTAAAGTTATGTTACATTTTACATTCTTAATGTTATGTTAATACTTTTTATGCAAGAGAAGTAATCATATTTTATTGGCATTTTTTTGAATTTTTAGCTTTATGATATGCTTAAAAAATGGAAAAAATTATGTACGTTTGAAAAATCTAAAAAGAAATGCAGTTTAAACACCCAGAACTTCTTTACGCTTTATTTTTACTGCTAATCCCAATCATTGTTCATTTATTTCAATTTAGAAAATTTCAAAAAGAAGCGTTTACTAATGTTGCCTTTTTAAAAGAGGTTGCCATACAAACCCGCAAAAGCTCACAATTAAAAAAATGGCTTATACTACTTACCAGATTATTATTATTTACTGCGCTTATATTTGCCTTTGCTCAACCATTTTCTGCAAACTCAGATGCTATTGGCTCTGAAAATGAAACCGTTATTTACCTTGACAATTCTTTCAGCATGCAAGCTAAAGGAAACCAAGGAGAACTTTTAAAACGTGCTGTTCAAGATATTATTAGCGATGTTCCAGAAAACGAGAACATTTCATTAATCACAAATGAAACCACTTATAAAAACACAACTGTTAAGGCCATAAAAAACGAGCTGTTAACTCTTGATTATTCTTCTAAATCACTATCATATGATGCGGCTTTATTAAAATGTAAAAAACTTTTTAAACCTTCAGCAACAATTAGAAACATTGTTTTTATATCAGATTTTCAACAAAACAACACTGCTTTTAATCCTTTAAATGATTCATTGTTCAAAATTCATGCTGTTAAACTAAATCCTATCAACATAAATAATGTATCTATTGATTCAGCCTACATTTCTAATTCATCTGGAAACAATTTAGACTTAAAAGTCATTCTAAAAAATACAGGTATTGCTATTGATAATTTACCCGTTTCTTTATTTAACAATGACCAATTGATTGCAAAAACGTCGGTAACTTTAAATAAAGAAGCTGAAACATCATTTTCGCTTCCTACAAATGAAATAACAAATGGTAGAATAACCATTGAAGACACTAATTTACAATACGACAACAGTTTATTTTTTAACATTAATAAAACGCCAAAAATAAATGTACTAACCATAAATAATGGTGATGATTCTTTTTTAAAGCGTATTTATACAGACAAAGAGTTTAATTACACAACTACCCTATTAAATCAACTGGATTACAACATTATTAATGAGCAAAATTTAATCGTTTTAAATGAACTTAAGGACATACCAAGTACACTAACAAGTGTTTTAAAATTATTTACAAATCAAGGTGGATTTTTAATAGTTATTCCTTCAAAAGATATTGATATTCAATCTTACAATTCGCTTTTATCAAATTACAACACTTTATTTGAGACTATTTCAGAAACTGAAAAACAAGTAACAATAATAAACTATTCACATCCTTTATATGCCAATGGTGTTTTTGAAAAAAAGGTAACTAACTTTCAATACCCGAAAGTTGAAAGTTTTTTTAATGTTACAAATCAAGCAAATAATTTGATACTTCAGTTTGAAGATAATAAGCCATTTTTAATCGAAAACAATAAAGGGTTTATTTTTACATCTTCACTGGATGCTTCAAATTCAGACTTTAAAAACTCTCCTTTAATAGTTCCAACATTTTATAATATTGCCAAGTCTAGTTTTAAAATTCCTGCCTTGTATTTTACTATTGGAAATGAAAATACTTTTGATGTTTCTGTAAACCTCCATCAGGATGATATTTTATCGCTTGTTTCCAATGATATTAATTTGATTCCTAAACAGCAGTATTTTAACAATAAAGTTGTTATTACAACTGTTGACGAGCCTTCTGTTTCAAACATTTATTCGGTCAGTGATAAAAATGAGCCTATTCAAAATGTAAGTTATAATTACAACCGAGCTGAAAGTATTCTAAATTACCAGGAACTTTCAAGCTTGAAAAACATAACAATAAACGATTCTGTTACCGACATTTTTAATACATTAAAAAGTGATACAAAAATTAATGAGCTATGGAAATGGTTTGTTATTTTTGCATTAGCGTTCTTGATTATTGAAATGCTCATATTAAAATACTTTAAATGAACATACTTATAAAATCAGCTAAAATTATAGATCCTAAGAGCGAGTTTCATAATACAACTCAAGATCTTTTAATTGAAAAAGGTGTCATCTCTCAAATTGGTCACCAATTAAAAAATCCAAAAAAATATCAGGAAATTAAGTTTGAAAACCTACACATTTCACAAGGTTGGTTCGATAGCAGCGTTTGTTTTGGTGAACCAGGATTTGAAGAACGTGAAACTATTAAAAATGGTCTTAAAACTGCAGCAGCTTCTGGTTTTACTACTGTAGCAATGAATGCAAATTCAAGTCCTGTAATAGATTGTAATTCTGATGTTACTTTTGTGACTTCAAAAGGAGAAAATAATGCTGTTAAGTTATTACCAATTGGTGCTTTAACAAAAGATAGCCACGGAGAAGATTTGGCAGAGTTATTTGACATGAAAAGTGCTGGGGCTGTAGCCTTTTATGATTATCAAAAGCCTATATCAAATGCTAATCTCATGAAATTGGCATTGCAATACACTAGCAATTTTAATGGATTGGTTTGTTCATTCCCTCAAGATAATAGGATTACTGGTTTAGGAGTCATGAATGAAAACATTACAAGTACTTCATTGGGCTTAAAAGGAAATCCAAACCTATCAGAAGAGTTACAAGTTTCAAGAGATTTATTCCTTTTAGAATACACCAATGGAAAGCTTCATATACCGACTATTTCAACAGCTGGTTCTGTAGATTTAATTAGAGAAGCCAAAAAGAAAAAGCTAGATGTAACCTGCAGTGTAGCTATTCATAATTTATTTTTCACAGATGATATTTTAAATGATTTCAATACAGCTTATAAAGTTTCACCTCCTTTGCGTATTCAAAAAGATGTTGATGCTTTGCTAGAAGGTATTAAAGATGGCACTATTGATATGGTGACAAGTGACCATAACCCCATTGATATCGAACATAAAAAAGTAGAATTTGATCATGCAAAAAATGGGACCATCGGTTTAGAAAGTGCTTTTGGTGCTTTACAAACCATGTTCACTTTAAAGAAAACCATAGAACTTTTAACAAAAGGAAAATCAAGATTTGGTGTAGAACAAACACCTATAAATATTGGTAATACATTGAATATCACACTTTTTAATCCTGATACTAAATATACTTTTTCTGCAAATGACATTTTATCTAAATCAAAAAATGCTATTTTTGAAAACCAAAATTTAAAAGGAAAAGTATACGGAATTATTTCAAATAATAAAGTTTCTCTAAATTCTTAATTATGACAGAACAAGATATTGAAGCAGGAAGAAACAACGCTATTATTAGTTACTTAACCATATTTGGAACCATTATAGCTTTTTACCTAAATAATGAAAACAAAAACGAGTTTGCCAGTTTTCATATAAGACAAGCGCTTGGACTTTGGCTAACGTTTTTTGCATTGGGTTATATCGTTGGTGTTTTTGACAGTTGGTTTATCACCTTTGGATTTTATATGTTTTTTGGTGTGCTTTTTATTTTTGGTTTTGCAAATGCCATTGCCAGAAAAGCGCAAACCGTACCACTTGTTGGAGAATTATACCAAAAACTATTTGCTAATTTAGGTAAATAACCATGACAAACACTTCACTTTCTTTATATCATATTGTTAGAAAATCTAGCCTAGTTGAAAATGCACCATTATTAATTATGTTGCATGGATATGGAAGTGATGAAAACGATTTGTTTTCTTTTGCAAGCGAATTGCCAGAAGAGCTTTTTATTATTTCAGTGAGGGCGCCTTATTCACTTCAACCATATGGAAATGCTTGGTATGCTATTAATTTTGATGCCATTCAAGGAAAATGGAGTGATAATGAGCAAGCAAAAGAATCTAGGGATTTAATTGCGGATTTTGTTGATGAAGCTATTGACAAATATCCTGTTAATAAAAACAATGTGTCACTTTTAGGCTTTAGCCAAGGAACAATTTTAAGTTATGCAGTTGCTTTAACCTATCCTGAAAAAATTAGAAATGTAGTGGCTTTGAGCGGATATATTAATAAAGATATTATCCCTGAAAATATTACAACCAAAGACTACTCACATTTAGATTTTTATTGTTCTCATGGAAGTGTTGACCAAGTAATTCCTGTTGAGTGGGCCAGACAAACTCCACCATTTTTAAGCAGTTTAAACATTAAACTCATCTACTCAGAATTCCCAGTAGGTCATGGTGTTGCACCACAAAATTTTTATGAACTTAAAGAGTGGTTGTTACAACGTATTCAATAAAAAAGCATTTTTTTTAATATTATCATGGGTGCGAGGACAATTGTTGTTTGACTTTGTCAGAAAAAAACATAACTTCGTTTAACGTCTGATATAAAACATTAAAACGATTTCATATCAGCATAGTTATAAAACATTTGACAAAAATTGACAGAAAAAGAAAAGTATATAAATAATCCATTTACTATAAATTTACTTTATTCTACTTCTGTAATCATAAATGATTTAAGTAAAAAACCTGGATTTAAGTATGGACAAAACAATTATCATTTACTAAATATCTATGAAAAGTATTTATCTGATGTTGGCAAAATTAACAGCGAACTAAGAAGTGTTTTTGAACAAATAGATTTTATTTCAATCTTTTTACGAAGATTTCCAAGCAAAAAATTTTACCATGAAAATGGTATTGGAGAATTAGAATATATTCAATACCATACAGAAGTGTTATTTCACAAAGTTCATACTATATCCGAAATTATGAAATTATTGGTAAATGAAGTTTATTGTTTGGGAATTGAACGGAAAGACTGTAACTGGAAAAGACTTAATCAAAAACTACCAAAAGAAACACCTTGTTTAGCTCAAATTGAAAATTATCATGAAACATTTAAAGAATATATAGATTATAGGCATTTAAATACTCATCGCGGAATTTATATAGATGACGAAAAAGATTCTATTGAAAATGAATATGGATTAGGAATTTATTTAATTGCAAAGAGCCTTAATTATGAACTTGGAGATGATTTCAAAAAAGCATTTCCAAAAGTTCTCATTGACTATAAAATCAAAATTTTAAAAAAGGAGAGAATTAAGTTTCTTTGTGAAATTCAGAATAAAATTAATAAAAGTCTTAAATCTTTTCTAACTACATTGAATGAGGAATTTGATTCTAAAAAAAACGTTTTAAAACACCGTGTATAAAAAATGCTTAATTTAGTTCTTAATCAAAGGCTCGTGCAATTTTGCTAAGTCTGATTTTCCTACGGAAAATCTTCGCTCGCAAACACGCAACTTTCCATATACCAAACGTTAAACGAACTTAAAAAAATTCATATATTTATTTTATAATAACACATAAAAAAAGCCAGCTTTAAAGCTGGCTTTTTAATTCATTATTTTTATATCAATTAGCTATTAATTACTAATCTAAATCCTTCACCATGTATGTTAAGGATTTCTACTTTTTCATCTAGCTTTAAATACTTACGCAATTTAGCAATATAAACATCCATACTTCTTGATGTAAAATAATTGTCATCTCTCCATATTTTAGTTAATGCTAATTGACGTGGCATTAAATCATTTTCATGCAAAGCTAATAATCGTAATAATTCATTTTCTTTTGGAGATAATTTCACAGGATCACCACCTTTAAAACGCAAAAAACGAAGTTTAGAATTTAAGTCGAAAGCTCCAATTTTGAATTCAAATTGTTTGCTATCCGAAATAGTTTCTGTAGCCTTACGTTGCATAATGGCTTTAATCTTCATTAGCAAGACTTCACTATCAAAAGGCTTATTCAAATAATCATCAGCACCTACTTTATACCCTTTTAAAACGTCTTCTTTCATGGTTTTAGCCGTTAAAAATACAATAGGCACTTCTTTATTTTTTTCACGTATTTCTTTCGCCAAAGTAAAGCCATCTTTGTATGGCATCATGACATCTAAAATACATAAATCAAAATCGTCTTTTTTGAATTTTTCAAAACCTTCCATGCCGTTTTTGGCATGAACTACGTCATAATCATTCATCATTAAATAGTCTTTAAGAACAGTTCCAAAATTAGGATCGTCTTCTACTAATAAAATTTTCTTGTTTTGTTCTTCCATAATTATGTTATTAACGGAAGCTTTATGGTAAATGTGCTTCCTTTATCTTTTTCACTTTCTACTTTTACATGACCTTGGTGGTCATCTACAATTCGTTTAACATACGCCAGACCAAGACCATGACCTTTAACGTTATGTATATTTCCAGTGTGTTCTCTATAAAATTTTTCAAACACACGCTTTTGGGCAGCTTTACTCATTCCGCTACCATGATCTTTTATTTTTAACAGAATGTTGGTTCCAACATTTTCTGTGTACACTTCAATTTCTGGTGCTTGTGGCGAATATTTAATCGCATTATCCAGAATATTAACTATCACATTGGTAAAATGTGTTTCGTTAGCCAAGACTGAAGATTTTTCTGCTTCAAGAAAAGTTTTTATATGTCCTTTTCTGTCTTCAACAATCAATTCTACATGCGTAATGGCATCGTTAATTAAATCGTGTAACTTAACTCTGTCTTTACTAATGTTAAGTTCATTTTTTTCTAGTTTAGATATTCTTAATACGTTTTCAACCTGTGCATGCATCCGCTTGTTTTCTTCTTTTATCATATTAAGATAACATATCACCTTTTCTTTATCATCAATAATTTTAGGATTTTTAATCGCATCAAGAGCTAAGTTTATAGTAGCTATTGGTGTTTTAAATTCATGTGTCATGTTGTTAATAAAATCTGTTTTTATTTGCGAGATTTTACGTTGTTTAACTAACTGATACAAGGCACTTGAATATGCTAAAATTATAATAGATGTAAAAATTACAGATAAAAATATCATTCCTATTATGGATGATAAAATAAATTTATTATCATCAGGAAAACTTACCCAAAGCTTATAATTACTTTGATTGTTTTCATCATAAAAAATAGGCACATTATAGGTTGATTCTAAATTTTTTTCAAAACCATCGCTATGCACTTTAGTAGCTAAATCATTTCCATAAATGGCAAATTCAAAATTTAAGTCAATTTTATCTTCTTTAAGTTTTTTACTTAAAAGACTTGAAATTTGTTCTTTTGTTACGCGCTGATATACAGGTAATGTTTTTGTATAAGCTTTAAAGGTTTTCTCAAAATAGTTTCTTTCTGCATCTAGCAATCTGCCACTGTTTATAATATTAACAATGGGTGACTTTTTTAAATCTTTATTAGAAATATCATCATTTTTATAAACTTCAAGATTTGAGCTTCCAATGATACTTTTAATATTAGAACTATCTATTCCAATGTCAAAGAGCGATGAAGATAATTTATAGTTCTCTTCTAAAACTCCACTTTTATATATAAGTGTTTCTTTTGTATTGTTATTCTGTTGATAAATAAACAATTGCGAAACTGAAACTGAATCAACATCTTTATCACTTATTAATTTTTGATACTTTTCAAAATATGTATCTAATTCATTGTCCTCAATTGCATTGGAAACGTAACTCAACGCTTTTTTTACGTTGAATTCAAATCGTTCCTTTTCATTCTTAACAGAATCTTTAATATAATATGCCTGAACAAATATGATTCCTATAAGAGACATACTCATTAATAGAACCAATAGGACAAATATTCTCTTGCTCATTGTTCAAAATTAACATTTTAACATTTAGCTATCTTGCGTTTTAACCTTACATTAACAAAAATGTTAAAATTTAAGAATTATTAAACATTTTCAAGAATTTTCTTATGTATTTTAGCTACTTGTTTTTTTGTTTTTTCTAGTTCTGAATTTATAATTACAAAATTAGAAAGCTTTGTTTTTTCCTCGTCACTCCATTGATTTTTCATAATAGCCTCAATCTTTTCCAAAGAGGTATTGTCTCTATTTAATAGACGTTTTATTTTTAATTCTTTTGGTGCTGTTACTGTAATTACATAGTGGCATTGCTTATAACTGCCATTTTCAAACAAAATAGCAGCTTCTTTAATAACATATGAAGATTGTTGCTTTAAGACCCACTTTTTAAAATGAATGCCAACTTTTGGATGTATTATTGCATTCATTTTTTCTAAGCATGCTTTATCATTAAAAATGGTTTTTGCAATAAATGGTTTATTTAATATTCCATTTACGTATGCATCATCACCAAACAAAGTAATAAGTTTTCTTTTAATAATTTTTGATGAAGACATTAATTTTTTAGCCTCTTCATCTGCAATATAAACAGGAACTCCTAAAGCATGAAACATGTTTGCCACGGTTGTTTTACCACTTCCAATACCGCCTGTAAGTCCAACTATTTTCATGTTTTTTAGTGATTGCTTATTCAGTTATAATAAACTCAATATGTTGCTGATTAATTTTAGCTGTTTTAACCTTATTGGTAATTTTATTTAACTCTGGTAACAAAAATGTTTGACTGTTATTAACTTTACTAAAATCGCAGATTACTTTAAAATCTTTAGCAGAAATTTCATTAAAGTTATTTAGACTAGTATAATAAATAACATTAATAGTTTTTGGGAAATATTTAATACTCAAACTATCTGGAATATTTATTAATATGATTGGCACTTTTAAACTTCCTTCAGTAAATTTTTCAACTTTCAAGCTTAAATTTACTTCTTCATTTGAAAAAATTAAATCCTTATTGTTTTTTGGGATTTTTAGTTTCACAACCTTTAAAATATCTGATTTTATATTTTCTAAAGCAATTTTTTCAATTTCTATACTTTTAATATTAACTAACATGTCATTTGGTCCAACTATTTGAATGGAATCTGGTTCAACTTTAATAGAATTAAACGCATCAAAACCTGGGCTAAAACTAATTTGATCACTAACAATTACAGGAACTTTTTTTATCAAATTTACATCATATTTAAAATAAAGTTCATCAGGACTCACATTAAGTAATTCTACTTGATTTCCAAATTCGGACTCACTATTAATAAAAACTTTAGATTTATCCCAAATATATTGAGCTCCTTTTCTTTTAACATCTTTTGAAAAATCTATAGTTATTTCTGGCTTAGACAGATAGTATTTAAGCCAATTAAACCCATGTGTTCTTAAAGTAATGTTTAGCTTAGTATTTGAATCATTTAAGATAACATATTCCTTAGGAACATTAATTTTATTAATAGTAAAAACAATTGTGTTAGTATATTCCTTTGATAATTTTGAGAAAATTAAAATTAAAAATGACAGTAATAAAAATAAAAAAAACACATTAATTTTTTTGTTCTTAATGCCTGTAATAATATTTCTTTTTAATTTTTTTATCATTTTAATTTAAAAAATAATTCAGGGAAAATCGTTTCAGGACTTTTGTTTCTATTCAGCAATATCATGACATTCGATTTTAAAAACCCATAACCATAACCCAAAAATTGAACTAAAATTGCCAATAATGTAAGTAATGACACCATTAAATTTTTAGTTGACATTAAAGCCAAAATAAAAGCTATAATAAAGTACAATATAAAAATGAATAAGACCCATTTAATATTTATTAAAAATAAAGCTAAAGCAGCTAAAAAGCCTAAACAAAATAATGAAGGAAACCAATAAGTGATTTTTTTTGTGCTTGGATGCCAAAGGTTTAAAATAGGTCTAACCTTTCCAAATTTATATACTTGTTTATAAAAATTTTGCCACGAAATGCGCCTTTTATGAAACACATAAGCTTCAGGTATTAATTTTGTTTTATAACCTAAATTCCAAAGTCTAATGGTTAAATCTGGATCTTCTCCTGGGTGAATTCTTCCAAAACCTTTTGAATCTTCAAATGCATTTTTAGAAATCCCCATATTAAAACTTCTTGGTTGAAATCTGTCCACACTATTTTTATTTCCACGAATGCCACCTGTTGTGATGAATGACGTCATAGAAAAATTTATGGCTTTTTGAAGATTTGTAAATGATTCGTGTGCTGTATCCGGACCACCAAAACAATCTACATAATCTGATTTTAAACTTTTGGAAACCTCATCTAAGTAATTAGATGGCAAAATACAATCTGAATCTAAAATGATAAAATAATTTCCCTTGGCATGTTTCATTCCATAGTTTCTGGAATCACCAGGACCTGAATTTTCTTTAAAAAAATATGAAATATTGAGCTTTTCTTTAAAACCCTCAACTAAATCCTTAGATGAAATATTAGAACCGTCTTCAACAATTACAATTTCATAATTTTCTATGGTTTTTAACTCTGTGAAACTTTGCAAAAGTTCATGTATTTCGTCTGGACGATTAAAAACGGGTATAATAAATGAAAACTGTAGTTGCATATCACAAAAGTAACTAATCAAAACAAAAAAGCCACCTTTAAAAAGTGGCTCTTTTTATCTGTTTAAAAAATATTTTTATTCACCTACAAAGGTGCTCATAACGGCATCACTCACACCCATATTACTAAAACCACCATCGTTATAAAGGTTTTGTAAAGTAACACGTTTTGTAAGGTCGCTAAATAATGTTACGGTATAATTTGCACAATCTAAAGCTGTAGCATTACCAAGTGGAGACATTTTATCTGCATAAGCAATAAAACCATCAAATCCTTTTACGCCACTTCCTGCAGTAGTAGGTGTTGGAGATTGTGAAATCGTATTTACACGAACCTTTTTATCTCTTCCAAAGAAATACCCAAAACTACGTGCAATACTTTCTAAATATGCTTTATTATCAGCCATATCGTTATAATCTGGAAATACACGTTGTGCAGCCATATAACTTAACGCCACAATACTTCCCCACTCGTTCATAGCATCTGCTTTATAAAGCGTTTGCATTACTTTATGAAATGACATTGCAGAAACGTCTGTTCCTTTTTGTGTCCATTCATAATTTTGATCTGTATAATGTTTACCTTTACGAACGTTGATAGACATTCCAATTGAATGCAAAACAAAATCAATTTTACCGCCAAGAATTTCCATTGATTTAGCTACTAAATTTTCTAAATCTTCTATAGATGTTGCGTCAGCAGGAATAATTTGAGAACCTGTTTTTTCTGCTAATTCGTTAATTTGCCCCATACGCATAGCTACTGGCGCATTTGTTAAAACAAACTGACCTCCTTCTTCATGAACTCGTTCAGCAGTTTTCCAAGCAATTGAATTTGAGTCTAAAGCTCCAAAAATGATTCCTTTCTTTCCTTTTAGTAAATTGTATGACATATTTAATTTAAGTTTATATATATTGGAATAATAATTCTATTTCGGGTTCAAAGATACTAATTAATTAAGTAATTCTTTAGCATGTGCTATAGCAGAAGATGACATTTCAATGCCTCCCAACATTTGAGCTATTTCAACAATGCGTTCATCATGATTCAACTTCATCAAGTTGGTTGTTGTAACCTCATTAATATCTTCTTTATATACTTTAAAATGCGTGTGTCCTTTTGCTGCAATTTGAGGTAAATGAGTAATAGAAATTACCTGCATGGTTTTACTCATAAGCAACATAATATCTCCCATTTTATTAGAGATTTCACCAGAAACACCTGTATCAATTTCATCAAAAATAATGGTTGGTAATTGAATATATTTTGAAAGTACCGATTTAATAGCCAACATAATTCTAGACAATTCACCGCCCGAAGCAGCCTTTTTCAATTCATTAAACTGTCCGCCTTTATTGGCAGAAAACAAAAAGGAAAGTTCATCTTTTCCATTAGAATAAAAACTATCTCCAAAAACACAGTCAATTTTGAATTGTGCATTTGGCATACCTAAACTACTTAAAATAGTTTCTAATTGAGTAATTAAATCTGGTATAGCATTTTTTCTGTTATTATTAATTTCTTCAGCTATAGCATTTAATTGAATCGTTTTTAATTCAATTTCCTTGCTTTTCTTTTGAATAGTATTATCCAAGTTTTCTGTGATGGATACTTTTTCATCTAAATCATTCTTAATCTTTATAAGTTCTGAAATATCACTAGCTGCATGCTTTTGCATCAAATTATTAATTTTTAATAATTTGGAATTGACTTCTTCTAAACGCTTAGGATCCGCTTCAATAGTATCATGCATTCTGTCTATTTCCCTGTAAACATCATCCATTTCTATAAAACTACTCTCTACTCTATTAAATAAGTCATCATATTTTGTAGAATAGCCTTTTAATTTCAAGAAATTATTTTTTAATTCCTTAAGCGAATTCAATACACCTATTTGCTCATCATTTAAAAGTAGATATGACTCAGATAATTTTTCTTTTATAGCTTCTACGTTACTTAAAGTTTCATATTCTTCTTCAAGTAATGCAAGTTCTCCTTCAATAAGATTTGCTTCTATTAATTCATTTAACAAAAATGAATTATAATCGTGTTCTTTTATCGCCTCAGCCTGAAAAACCAATAATTCCTTAAGTTCTTTTTGAAGTTTTTTAAAATCTTTTAATTCTAATTTATACTGCTGAAGGATTTCATCATTTTTTGCCAAGGCATCAATAACCTGAAACTGAAACTCATTACTTACCAATTGCATGGTTTGGTGTTGTGAATGAATATCGATTAAACGCTCACCAATGATTTGTAAATTATTAAGATTAACAGGCGAATCATTAACAAATGCTCTAGATTTTCCCGATGGTAAAATTTCTCTTCGTATGATTGTTTGATCTTCATAATCGCAATCTTCGGCTTCAAAAAGTGATTTAAGATTATAATTGGACACATCAAAAACTGCTTCAATAATACATTTTTGAGAGGTGTCTTTTAAACTGCTTAAATCTGCGCGTTTCCCAAGAATTAAAGATAGACCACCTAATAGTATTGATTTTCCAGCACCTGTTTCTCCTGTTATTATTGAAAGTCCATTATTGAAATCAACATGAAGATTATCAATTAAAGCGTAATTCTGTATGGATAGTGAGGTTAGCAACTTTGGTAAACAGGTTTAAAAATTATGAAAACTAAATATAGTTGAGTTTTAAATTTAAAACAACTTAAAACTTAATATTTCTCCATTTACTAGCATAGGTTGGAGCAACTTTTTGTAAGGTTTCTTGAACACTGGCAATATTCACGTTTGGACCATCGCTAAAAATCTGTTCAATTTCATCAGATTTTGCATCAAAAAAAGTACGCAAAAGAAATGAATTTGGCCTTCTGCTATTCATGGTTTCAAACTGTTTTAAAGCAGCTGCAATTTGTTCTTTTCCTTGTTTTGCATTTTCACTCATAATATCTAACCCATCTCTATGATAACTGTACATAACATCTCTATACTCTTTAAATGTAGGAGATAATATGTTGTCTATCAAAGCAAATCTACTTTGCAAACCATCTTCAAGTTTCCATCCTTTATAATTTTCTTGTTGAGAATAATTCACAATAGTTTGTGCTTGTTTTAAATACACATCTCCTCCATTTTCAGAAAAAGAATCTGCATCTAAAGCCAAAACCATATAAACATGAAATGCAATGGCAGATACTAAATTTGATTCAAATTGAGTAGGGTTAAAAATGAGGTTTTGAAATTCTAAATACCTGAAAGTAAAATCTTTATCGTTAACATTATAAAGAGGTGTACTGTATGAAGAACCGTAAACTGGTCTTGAAGATTGCACTTGAATTGTTCCTTGAAACGCTTCGACACTATAATCGCTTATGCTTATAACCATGCTACAATTGATTCTTTCTTGCGGTGCAAAAACTCTATTAGTCCACTTGGTATTATTAACAAACTCGGTTAATTGCTTTTCTAAAGTTTTGAAAATAGTTAAGTTTTCATTTCCTGTTTGTTGAGCATTCACTACAACACTACAATTAAGTTCTTGAGAAAAACTTGTTAAACTCAAAGAAAGAAATAAAATAAATAAGATGTTACGCATTAATTTGTTTTATAATTTCATTCATTAAATCTTTAGCAACGTCTGCTTTAGATTTTAATTGAAATTCGTTTACTTTTTGTTTATCATCAATAAAAGTGACTTTATTGGTGTCTGATTTAAAACCTGCACCTTTATCGTTTAACGAATTTAAAACAATTAAATTTAAATTCTTAGTTTTTAATTTTCCTTTTGCATTTTCTAATTCGTCATTAGTTTCCAACGCAAAACCAACTAAATATTGTTTCTTTTTAATAGCTCCTAAAGACGCTAAAATATCTTTAGTTTTTTCTAATTCTAACGTTAACGTATTTTCTTTCTTTTTTATTTTTTGAGAAGCAACATGTTTTGGCTTAAAATCGGCAACAGCAGCAGAAAGTATGGCAATATCTATATCATTAAAATAGCTATGAACCGCATTATACATGTCATCGGCAGAAATAATAGGTACTATTTTAATAAAGCTATGAGAAATGGTTTGCGAAGTTGGTCCAGATATTAAAATAACCTCAGCACCTAAATTTGCAGCTTGTTTTGCTATTTCAAAACCCATTTTCCCACTTGAATGATTGCCAATAAACCTTACTGGATCAATGGCCTCGTAGGTTGGACCTGCTGTAATAAGTACTTTTTTACCTTTTAGAGGAAGTTTGTCTAAAATATCATGTTCAAGAAATGACATAATATCTTCTGGCTCTGACATTCTACCTTCACCCACTAATCCACTCGCTAATTCTCCACTAGTTGCAGGAATCATAATGTTTCCAAAACTTTTTAATACATTAAAAGACCGTAGAGTGGTTGGATGCTTATACATATCTAAATCCATCGCCGGAGCAAAATACACTGGGCATTTAGCTGACAAATAAGTTGCTAATAATAAATTATCGCAAACACCATTTGCCATTTTAGATAATGTATTTGCTGTGGCTGGAGCTATGATCATTAAATCTGCCCAAAGCCCTAAATCTACATGACTATTCCACACATCATTATCATCATCCTCTGAAGTAAATGATGAGAAAACCGGATTTTTTGAAAGTGTTGATAAGGTTAAAGGTGTAACAAATTCTTTTGAAGTTGGTGTCATCACAACTTTTACGTTGGCTCCAGCTTTCACAAATAACCTAACTAATGAAGCTGTTTTATAAGCGGCTATACCGGCACTAATGCCTAAAAGTATATTTTTGCCGCTTAATATTGACATGGTGAAATTATTCCTGAGTTTCTTCCTCAGTATTTCTAAAATAAATTTTATCTGTTAGCCATTCTTGAACAGCTAATGCATGAGGTTTTGGCAATTTTTCATAAAATTTAGAAACCTCAATTTGCTCTTTATTTTCAAAAATTTCTTCAAGACTATCATTGTAAGTAGCAAACTCTTCTAACTTATCAATTAATTCTTTTTTAATTTCTGAGTTAATTTGCTCAGCACGTCTAGAAATTATTGATATAGACTCATAGATGTTTTCTGTAGCTTCATCTATTTGGTTTCTGTCATACGTAATTGTATTTACAGGAGCGTTGGTTTTTTTTAAATCTATCTTCATTATATATTAGCTTTATTGCTGTAATTTTTTAATTCTTCCTCAATTTTGTTAGACATTGCATTTACCTCTTCAATATATTTAGAATTTGAATAGGATTTTTTAAATGCATCTGCACTTGCTTTAGCAGCGTTCAATCTAAATTGTTTTTTATATTCTACACTATTGGTTGCCAATTTGTAAGAAGCATCCAATTTATAAAATAAAGCATCTTCTCGCAAAGTTGAACCTGGAAATTCAAATATAAAATTATCAAATGATTTTATTGATGCTTCATAATCTGAAATATGGTCGTATTGCTTTGCTATACTAAATGCCTTCAATTCTAATTTATAATCTAGCTCTTTAACTAAGGTATTAGCTTCTGGCACATATTCTGAGTCTGGAAACAAGTTTATAAATTCCTGAAGTTTTTCAATAGCTTGTTTAGTCTCTTTTTGATCTTTAGTATAAACAGGAGATAACATATAATTACTCTTGGCACTTAAAAAAGAGGCTTCTGCTAGTTTTTCACTTTTTGGATAACTAGATGCAAAACGTTCAAATTGATAACCTGCTATGTAATAATCTTTCATTTTATAAAATGATTGAGAATACAAATACATTAATTTTTCTGCTTGTGGTTTACCTCTGTAATCTGGAACAATTTGAGCAAAAAGTTTATTGGCCTTTTCGTATTTGCCCTCATTATACAAGTCTTCACCTAACTTAAATTTTGTAGCAGTATCTTCAGATTTTAAGGCCTTTTGATATTCGCTACAAGAACTAAAAGTTAATAACACTATTAATATATAGATATACTTCTTCATAAATTGAAAAACAGTTTGCAAAATTAAGGTTTTAATATGGATTTTAAAAATATTATTTTAAGGCTAAAATAAACCTTGATTTATGGCAATCATAGTGTTTAAGTAATATTTAACTTTTATTTAAAAGTTATCAATAAAACTCTTGATTTTTTGTTTTAATTTATCTGAAGCAGGAACCAATGGCAATCTAACTGTATCTTGGCACAGGTTTAAAGCTTCAAAAACAGCTTTAATACCTGCTGGATTATTCTCTTCAAAAATATATCCGGTAACGTCCATTAATTTATAATGAATACTGTAAGCTTGTTTTGCTTCACCTTTTAACCCCAATCTAATCATATTTGAAAACTCCTTGGGAAATGCTTGCCCAATTACAGAAATAACACCAGCTCCACCTGCTAATACAACTCCTAGCGCTAAATCGTCATCTCCAGAGATAACAAGAAAATCTTCAGGTTTGTCTTTTAATAACTTTAAATATTGAGCAACATTATTACCTGCCTCTTTAACTGCAATAACATTTTTAAAATCCTTTGCCAACCTAAGGGTTGTTTCTGGTTCCATGTTTTTTGAAGTTCTACCAGGAACATTATACAAAATAACATCAATTGGTGAAGCTTCTGAAATAGCTTTAAAGTGTTGATATAAACCTTCTTGTGTTGGTTTGCTGTAATATGGAGATACGGATAAAATGGCATCAAAAATACTTAAGTCAGTCTCTTTTATTTCTTCAATAACCTGAGCTGTATTATTCCCACCAATACCTAAAACCATAGGTACTCTTCCCTTATTTGCTTTAGCTATAGTTGCAATAACATCCTTCTTTTCTTGTTTAGTTATAGTTACACTTTCTCCTGTTGTACCACAAATAACAAGATAATCTGTCCCATTTTCTACATTGAAATTTACAATATTGGTTAGAGCATCATGATCAATACTTAAATCTGATTTAAAAGGTGTAACCAATGCGACTCCCGTACCTAGGAATTTACTATTCATTTTTAATTTTTTTTAATATAGTTAAGTATTTAATGAGTTCTTTTTTAAATACGTTGAATTCTTTTAAATTGGTTTTTATTATTAAATCATTCAGACGAAAATCTGTTTGCAAAATGCCTATTTTAAATTTTGCATGAGATAAAGCTGTTAATAATTTTAGCTCTAACTCATCCTGAGTATAATAACTTATTAAAGCATCAAATTCAGTATCCAAAAAAGTCTTTAATTCAATATTTTTTATAGTTCCATTCCAACCAAAATCTTTATTGAAAAAGCAAGCATCCCAAGAATTTTGTTCTTTTTTATCGCTACTTGAATACGCTATTACTTTTAAATCCTTTGGAAGAACATTTAATTCTTTTGACAATCCTCTAAACAATTCAAAGTCATCAATTTCATCAATATGAATAATAACCCCTAAACTTTTAATCTTATGTTCGCTAACATTAATGTTGCGAATTGATAACATTTTGTTCAAGTACTTTTTCTTAGATTTTTCTTTAAAAACCTTTAAAATCATATATCTTTATGCTTTGTGCAAATGTAACAAAAGTCCATTCAAAATTATTCGTTTTATATATGAGGTTTACACATTTCATCTTTTTGTTAAATATTTTTATTTTTTTTGGTTGCAAACAATATGATATACACCCATACAGAATTGAAGGAAAACAAATTTCAATAAATGATAGTCTACAAACAGATTCTGATATTGATAATTTCATAAAACCATATAGAGAGCATATTATTAAAGATTTAGATAGTGTTTTGGCTTACTCAGCAAATACTTATTCAAAAACAGATGGAGAATTTAATACAGCCATTGGTAATTTTATGGCCGATGCCGTTTATGATCAAGCAAATCCTGTTTTTAAAGCTAGAACTGGAAAAGATATAGATATGGTGATATTAAATCATGGAGGTATTCGTTCAATTATTTCAAAAGGTAATATTACTACTAAAACAGCTTTTGAACTTATGCCCTTTGAAAATACTTTGGTAGTTGTAGCTCTTAAAGGAACTCAAATTGATAGTTTAGTTAGTTATTTATGTAGAAGTAAAAAAGCCCATCCTATCTCAAAACTCAAATTGACGATTGACAAGGATTTTAAAGTTGTTGATGCCACCATAAAAGGCCATAAAATTGATGGCTCTAAAACGTATTACGTGACAACGAATGATTTTTTATATAATGGAGGTGATAATATGACCTTTTTTAAACCAAATGACAGTTTGTATGATTTAAATTATAAAATCAGAAATGTTCTTATAGATTACTTTAAAAAAGTTGACACCATTAGTCCTGTAATTGATGATCGATTTATTCAAATTAAAAAATAGCACAATAAATGAAGCGTAGAGATTTTATACAAAAAACATCGGCGGGAACTGCATTAATAACATTAGGAAATTTAAGTTTATCTTCGTTCACAACCTCCTCTGAAATAAAAAAAATCACTATTCTTCATACTAATGATGTGCATAGTCATATTGATCCTTTTGGACCTGAAGATGGAAGAAACGCCAATAAAGGTGGTGTTGCAAGAAGAGCAAGTTTGATTGAATCTATTAGAAAAGAAAATCCAAACACACTATTATTAGATGCTGGTGATATTTTTCAAGGTACTCCATATTTTAATTATTATGGAGGAGAACTTGAATTCAAGCTTATGAGTATGCTTAAGTATGATGCAGCAACTATTGGAAATCATGATTTTGACAATGGTGTGAATGGCTTATATGCGCAATTGCCACATGCTAAATTTGAGTTCATTTCATCAAATTACAATTTCTCAAATACAGTGATGGACACTCACGTTAAACCCTATAAAATATTTATAAAAGAAGGGATTAAAATTGGCATTTTTGGTTTAGGTATAGAACTAGAAGGTCTTGTTGACAAATTAAATTATAAAGAAACCAAATACCTTGACCCCATTGAAATTTCCCAGGAAATGACACGTATTTTAAAAACCGAGGAAAAGTGCGACCTCATAATTTGTTTATCGCATTTAGGCTATAACTATAAAAATGAAACAGATAAAATAAGTGATTTAAAACTTGCTGAATCTACAAAAGATATTGATTTAATTATTGGTGGGCACACTCATACCTTTTTAAAGAAACCAACTATTGTAAAAAATATAGAAGGCAATAATATGCTAGTAAACCAAGTAGGTTGTTATGGAATAAACTTAGGGAGAATTGATTTTTATTTTGATTCATCAAAAAATGTTTCTGCAAACGGAACCTCAATTATTGTTTAAGCTAAAATATTGTTTGCCGGCAATTTGTCTTCTTTTATCTCCTCTTTTTTATAGCTTTTATTATACTCAATAATAAAATTGAATAAATAGAATAATCCTAAAATATGTAATATTCTATCTAACATTAAAAAGCTCCAGTGATATACATAATATTGACTTATATAATTCAATAAATCACTAAACATAAAGCATAAAGTCATTATTAAAAACAAAATTGTCTGCCTACTCTCAGAATTTAAATAGACTCCAAAAGCAATAATAACCAAAACAATTAAAGAAATACTTTTAATTCCAAATAAAAATAACTCTAAGCTATCCGGTATAATACTTTTTAATACACCGTACACTACATACAAAAAGAACATGTTTATAAGTAATACTATTGTTAAATAAATTGCTATTATTTTATTAAACTCTTCAAATTTAAATTTTGGGATTATAAAACTTAATAAACACAAATAGCTTAAAAAGTACATAATACTTGATGCTTTTAAAAATATTTCATTTGAAAAAAACATAGAGGATGAATCTCCTAAAAATGAGTATAAAAAGAATAAAATAAATGGAATGTTATTGAACTTATTATTTATAAAAAAGAAAATTAAAAAAACAGGAATAAATAACGGTTTTGTAGATTGTAAAAACAGAGCATCTTCGCTAACAGCTCCAATTATATTCAATACAATCAAAAGAAACAATGCTCCAACAAATACTTTGTTTAAACTAAATAAAAGTAAACGTTTCATAATTCAATAACATAAGTAGGTTACTCAAATATAAAAATAAAAAATACTTTACCGATATAATTATATGTTTTATCGATGAAATACACTTTTCACTGAATCTTTTAAAAAATAATTTAATTTAAGAAATGAATTAACTTTTTGAACGACAAAACTTTAAACCTGATAATATGAAAAAATATACTCCTTTAGTATTGAGGTTAATAGTATCAATCATTCTAATTCAAACATTACGCTTTAAATTCACTACCCATCCAGATAGTGTTTACATATTCACAAAAATAGGCTTAGAACCTATTGGAAGAATTAGTATTGGTATTGTTGAATTGATTGCAAGTATTCTATTATTAATTCCCAAAACAGCTTGGGCTGGTTCTCTTATTGCCTTAGTCGTTATTGGAGGTGCCATTATGATGCATTTAACGCAATTAGGAATTGCTGTAAATAATGATGGAGGCACTCTTTTTATAACTGCGGTTATTACCTTTTTGCTCTCAGCAATTATTTTGGTGATTTACAGAAAAAATATTCCTTTTATTAATAAATATCTTTAATTATTGATCTGATGAAATTGGTTAATTTCTTCATTATTAAAGCTTGATTGCTGACAATAAAAGTAAAAAGCCAATAGTGTTAGTGAAGTAGAAATGAAATTCAATAAATTTTGCTGGTCTACATACATATAAGCCACACCAATTACTTCTGAAAAAACAATAGCTAAAGAACCCAAAAACATAAATAAAGATTTTCTGTCATCTTTATAAAAATAAGCAAGTAAAGATGACGAAAGAACCAATAACATGGACACATTATAAATAATTTCAACAAAATATTCATTCGTCATTTCTACATATGGATTAACAATAACCTGCAAAACATAAGCTATATAAACATTAAGCCCCATCAAGACAATTATATGTAACTTAAAATTCTTTATAATATGCAAAAATGAAAGTGATCTCAAAATTTTTACCAAAAGCACTAAATAGGCAACTATATAAACACCATTTCCAATGTAGTAGTAATAAGAATACGGAATAAAATCATTATCAAATTTAGCACTCAAACCAATTAAGTCTGCAATTGAATAACATATCAAAAAGAGAGAGAAAAACAATTCTGGTTTAGGGTTATTTATAAAGTAAGTTAAAGTAATTAAGGGTAATAATATAGCATCTAAAGAAGCGGCAAAGTAATTACTGCTATTAAACTGAAATGCAACAAAACTTATATAAACCAACAACACTAACCCAACCATAATTTTTGACTTACTCATGACTATAATTTTATAGTTAAAGCACAAATATATAAAAAAAAACAAATAAACGATAAAAAAATACTTTTTATCGATATTTTTTTAACATTATTCTATTTTTTGTAAGAATTCTTTTTCAGAAATAATCAAAATATTTAACTTCTCTGCCTTCTGTCTCTTACTTGGCCCCATATTATCACCAGCAATAATAAAACTTGTTTTTAAAGATATTGAACTACTCACTTTGCCGCCATTATCTTCAATTAGTTTTTTAAGTTCATCTCTCGATAATGTTTCAAAAACCCCAGAAACTACAATACTTAACCCTTTTAGTTTATCTGTTTGCTCTTTTAATTGATCTGCCGAAATTTCTAATTGCAGTCCAAATTGTTTTAATCTCTCAATAATCAAAACGTTTTTTTCCGATTTAAAAAACTCTTGAACACTCTCAGCAATTTTAACTCCTATTTCATCAACATTAATTAAATCATCCTGAGAAGCATTTGCTAAAGCATCGACGTTTTTATAATGTTTAGAAAGTTTTTTTGCAACAGTTTCACCCACATAACGAATTCCTAAAGCGTACAAAACACGTTCAAAAGGAATATTAATAGATTTCTTAATGCCTTCTATTAAATTATCCGCACTCTTTTCAGCCATTCTTTCCAAAGGGATAACTTGCTCTTTGGTTAATTCGTACAAATCAGAATAATTACTGATAAGACCCGCATTAACCAATAAAGTCACAGTTTCTCCACCAAGTCCCTCAATATCCATCGCCTTTCTAGAAATAAAATGTTGAATTCTACCAATAATCTGCGGTTTACAACCATTATAATTAGGGCAATAATGTTGTGCTTCTCCTTCTTGCCTTACCAGTTCTGTATGACATTCCGGGCAATGTGTTATATATTCTGTAGGTTTTGAATCAGGTAATCGCTTACTGAAATCGACAGCAATGATTTTAGGGATAATTTCACCTCCTTTTTCAACAAAAACCTCATCTCCTACTCTTATATCAAGTTTTTCAATTTGATCTGCATTATGTAAAGAAGCCCTTTTTACAATGGTGCCAGCTAACTCAACAGGTTCTAAATTAGCAACCGGAGTAATAGCTCCTGTTCTGCCAACCTGATATGAAATACTATTTAATTTGGTTGAAACTTGTTCGGCCTTAAACTTATAAGCTATTGCCCAACGAGGTGATTTTGCTGTATAACCTAATTCTTCTTGTTGTTGTAAACTATTTACTTTAATAACAACACCATCTGTTTCAAAAGGTAAATCATGACGATGAACATCCCAATAATCAATAAACTCAAAAACCTCATCTAACGAACTTACAAGTTTTGCGGCTTTTGGCACTTTAAATCCCCATTGTCTTGCTTTTTCTAAACTTTCAAATTGAGTTTTTACACCAAGATTGGCTCCGGTTAAATTATACAACAAACATTCAAGCGGACGTTTTGCAACTTCTGCACTATCTTGCAACTTTAAACTTCCTGAAGCTGTATTTCTAGGATTTCTGTAAGGTTCCTCTCCTATTTCAATACGTTCTTCATTCATTTTATTAAAACCTTCAAAAGGCAAAACAATTTCACCACGAATATCAAATTTAGAAGGAAAATCACCTTTCAGCTTTAAAGGAATCGATTTTATGGTTTTTATATTAGCTGTTACATTATCTCCTTGAAAACCATCACCTCTGGTTAAAGCTCTAACTAAAATTCCATTTTCATAAGTTATACTAATAGAAGCACCATCATATTTAAGCTCACAGGTATATTTAATGTCTCCATCAATTAGCTTTTTAGTTCTAATTTCCCAGTCTTTTAAATCGTCTTTTGAATACGAATTATCTAAAGAATACATTCGAAACTCATGAGGTATTGTTTCAAAATTCTTGATTATTTCTCCTCCAACTCTTTGAGTTGGTGAATTTGCATCGAAAAATTCAGGATGTTTAGCTTCTAAATCCTTTAGTTCCTTAAGTTTTATATCAAATTCAAAATCAGAAATGGTTGGTGTATCAAGAACATAATAATTATAGTTATGTTCGTTTAATTCATTTCTAAGCTGATCTATTTGCTGTTTTATACTCATTATTAAATTTGTTCCTTATTTAACCACTTAGGAATTGATACCGCTTTATAGTTATTCATTTTATCTAATAAACCTTCAATTGTTGTATCAACAACTAATGCATCAAAATTAGCTTGTTTTAAAAATCCTTTTTTAACCATACTGAGAGCCAATGCTATTAAATCATCATAAAACCCATTAATGTTTAAAATTCCAATAGGTTTTGAATGTAATCCTAATTGTCCCCAAGTTGTAATTTCAAAAAATTCATCCATTGTACCAAACCCACCAGGAAGAATAATAAAACCATCACTTTTATCATACATTATTATTTTTCTTTGGTGCATGTTTTCCGTAACAATTAGCTCTGACAGGTTAGGATGATAAACTTCCTTTAATTTTAAAAATTCCGGAATCACGCCTATAGTTTTCCCTTTATTATCTATAACTCCTCTAGCTACTTGTCCCATGACGCCAATTTTTGCAGCACCATATACTAAAGTAATTTCTTTTTTAGCAAACTCAACACCTAAACTATAAGCTTGAGAAATAATATAATCATCATTCCCTTCGCTACTACCGCAAAACACAGATATTGATTTCATGCTTTTTTAGTTCCTTTTATCATTCTGTCCTTTTTGAAAATATCCTGCTTTAATTCAACATCATAAAAATTATGCTCTTTTAATAATTGTATCATTGGATTTCCAAGATACTCATTGATTTCAAAAAACAAAGAACCTTCATCCTTTAAATTATCAACAGCCAATTGTGTAATGGCTTTATAAAATTTCAATGGATCTTCGTCATCAACAAACAATGCCAAATGGGGTTCATTATCTAAAACATTAGCTTTCATTTGTTCTTTTTCCAACCCACGAACATAAGGTGGATTAGACACTATGATATCAAACTTTAAATTTTTAAAATCCGGATGCCATGTTTTTGAGTTTAATATACTAGCTTCAATAAACTCAATATTTACATGATTTAATTCAGCATTTTGGGACGCTGTTTTTAACGCATCATTACTAACATCGAGAGCAAATACCTGAGCATTTGGCAAATTCTTAGCTAATGAAATGGCAATACAACCACTACCAGTTCCTATATCTAAAATACTAAGTTTATTTTTTGATGTTGAAAGATTGTTCAAAATCCATTGAACCAACTCTTCTGTTTCAGGTCTTGGTATTAATACACTTGGATTTACTTTAAATGGCAATCCATAAAATTCAGTTTCTCCTAATATATATTGAATGGGAATATTTTTCTTTAAAGCATTTAATCCTTCAAGAATAGGCTGATATTCTTCATTGGAACAAAGTTGTTCAGGACTTAATGCAAATTTAAGTCGGTTTAAACCCAAATAAAATTCAATAAGAATATAAAAGAAATTATCTATTTCTTCAACTTCATACAATCCCTTTAATTCACTTTGGAATAATTCCTTAATCCTTTTTAATTTCATAAATCTTTAATCATCCAAACACCACAAGAAAAATGTCCTGTATTTCCTAAAGCGCCTTCTAAATGTTTAAAACCAAAAGATTCATAGATATGTATAGCAGCTTTTAATTGTGATGCCGATTCCAAATAACACTTTTTATATCCTAAATCCTTGGCAGTTTGCATACATTTTTCAAACAAAAGCTTACCATAACCATTTCCTCTAACTTTTGGAGAGAAATACATTTTTTGAATTTCGCAAACATCATCAGCTTCAAAATCTTTTAAAGGTTTAACGCCACCACCACCAAGCACCTCACCATCTGACTCAATTACAAAATAAATATCGTTTTCATTCTGAAAAGACTCAAACATTCTAGGTGTTTCCTCATCTTCATAAGCGGTTCCTACCAATGGAATTTTAAATTCATGAAAACATGCTCTAATAACACTCTCTATTTGAGCATTATCACCAGGTTGAATTTCTCTTATAATGATATTGTTATTACCCATTTTTTAATCTTATTTTTGCGATGTGAATATACATGAAAAATACATAAAAAGGTGTATAGAAATTGCTAAAAATGGCTTAGGAACAACACGCCCAAATCCTATGGTTGGTTGTGTTATTGTACTAAATAACGCTATTATTGGAGAAGGATTTACAAGCAAGTACGGTGGAGCACATGCCGAAGTTAACGCTATTAATTCTGTTGAAGATAAATCGCTTTTAAAAAAAGCTACATTATACGTTACACTCGAACCTTGCAGTCATTACGGAAAGACTCCTCCTTGCAGTGATTTAATAATCTCCCATAAAATTCCTAATATAGTTATTGGATGTATTGATGACAATGAAAAAGTTGCAGGCAAAGGCATTGAAAAACTAATGAATTCAGGTTGCCATGTTACCATTGGAGTTTTAGAAAAAGAATGTAAAGAGCACCATAAACGCTTTTTTACATATCATAATAAAAAACGCTCATATATTATTTTGAAATGGGCAGAAACAGCTGATGGTTTTATAGCACCAAAAACTAAAAACGAACAAAAACCTGTTTGGATTACCAATGAATTTTCTAGGCAATTAGTGCATAAATGGCGAGCCGAAGAACAAGCAATTTTAGTTGGCGTCAACACCGTTTTGCAAGACAATCCCAGTTTAACAGCTAGAGATTGGACAGGCGAAAATCCAATTCGTATGGTTTTAGATAAAGACAATTCACTTTCTAAAAGCTTTAATGTTTTTAATAACGAGGCAAAAACCATCGCTATAAATAATAACGAAATAGACTTTTCAAGAAATATTGCTCAGCAAATTTGTTCTGTTTTATTTGAACATGAGATAACATCTGTTATTATTGAAGGTGGAACTAAAACATTACAAACCTTTATTGATGAAAACTTATGGGACGAAGCCAGAATTTTTACTGGAAATTGTTATTTCAATGAAGGCGTGAAATCCCCAACTTTTTCAGGAAAATTGGTTTCTGAAACAAAAATTAAAGAAGACATTCTTAAAATTTACACAAATGATTAAAAGTATAGTTTTTGATTTTGGAAACGTATTCTTAAATCTTGACATTGATGGAGCTCTTCAAAATGCTCTCAACCTTTTTAAACTTAAAAATTTTCCAGAGGAAATGACTGCTGTCAATTCACTTTACGAGCAAGGTTTAATTACTACAGAAGAATTTATTGAGTTTTATTCGGACAACTTTCCAAACATTCCAGAAGAAACACTTATTGATAATTGGAATTTCATGCTAAAAGACTTTCCTAATCACAGGTTAGAGTTTTTAACAGAACTAAAAAAATCTTCAAAATACAAACTCATACTTTTAAGCAACACCAACGAAATTCATATTAATTGGGTAAAAGAAAACATTCCATTTTATGAGAATTTTAAAAACTGTTTTGATGAATTTTATTTATCGCATGAAATAATGTTGAGAAAGCCCAATGAAGACGTTTTCCAATTTGTATTAAAGGAAAATAACCTTGAAGCAAAACACACCTTGTTTATAGATGACAATTCAGACAATATAAATTCTGCAAAAAAATTAGGTTACCAAGTTTGGCATATAAATCCAGAAAATGAGGATGTAACTACACTTTTTAAGACTAAAAAAGAATTATTTTAAAAGGTTTGACCGAAAAAGACACATATAAAACTATTGAAAACCCTTCAGAAGAAATTTTGTTTAAAGACAAAAACAGTAAGTTTTTTGGATATGCTTTTCCAGTATTAAATGAAGACGAGGTAAAAGACCATTTAATCGACCTTAAAAAAAAGCATCATTCGGCAAGACATTGGTGTTATGCGTATCAAATAGGAACTGATACAATTTCATTTAGAGCAAATGATGACGGCGAACCTAACAATACTGCAGGCATGCCTATTTACGGGCAAATACAATCGTTTGAAGTTACTAATATTTTAATTGTGGTGGTTAGATACTTTGGAGGAATTAAATTAGGCGTTGGCGGATTGATAAATGCCTACAAAACTACTGCTCAACTAGTTCTAGAGAATACCTCTATCGTAGAAAAAACCATTAACATTGATTACCTAATTACTTTTGATTACAAAAACATGAATAAGGTAATGCGCATTATAAAAGAGAAAAATTTAGAGGTTATAAATCAGAAGTTAGAATTAAATTGTCAGATAACTATTTCTGTAAGAAAAAAAGATTCCAATTTGATCTTTGAAACGTTTAATAATGTCTTTGAAGTATCAATTAAGATAATTTAAATTAATTCTCAATAACGTCTAAAATGTATTGAGGCGCCCTAACCGGCCTATTTGTTTTCATGTCAACAAACGCTAAAATAACACTAGCCGTAGCAATGATTTCCCCTGCTTCATCCGTGATTTCATATTCAAATTCTATCTTAGCTGTAGGCCTGTTTTTTAGTTGAGTTTTCACATTAATTACATCATCATAACATGCTGGTTTTTTAAAGTTTAACATCATTGAAACAACAGGAAGTTTAATACCGCTATCTTCCATTTTTTTATAAGAAATCCCCAATTTTCTCAACCATTCAATACGTCCCATCTCTAGATATAATGCGTAATTTCCATGATGAACTACCCCCATTTGATCTGTTTCACCGTAACGAACTCTAATTTGTATTTCATCAAATTTTAATTGGTTTTTCATCGAATAATATATAAGTATTTTAAAAAAAAAATTGTACTTTCGGATAGTTGATAAACATGAGGATTTTTTTCTTAATATTCAATAGCAAATGATTTTTTTTTTAAGAATTTTGTTCACATATTTGTCACACTAATGGGATTGAGAATTTACTTCTCTGTTTAATAACTAACTAACAAACCATAAAACAAAATTAATGAGTATAACTGCGCAATCGGTATGGAATAATTGTCTAGAATTTATAAAGGATAATATACAACCGCAAGCATATAAAACTTGGTTTGAACCAATTATAGCAGTTAAGCTTGCAGATAACGCATTAAGCATTCAAGTACCTAGTAAATTCTTTTATGAATGGCTTGAAGAGCATTATGTGAAAATTCTAAAGGTATCATTAACAAAAGAGTTAGGCGAAAAGGCTAAACTTGTTTACATCATTAAAATGGAAAACACGTACGGCAATAAACAACCATTTACAGAAAAGATACCAAGTTCTAATCGAACTGCGGTTAAATCTCAAGAAGTAGATATACCTCTTAATAACAAAAATCCAGAATTAAGGAATCCTTTTGTTATTCCAGGAATTCGTAATGTAAAAATTGAGTCTCAACTAAATCCAAATTATAGTTTTGAAAATTTTTTAGAAGGTGATTCAAACCGTTTAGCCAGAAGTGCTGGTTTAGCTGTGGCTTCGAAACCAGGCGGAACTTCATTCAATCCATTATTGATTTTTGGTGGAGTTGGTCTTGGAAAAACTCATTTAGCGCATGCTATTGGTGTTGATATTAAAGATAAATATCCTGAAAAAACGGTTTTATATATTTCTGCTGAAAAATTTACTCAACAATACATTGATTCTGTAAAGAAAAATAACAGAAATGATTTTATTCATTTTTACCAAATAATAGATGTTCTAATTATTGACGATGTCCAGTTTCTTTCAGGGAAATCTGGAACACAAGATGTATTTTTCCATATTTTCAACCACTTACACCAAAACGGTAAACAGGTTATTTTAACAAGTGACAAGGCACCTGTTGATATGCAAGATATAGAACAACGATTATTATCTCGTTTTAAATGGGGACTATCAGCTGAATTGCAAAATCCAGATTTTGAAACAAGAGTTTCTATTTTGAAAAACAAATTATATCGTGATGGTGTGGAAATGCCTGATGATATTATTGAATTTGTTGCAAAAAACATTAAAAGTAATGTTAGAGAACTTGAAGGTGCTATCATTTCATTAATAGCTCAATCTTCATTCAATAAAAAAGAAATTACGCTTGACCTTGCTAGACAAATAGTTGAAAAGTTTGTAAAAAACACAAAACGTGAGGTTTCAATAGACTATATCCAAAAAGTGGTTTCAGATTATTTCCAAATGGATATTGATACGTTACAATCTAAAACCAGAAAACGCCATATTGTACAAGCCAGACAATTAGCTATGTTTTTTGCAAAAAAATTCACAAAAGCATCATTAGCTAGTATTGGTTCCCAAATAGGAAAAAGAGATCATGCAACCGTACTTCACGCTTGTAAAACAGTAGACAATTTAACTTCAACCGACAAGCAATTCAGAAAGTATGTTGAAGATATAAGTAAAAAACTATCTGTTTAAATCTTTTTTGTAATGATTAAAATTTTAATGGTATGCTTAGGGAACATTTGTCGATCTCCCTTAGCTGAAGGCATTCTAAAATCAAAACTACCTAGCAATAAATTTATAGTGGATTCGGCAGGAACAGCCAATTATCATGTGGGTAGCCAACCAGATAGAAGGTCAATTGCTGTTGGCAAAAAGTATGGGATTGATATTTCTAATTTAAAAGGCAGACAATTTAACATTAAAGACTTTGATGCCTTTGATTACATATATGTCATGGATGAATCCAATTATCAAAATGTTATTTCAATAGCTAGAAACGAAACTGATAAAAATAAGGTAAAATTTATTTTAAACGAAGTTTATCCCAATCGAAACTATGACGTACCAGATCCTTATTATGGTGGTGAACAAGGCTTTGAAAATGTTTATAAAATGCTAGATGAGGCGTGTACTATTATTGCCGATTCGTTGGTTTAAAATATTCTTCTGCTAAATATTTAGTACTTTTAAACTCTAAATTCTTAAAAATAAAAACATCTTATGAATACTGGAAAAGGAAAACTTTATCTTATACCAACCACTTTAGGCGATAATGAGCCTTTGGAAGTTCTTCCGATTTCAGTAAAAAAAATTATAGAAGAAACTGATGTCTATATTGTTGAAAATGAAAAAACAGCAAGACATTTTATAAAAAAAATTAACCCTAAAAAAGTACAAGCTACTTTAAAACTTTTTCCGCTTAATAAATTTACAGATAAAAGTTTATTACCTGAATATTTAGAGCCTTGCTTGAAAGGCACTAATATTGGTCTATTATCTGAAGCTGGCTGCCCGGGAGTTGCTGATCCTGGAGCTGATATTGTTAAAATTGCTCATCAAAAAAACATAAAAGTTGTTCCTTTAGTTGGTCCTTCTTCCATTTTGATGGCTCTTATGAGTTCCGGTATGAATGGGCAAAGTTTTGCTTTTAATGGCTACTTGCCAATTGATAAAGATGAAAGAAAAAAAGAAATTAAACATTTAGAAAGAATTTCTTCTGATCAAAATCAATCTCAAATTTTTATAGAAACTCCTTACAGAAACAACAAATTGCTTGAAGATTTATGCAATACATTAGATGCTAACACATTAATCTGTGTCGCATGTGATATTACTTTGTCAACAGAATTTATCAAAACCCAAACTGTAAATTCATGGAAAAAAAATATTGTAGACCTTCATAAAAGACCTACAATATTTATTATTCATAAAAACTAACTGTTTTTTTAAACTGAAGTCGCTTTTGCGTTTTTATTTGGCTTCAAGAAAGACGTATCATAACCAGAAAACTTTTTCATGTAATACTCAATGGTCGTACCATAAGCATCTTCAAAATTTTCAGTTCCATAACTTCTTAAATAATCCTTCACGCTACCTGCACCAGCTAAATGAGCCGCTGCTAAAATACCAGATTCTGTAATTGCAATTCCATTGATTTTCTTACCAACAAAATTTTTAATGTCTCGTCTTAAAATCCACTTATTACGCTCTGCATTTGCTATAAAAGCACGCTCTTGAAGTTCAGGATCTTTCAAAAATTCTTCAGAATCATGAATTCCAATTAACTTTAAGGTAGCTTTCCCAAATTGATATTTACCTAAATAACCTAAAGTATTTACCGTAAAATAATCTCCTCGAGACTCTTTAAAAGCTAAAGCTTCTTTAAATCCTACAAATGATTTCCCCAAAAAAGGTGAATATGATTTGTTTGCGTTCAACAATGCTAAGTCACTAGTTTTAGTTCCTGCATCTTGGCTTACCGTGTAATTTAACACTAAACCTGCCGTAGAGTACTTGCTTGAATCAATCGCTTTATTTGATGAAAGCGAAACATACAATAAAATGCATATTGTAAGTGATACTATTAAATAACTTGCAATATTTTTTTTCATAATGTTTAAATTTCTTCAGCATATTTTAACAAAAAAATGCCTGAAAATTTCAGCGTGCAAAATTAGACATTTTTTTAATTAATTCAAAATTAATCGATTATGTGTATTTTTTAATAGTACAATAGATGAAATACACACCTTTTTTTGCTTAATTCTAGGGTAGGAAATGGTACTTTAATGCTATTAAAAACACTCAAAATAGTTCTCAAAAAATGTGAATCTGTTTTGATGTTTTCCAAATTTACATCAAAACTTAAATAATATTGATGGTATCTATCACTATTTGTTAACAACTGATTGTCAATATCTTTACTTCCATTTAACATGCCGTTTGCCCCGTAACCAAAGGCAATATTGATCCATTTTGGTAATTTACTTTCCTTAAAAAAAGAGTGAAGATTTGCACTTAACCAATATGTTTGGCCATTATAGTCCTTCAAAAGTTGCTCTTGAAAACTTTTTCCTAGTTTATCTGGGCTTTGTGGTGCATATTTTGTTTGATGAAATGAAAACTTTACAGAAATACGTTGTTCATCCCACAATAATTCTTGACCAACATACAAACTTGTACCTAACCCATTTGCCAATATATCACCCCAAGAAAAACCCCATTCTTTTGAAAAACCATCAAAAACTTCAACAGTAGTTAGAAAACCAAAACCTAAGGTAGAACCATAAATAAGCTGATTTTTTTTGCTTACACCACTCCAATTGAGTGCATCTGCCCCAAATCTTCCTAATTGGTATGAAGAAAAAAGATGGCCAAATTTATCCATTTGCATCCACTCACTATTGTCATTTATTGTGTGGAATTTAGATCTATCATAATCGGCATACCACAATTGGTTTAAACTAATGAGTGTGACTCCAGCAAGTGATGCCTCTGATATTAACAAAGCATTTCGCCTTGGTTTATTTAAAGTATCGCTTGGTGTTAAGAATGAATCAACCTTTGATTGTGAATAAGAAAATACCGTTAGAATAAATAAGAATGAAAAATATTTAAATCTAACTTTCAAACCTATTTTCTTATACCTTGAGTTGATAGATACCTTTGGTATTCCCTTGCATTAACATTATGCTGTGCTAAAGTTTTAGCAAACTTATGGTATCCTAATTTATTTGCATCAGCAGCAAAATAATAATACCCGTGTTTTTGATAATTTAAAACGGCATCAATGGCTGAAACGTCTGGCATAGTAATAAGTCCAGGTGGCAATCCTGCATATTTATACGTATTATATGGAGAATCAATTTCTTTATGAATATTTAAGACCCTTTTAATAACAGTATTTTTATTCTCAGGTAATTGATAAGCAGCAAATTTAATAGTAGGATCTGCTTGTAGTGGCATTCCAACTTTTAATCTGTTTAAATATACTCCTGCGATAATGGGTTGTTCATCTGCTTTTTTAGATTCTTCATAAACTATTGAGGCTAATGCGATAACTTCAGAAGGGCTAAGATTAATGGATTTTGCCTTCTCTAATCTTGCATCAGTCCAGAAACGTTTAAACTCTTTTAGCATACGATCTCTAAATTGATCTGCGGATGTATTCCAGAAAAACTCATAACTATTAGGAATGTACATACCTAAAGCGGTAGCTTTATTGAAATTGTTTTTACTTAAAAAAGATTCATCAAACATAGCTTGAACTAATTGCAAACTATCTGCTTCAATTTGCGAACCAATACGTCCTGCAAGCTTTTCTATGGTTTCCTGGTTGTTAAAGGATATTTTAATTGGGATATTATTACTTCTTATAGAATTTATAATATCGTTATTATTCATTCCTTTTTTTATAATGTATCGTCCTGCTTTTATGTTAGAAACATATTTTTTTTGGTTTGCTAGGGCATCAAATTTATCAATGTCTTTTAAAAGTGGTAAAAGCTGTTCTCTAACATTTTCATAAGTTGCATTAGTAGGAATATAAATATAAGCGCTGTCATTATTAAATGCAGTATTAGGCTTAAACATGGCATTATATATAAAATAAGCAAAATATGCAGCTACGACTAAACCCAAAAGTGCAATTGCTGTAAGAATTTTTTTGATATACATTTATTTATTTAATAACTGAAATAAGTATTCATTTTTAAAATCTCCATTAACATAGTTCCAATCTTCTTTAAGTCCGATTTTTTGAAAACCTTTACTAGAGAACAATTTGATACTCGCTTGATTTTCTTCAGAAATATTACAATATAATTGGTGCAAACCTAAATGTGTAAAACTATAATTAATTAATAATTGCAATGCTTCGCTACCGTAACCTGATTGTCGATCGATAATATCTTTAACCAAAATACCTACTCCTGCTCTACCATTTTTAAAGTCAAAATCAAACAAATCAATCATTCCCAATGGTTTATCACTATAATTTGATATAACCAAACGCAATTGTTTAACTTCAAAAATATCTTTGTGTGAATGTTCTAAATATTGCTTTATTAAAAATTTAGAATAAGGCATTATGGTATTACTTAGTTCCCAAAGCGATTCATCATTTTCAATAGTATGAATAAACTCTAAATCTTCTGGTTCTAAAGCACGCAAATAGATGTTTTTACCTTTTAGTGTAATCATATATTGCCTTTATAAACAAACTTGGCAGGTCCAATTAACCAAACATTTTTATATGAATTTCCATCTTTTTCAAATGATACATTTAAATCACCTCCTTGAGTTTGTAATGTTACCAAATTTTTACTGGTTTCTCCAAGATAATTCATAGCAAGAGCAACTGCTGTAACACCTGTTCCGCAAGATAATGTTTCATCTTCTACACCACGTTCGTAAGTTCTCACTGCAAAAGTTGTTTCAGATATTTTCTTTACAAAATTCACATTGCTTCCTGCCTCATTATAAGGTGATCCGTAACGAATTTTAGCTCCTAGGTTTTTTATGTCAAAACTTTCAATCTGTTCTTCAAATTGCACATGATGAGGCGAACCTGTATTTAAAAACACATGCTTTGGATGTTTTTCAATGGTTGTTACATCTTGCATTTGCAGTTTTACAATACCACTTTCTATTTCAGCATGGTGCAAACCATCAATTGCTTCAAAAGTGGCTTTGTCATTGATAATTCCCAATTGTTTTGCAAAAGCCACCAAACAGCGTCCACCATTTCCACACATAGAACTTTCGTTTCCATCGGCATTGTAATAAACCATTTTAAAATCAAAATCCTTATGGTTTTCAAGCAAAATAAGTCCATCTGCACCTATACCAAAACGCCTGTCGCACAAAAAGGCAATATGTTTGGTATCGCTTTTATCAAATGTTTCCTGACGATTATCAATCATCACAAAATCATTTCCTGTTCCCTGATATTTATAAAATGTCTGTTGCATAATTAGCCACAAATATATAAATATTAAATCGTTTTTTTAAGTTGTTAAATAGTCGTTAAAACCGACGTTAAAAATCGTTAAAAGAAAATAACCCATTCAATAAATATTTAATTTTAATCGTTATTCATTTAAAACCTAAATTGAAAATTATGAAGAAGATTTTAACATTAGTATTTGTATCGGCAATAGGTGGACTTGTAACTCTAGGTGCTTACAAATTATTTTTAGAGGAAAATAAAAATATTGTTTTAACTACTGCAGAAACGCAGCCAAACTTTCTGACGACAAATAATGTAAGTAATTTAAAAAATAATTACGAGATGCCAGATTTAACAACTGCTGCTGAAAATAGCATAAATACGGTAGTGCATGTTAAAAACTTAGCCGTAAGCTCTGGAGAAATGACCTTAGAAGATCTGTTTTATGGCAGACGTCAACAACGTGCTCAAATAGGAACTGGTTCTGGAGTGATTATTACTGCTGATGGGTATATTGTAACCAACAATCATGTTATTGATAATTCACAAGAACTATCGGTTACTTTAAACAGCAACAAAACGTATCCAGCAAAAATTGTGGGTTCCGACCCAAAAACAGATATCGCACTTTTAAAAATTGAAGCCGATGAAAAATTACCTTATGCTACTTTTGGTGATTCAGATCAGGTTAAAATTGGTGAATGGGTTTTAGCTGTTGGAAATCCGTTTAATTTAACTTCTACTGTAACTGCGGGTATAATAAGTGCCAAATCAAGAGATTTATCTGGAAGTAACACACAATCTTTTATCCAAACAGATGCTGCCGTAAACCCTGGAAACTCTGGTGGTGCTTTAATAAATACCAATGGAGAACTTATAGGTATTAATACTGCCATTTCATCTCAAACAGGATCATATATTGGATATTCTTTTGCTGTTCCAAGTAATATTGCCAGAAAAGTTATAGAAGACATTATGGAATATGGCAATGTTCAAAATGGAATTTTAGGAATTAGTGGAGGTGCTTTAAATAGTGGTTTTGCAGAAAAAATTGGTATTAATGATACCGAGGGTGTTTATGTTGATAGTGTGGTTGAAGATTCCGGTGCCGAAAAAGCTGGCATCCATAAAGGTGATATCATTAAAGAGATTGATAATATTAAGGTAACCAAATTCTCAGATTTAACAGGGCATTTAAGTGCTAAAAGACCAAATGATGTTGTTCATTTAACTATTTCTAGAGATGGTTCACTAAAAACAATTGATGTAACATTATTTAAAAACAACACAATAAGTTTACCTCTTGTTGGGCAAGTAAAAAATACCAAACCAGAAGACCTTAAGAAAGTAAAAGCTACAAATGGTATTAAAATTGTTCAGCTTGACACTAAATATGCTGATTATTGGAGAAATAATGGTGTTGAAGAAGGTTCCATAATAACATCAATTAACGATGTTAAAATAAAAACCATTGAGGATGCTCAAAATATTCTAAAAGACAAGTCTTCTTATGAATCTTTAAGAATCGAACTTATAAATACAAACGGCGAAAAGGAACGCTACAACTTTAGATAAATAACTGTATAAATTTTATCAATTTAAACCTCTTTAATTAATTTTAAAGAGGTTTATTTTTTGATCAAACACTCTACGAAAACGTTTGAAATATAGTATTTTTGCAAAAATTTAAAAAAAACAAACTAAACTATTTTGTATTATGAGTTTTAACGAAACTTATGAAAAAGAACTAATTTTTCAATCAGACAGACGAAAGGCAACTGTAGAATTTATTAAAATCGTAAGCGATCTTTGGTATGACAGATCTATTGAATTGGTAATTTTTAGAAATCAATTAATCGATAGAAACGTAAGCCAGATTATCAACCTGCATGAATACGCAGGCAAATTTGTTCAAAAGCCCATTTCAATATTCGATTCTGTTGAAATTGCTCAAGCCATTAAAACTCTTGATATCCCACCTGCAAAATTAGATATTGGCAAACTTACTTATGAATTTCATTTAGAAAGCGGTAAATACACAAATGCAACAGCATTTGTTGCCAGAAAACTGAAAGACGCAAATAAAAATGCTGAAATCCAACCTAAAGACGTCATTTTATATGGTTTTGGAAGAATTGGAAGATTAGTAGCCCGCGAATTAATGGCTCGAACAGGAAAAGGAAGTCAGTTACGCCTGCGTGCCATTGTAATCCGTGGAAATTCAGATGAAGTAACCCTTGAAAAAAGAGCTGCCTTGTTACGAAATGATTCCGTACACGGTGATTTTTCAGGGACAGTTTCAGTAGATTCTAAAAAAAATGCTTTAATAATTAATGGTACTACAGTTCATATAATATCAGCCAATCAACCTGAAGATATCGATTATACACTTTATGATATAACCAATGCATTGGTTATTGACAACACAGGTGCATTTAGAGATAAAGAGGCTTTAAGTCGTCATTTAAAATCAAAAGGTGTCGATAAAGTATTGCTCACTGCTCCAGGAAAAGGGGTACCCAACATTGTTCATGGTGTTAATCATTTGGAGTATAATCCTGATGCTGTGAATATTTTTTCGGCAGCATCATGCACAACTAATGCCATCACCCCTATTCTAAAAGCCATTGAAGATTCTTTTGGAGTAAAAAGTGGACATTTAGAAACCATTCACGCCTATACCAACGATCAGAATTTAGTAGATAATTACCACAAAAAATATCGTCGTGGTCGTGCCGCTGGTTTAAATATGGTTATTACTGAAACTGGTGCTGGAAGCGCCGTTGCAAAAGCTTTACCTAGTTTAGAAGGCAAATTAACATCAAACGCCATTCGGGTTCCTGTTCCAAATGGTTCATTAGCCATTTTAAATTTAGAATTAGAGAACAGCACATCCATTTCTGGAATTAATACCATATTAAAAAAGTATGCTCTTGAAGGTGATTTAGTAGAACAAATAAAATATGAATTGAGTGACGAATTAGTATCCAGTGATATTATAGGCAGCTCTGCACCATCTATTTACGATAGTAAGGCAACCATTGTAAGAGCAGATGGCAAAAACATTGTTTTATACATTTGGTATGATAATGAATATGGTTATAGCCATCAAGTTATAAGACTTGCAAAATATATTTCAAAAGTTAGACGTTATACATATTATTAATAATCATCCAAAATTTTAATTATTTCGTATATATTTAAGCCTCAATAAATGAGGCTTTTTGTTAAATTTAAAGAATAATACTAAACATTATTTTTTAACTTCGTAAACAAATAGTTTAACTTAACCAATTCTAACATGAATTACATAAAATCATTAGCCGTTATTGTTCTTTTTTCAGTTTGTACACTAACGTCTTATGCACAAACAACTCAAGAAGAAGAAACTCTTTCATTAGATAGTGGCACTATTAATAATCAATTTGAATATCTTCTTAAAAAATCTGGTAATTTTAAAGGTACAAACGGTGAAATGTATGAAGCTGTAAAACTTAATATGCTTCTAACTTTAAAGTCTCACGTTATTGATTCATTAAAAACACTACATAAAGATTTAACAGATACACAAGCTATCGTTAAAACCCAAGCAAATGAAATAGCCGATTTAAAAACCAACCTTACAAATACAGAAAGCGATTTGGATAAAACCAAATCTGAAAAAGACAGCATGTCATTATTTGGTTTACAAATGAGTAAAGCTGGTTATAATATACTAATGTGGATTATTATTGCTGGGTTATTAGGATTTCTATTATTCTTCATATATAAATTTAAAAACAGCAATATCATTACTAAAGATGCTAAACAAGCGCTTTCTGAAATTGAGGAAGAATTTGAAGAACACCGTAAAACAGCACTAGAACGCGAGCAAAAAGTAAGACGCCAATTACAAGATGAAATAAACAAACAAAAAGTAACAAAAGGAAATAAATGATTTTTAATGATATAAAATATTTAAAATCCGCAAGTAAATTTGCGGATTTTTTGTTTACAAAAGATTAAGGGGTATTGCTTTATAAGAATTTTTACCAACTTTTATATGTCGCTTCAAAAAGTCTTAGCAAAACCAAACAATTCATTTATCTTTGTAGTCTAGTAAATCATCATGCGCATAGATATTATTACCGTTTTACCTGAATTACTTAAAAGCCCGTTTGAAGCTTCTATTTTAAAACGTGCCATTGAAGCTAATTTGGTAGAAGTATACTTTCACAACTTGCGTGATTTTACTTCTGATAATTATAAATCTGTTGATGATACCCAGTTTGGTGGAGGTGCAGGCATGGTAATGATGATCGAGCCTATTGATAAATGTATTTCTGCATTAAAATCAGAACGCAATTATGATGAAGTCATTTACATGACTCCAGATGGGGAAACCTTAAAACAAAGCATTGCAAACCAAATTTCATTAAAAGAAAATATTATAATTCTTTGTGGTCATTATAAAGGTGTTGATCAGCGAGTACGTGACCATTTTATAACCCGAGAAATTTCAATCGGTGATTATGTGCTATCTGGTGGTGAATTGGCAGCAGCCGTGCTTTGCGATGCTATCATAAGATTGATTCCTGGTGTGTTAGGCAATGAAACATCTGCCTTAACGGATTCCTTTCAAGATAATTTATTAGCACCACCTATATACACCAAACCCAGAGAGTATAAAGGCATGAAAGTACCTGAGCTATTATTTAGTGGTAATTTCCCAGAGATTGAAAAATGGCGCGAAGAACAGGCTTATCGACGCACCAAAGAACGCAGGCCTGATTTGTTGGATGATTAAGTGTTAAGAATAGCAGCGGTGCGGTATCCTTTTGTGAAACAAAAGATAAAGCGGATGGCCTGACCTTTTGCAATGCAAAAGGAAACACCATAAAAATTAAATTAATAATTGTGGATTAGCATTTATTAATTATCTTTGCACCCAATTTCGGGTTAACCTCTGGCGAAAATCGTGAATGTTGTTCTGAATCAACCATTTAAATTTAAAGATATGGAATCTTTAGTAAAATTTGTACAAGACGAATTTGTAGCAAAAAAAGACTTTCCAGAGTTTGGAGCTGGAGATACAATTACAGTGTACTATGAAATTAGAGAAGGCGAAAAAGTGCGTACTCAGTTTTTCAGAGGTGTTGTAATTCAAAGAAGAGGATCAGGATCTACTGAGACTTTCACAATCAGAAAAATGTCTGGAACTATTGGTGTAGAGCGTATCTTCCCAGTTAACTTACCAGCTTTACAAAAAATTGAAGTGAACAAAAGAGGTAAAGTACGTAGAGCACGTATTTTCTACTTTAGAGATCTTACTGGTAAAAAAGCAAGAATCAAAGAAAAAAGACACTACTAAAAGTTTTTTCTACTTTGACAAACCAATAAAAAGCCTTGAAAATTTCAAGGCTTTTTTTATTAACAATTGTTAATAAGTTCAGTTTATAAAAAGTTGATATCTAATACCTTATAAAATTTGTTTTTTTGAATTGTTGATTTATCTTAGCAAAAGAATTTAATAACAGCATTAGTTGTTTTCATTTCAAAAGTGGATTAATATTAAATTCGATATGAAGTAACGTTCTTTATAAATAATTGTTTTTTGAGATTTGATGTACAACGTGTAAGCGTTTGTGAGCAGAAAATCATGACACTGTAAAAAGTCCCAGACACGAAAGTAGCTGGCTACTAGTGCGGTTGAAAGCTTTGAAAGTTAACCGGATCGAAAGTGAAAGTTAAAATAAAAGCAATGCTAGGAGTTAACCTAACGTGAAAGCGAAAGGAAAATTAGCAGCATCAAAAAAAACAGTTAAACTGAAGCATTTTGGTAATAGGTCAATGCATATTGAAAATTACATCACGAAATGTTTCATTGAAATAACAAAACTTGAATTGAAAAGATTTAGACGAAAGTTTAAATTGATTTAGCAGAAATGTTAAATAGGTCACGTAAGGTTATTTCAAAGAAAGCCATGTCAAAGTAGATTAAATTCTACAGTGATATGGCTTTTGTTTTTTATAAAAAATTCTACTTTTTTTTTGGATATTCTGAAGTTTTTTAAACTTTTCTTAAATTTCGTAAAATACATACATTTATTTAACTTCATTCACTAATAAACCCTTTTAAAAAGGCAAATTTTGTATATTCGCAAAGCAAAAAAAAATCGATTTATTTATAAATTCCCTTAATAGTTTATTAATTAAAATAGAGAGACAAAAATGTCAAAAATTATTTACACTACTACAGACGAAGCTCCTGCTTTAGCAACACGTTCATTTTTACCAATAGTAAAAGCCATTACAGAATCTTCTGGAATTACAATTGAAACTAAAGACATCTCTCTAACAGCAAGAATATTATCAAACTTTCCAGAATATTTAACAGAAGGCCAAAAAAAATCAGATGATCTTGCAGAGTTAGGTGAACTTGCAAAAAAACCTGATACCAATATTATAAAATTGCCAAATATTAGCGCCTCAATCCCTCAATTAAAAGGAGCTATAAAAGAATTACAATCTAAGGGTTTTTTAATACCTGATTATCCAGATGACCCAAAAACTGATGAAGAAAATGCTATAAGAGCAGCTTATGACAAAGTAAAAGGAAGTGCAGTAAATCCGGTTTTAAGAGAAGGAAACTCCGACAGACGTGCTCCAAAAGCAATTAAAAATTTCGCCAGAAAAAACCCTCATAGCATGGGAGCTTGGAGTAAAGACTCAAAAACACATGTTGCCACCATGACAGAAGGTGATTTTGCTCATAATGAAAAATCAAAAACTCTTAAAGCAGCAACAACAATATCAATTGAACATTACGATGCCAATGGAACAAAAACAGTTTTAAAAAATAATTTAGCTATCCTAAAAGATGAAATTATTGATGCAACTGTAATGAGCAAAAAAGCATTATTGAAGTTTTTAAAAGAACAAGTTGCAGATGCTAAAGCAAAAAATGTGTTGTTTTCATTACACATGAAAGCTACCATGATGAAGGTTTCAGACCCAATTATATTTGGATATGCAGTTAAAGTATTTTTTGCTTCTGTTTTTGAAAAACACGCTGCTGTTTTTAAAAGCTTAAACGTTGATGCCAATAATGGTTTTGGTAATGTATTAGCTAAAATTCAAGAATTACCTGAAGTTAAACGTCATGAAATTGAAGCTGATATTGAATTGGTTTTGAAAAATGGTCCTGCTTTAGCAATGGTAAATACTGAAAAAGGCATAACCAATCTTAACGTTCCAAGTGATGTTATTGTTGATGCATCCATGCCGGCTATGATTCGTACTTCTGGGAAAATGTGGGATGCTGAAGGTAAATTACAAGATACCAAAGCTGTTATACCAGATAGTAGTTATGCTGGAATTTATCAAGCTACAATCGATTTTTGTAAAGAAAACGGAGCGTTCGATCCAACCGCTATGGGTACTGTTCCAAATGTTGGCCTTATGGCACAGAAAGCAGAAGAATATGGTTCACATGATAAAACTTTTGAGATTAAAGCAGATGGTGTTGTTAAAGTCATAGATGCTTCTGGAAAAGTTTTAATGGAACATACTGTTGAAGCTGGTGATATTTGGAGAATGTGCCAAGCAAAAGATGCACCAATTCAAGATTGGATAAAACTTGCTGTTGCAAGAGCAAGAGCTACAAATACACCTGCTGTTTTTTGGTTAGATAGCGAAAGAGCTCATGACAAAGAATTAATTAAAAAGGTAAATAAATATTTACCAAACTATGATACAACTGGTTTAGATATTAAAATATTATCGCCAATAGAAGCTACAACTTATACTTGTAAACGATTAAAAGAAGGAAAAGATACAATCTCTGTTGCCGGAAATGTATTACGAGATTATTTAACTGATTTATTCCCGATTCTAGAAGTTGGAACAAGTGCAAAAATGTTATCTATAGTTCCATTAATGAATGGTGGTGGATTATTTGAAACTGGCGCTGGAGGATCGGCTCCAAAACATGTTGAACAATTTTTGGAAGAAGGTCATTTACGTTGGGATTCGTTAGGTGAATTTTTAGCATTAGCTGTTTCTCTTGAATTCTTAGGTGAAAAAAACAACAATAAAAAAGCACTTATTCTTGCTGAAACATTAGACCAGGCTACAGATAAATTTTTAGATAATAAAAAATCTCCTTCACGTAATGTAGGAGAACTGGATAATAGAGGAAGCCATTTTTATTTGACCATGTATTGGGCAGAAGCTTTAGCAGCTCAAAATGAAAATAAAGAATTAAAAGATACATTTAGCAAAGTAGCAAAATCACTAAAGGAGAATGAATCTAAAATTCTAAAAGAATTAAATGATACCCAAGGTTCTCCTGTAAATATTGGTGGCTACTATCTGCCAGATGAAAAGTTAGTCAATGAAAGTATGAGACCTAGTAAAACATTTAACGACATTTTAAAAGGAATTGCTTAATAAAATTAGCTCCATAAAAGGAGCTTTTTTATATCTATAAACTGATTGATAAAAATACAAAACAGAACCTTCATTTTTTATCTTAAAACAAAAATGTTTATTTTTTAAAACATGAATTTTATAAAAACAACTGAACAAGATTCCAATTATAATCATCTAGAAAAGATGAGTATTAATGAGTTATTGATAAATATAAATAATGAAGATAAAATAGTCCCTTTAGCAGTAGAAAAAGCACTACCACAAATTGAAAAATTAATCGCTGTTACTGTAAATCAATTAAAAAAAGGAGGTAGATTATTTTATTTAGGAGCAGGAACAAGTGGAAGGTTAGGTATTTTAGATGCTTCTGAATGTCCTCCAACATTTGGAGTATCCCATGAGTTGGTTATTGGTATAATAGCTGGTGGCGATTCTGCAATTAGAAAAGCAATAGAGTTTGCTGAAGATTCTACATCGCTTGGTTGGAATGATTTAAAATCTTATAATATTAATCAAAATGATGTAGTTATTGGAATAGCTGCATCTGGCACTACTCCATATGTTATTGAAGCTTTAAAAAAATGTAATGACAACAATATTACTACAGGTTGTATTACTAGTAATATGAATAGTCCTTTATCCTTAACAGCAAAATTTCCCATTGAAGTTATAGTTGGTCCTGAATTCGTTACAGGCAGTTCAAGAATGAAAGCAGGGACTGCTCAAAAACTAGTTCTAAATATGATTACTACTACAACCATGATTCAATTAGGCCATATAAAAGGTAATAAAATGGTTAATATGCAATTAAGCAATAATAAGCTTGTTAACAGAGGTGTTCGAATGATTATAAATGAATTAAAAATAACAGAGCAAGAAGCTGAACTGTTATTAAAAGAACATAATAATGTTCGTATGGCTATTCAAAATTATCAAAGTGAAAGAGCATAAAACAGATAAAAATCTTCTTTCAAAAGGTATAAAAACTATGCTTTTTTCATTAGCGTGCATGTTTTTAGGACCTTCCCTTATTCACATAGCTTTTTCAAATAAAGAAAAACCTCTTTACATTCCAATTCTTATAATTTCATTAGTTGTTTGTGGTCTGGCTCTTTATTTTGCGTTTAAAGGTATAAACACAATATTAGACAGTATCTTTAAAAAAAGGTGATTAACAGATTATTTCTTTGGTGTTGTAGGGTTATAGCCAAAATCAGGATCATCAATAGAAATCTTTAATCCATCCAAAATATAATTAATAATAGCATAATGATGAATTGTATGGCTATAAGCTTGCGCCAATAAAGCTCCAAAAGTATATTTAATTTTAATTTTTCCAACCCCTAAATCGTCAACCACAAATACATAATCATCAAAATCAAAATTGCTTTTTTCTAACTCATTTACAATTTCCATATAATAACCAATTGCTGAAATACATTTTGTTTCAACCAGCAAATCTCTCCTTCTTAAAGTTAAATCAATTTCTGATTCTGAATTTGTATTAAGAATACAATGATAAAAATCTAATATATGTCTTATATGAGAACCTATACTTGATTTATATGGTGGGATTGTTGAATTACTTAATAATTCATCATTTAAAATAGATAATAAAAACTTCGTCTTATTTAAAACTATTAAAGTAGATTGTTTAATATCATTCATGTAAGCGAATATAATCAAAAAGAATAAACTCAAAAAACCATTAGTCAAAACTAAATCAATAGCTTACAAAAAAAATAAATATTTATTTAACAATAAACTTATATAAAAGCAAAAAGCCCTTCATATTTCTATGAAGGGCTTCCAAAAAAGGCAACGACCTACTCTCCCACAAATGCA
>NZ_JBAWJZ010000008.1:0-185580 GCF_043876835.1 Gaetbulibacter sp. M235
ATTTATTCCAGAATTTTGAGAGTTTCGATTTATTTTCTTCCATAATCATGGTTGACTAAATTAAATAACTGCTAACGGTTAGGCTCGTATGTTTACGATACGTTATTTAATTGTATTAAAAATAGTAAATTTCTGACTAACAAAACAAGTAAAATAGAAGGGATAGAGAGGTTTTGGCTAGATACACAGGTTTATCGTGATATCGTTTCATAGAAATCCCTCCCTTCTATAATTTTCTTGGAATCTGGACAGTACCTAGGTCCTATGGCAAGAGACCGAATCAAGTGCGAGCAAAGATGCAAAAGGAAATTAGCCTTGTTAAAATAAACAGGTATGGATACAAAACTAAAGCAATGTTTAGGGATAGATGTTTCTAAAGGGAATCTATCTATTAGTTTAGGACAGTTAAATTCCAATCTAGAAAAGGAATTTATAGGCCATCCAGATATTGGTAATGATCCAGGGGGATTTAAGGTTCTGTCGGGATGGTTAAGGAAGGTGTTGGTAGAAGGCGTAGAATTTATAATCGTCATGGAGGCAACTGGTGTTTACCACCAGGCAATCTGTAATTACTTGTATGGCCAAGGCTACAAAGTCTGTGTTATGCAGTCGGGAAGGGTAAAGCGCTATGCCCAAAGTCTGGACCAACGCTTAAAGACCGATGCCTTGGACAGTAGGATGTTAAGCATGCTGGGTCTGGAACGGAACCCAAGGCCTTGGAATCCTCCCAGCAAGGAATTACAGGAGTTAAAAGCACTTGGCAGGGAGCGCAGTTCCCTTTTAAAAGACAGGAACGTAGAGATAAACAGACAAGGAGCTATCGGGTCAAGTAGTTATTCCAGTTCAAAAGCTTCCAAGCGGCATTTAACAAGGTTACGCCTGATAAACACACAGATATTGGCTATAGAAGAGGAAATGCGGGAACTGGTGTCTAAGACAAAGGTTTTAAAAGGCCGCATTGCGTATTTAGAAAGTATTCCTGGTGTGTCATTTATATCTGCAGCAACAGTTGTTGGTGAAACTTTAGGTTTTGAGTCCATATCAAGCGGAAAACAGCTTACAAGTTATGCTGGCTATGATGTGGTTTTAAGGGAGTCTGGTAATTTTAAGGGTAAGACCAAAATAAGCAAAAAAGGAAACAGCCATATTAGGGCCGTTCTCCATATGCCTTCAATGACATGCGTTCGGTGCAATCCCACCTTAAAACAGTTTTATAAAAGATTAAAGCCCCAGAAAGCAAAACCTCTTGTGGCTTTGGTGGCAGTCCAAAGGAAATTATTGATTTTAATGTTCACGCTCTGGAAAAATGAAACATATTATGACGCAGAATTTGAAAAGAAAAAACAGCAAGAACCAAAAGCTCTTGCTGCGCAGGATAGCACTATGGTTTAGCATAAGTGCTTCCTATAATTTTTAGTTAATTTATTTGGTTTTTAACACAGTACCTATGATTTCGGCGTGGAATCGTCCGCAGGACTATTCCGCAGAGAAATCAGCTTAAATATATGTTTTACTTTCGGTTTTTGCACCATCGCCACGCTGAATTATAGCCGGTGTTGTAAGCAGTTTTTTTATCTGTTATAATAGAACCAACTGCTTTCATAATTTTCGTCAAAATTTTGTTTTGAATCAATTCCGATTTTAAATTCGTCTCTTTTCCAATAATCAAATTCGTCATATTCTTTAAGCAACTCAAAATATCTTTTTTCAAGTTCTTCAAAGAAGTCCGATTTACCTATTTTCTCCTTTTGTTCATCTTTAAAAACAAATAAAGTCGCACTTCCAAAACATCTTGACAATGTCCAAACTTTGTTATTGTTCAGTTTGGATAACAATTCTTTTATCTTCGGTTCTGGAATCAGTCCATTTGCTTCTTCTTTGGCTAATGGTTCAAATGCTGAAGCCGAAACGAAAACATCTTTTAATTGTGGTTTCAGTTTTTTTGTTAATCCAAGAATGTTTTTTCCATTTGGGATTTCCAAAGTTTTGCAAATCTCCAGATATTTTTCTGCAATTTCATCCTGAATTTTTTCATCGTAATTTGCCCACCGTTCATCACTTTCTTTGAATTTAACTTCGTCATTTTCAGTTTCGACTGCAATTCCGATTCTAATTCGGTTGTCGTGATTCATTATTTCGTGAGTAATGTTTATAACATTTACTTTGTATTTTTCTGAAATCCATTTAGCAAGCTCTAGAAAGTCAGTTTCAATTCCGTTTTTTTTCTGCTTTATTCGTTTGGCTAAAATGTATTCTCTATCTGATGATGTTACCAAATTTCCTCGGGTTTTTTAAATTGCTTACAACGTTTATGTATAAGGAAAGTTGCGTGTTTGTGTGCGAGGATTTTACGAAGGAAAATCAGAAGCTAGCAAACGAGCAACTAACTTTGGTTTAGCTAAAACCAGCAATTTTTTTTATACGTTAGTATACGTTATTTATTTAGATTTCCTATTATATTTTTAGCTTTTTCAATTGAAATACATCCACTTATTCCAACTGAATTTGAATTAGCAGTTGTATTTATTAATTTTATATACTGAAGAAAATTAATTCCCATTATTTCAGCTCCACCATGCTTTTCAGTTTCTGTTATATAATTATTTAAATTTTCTAAGACACTGTAAAAGGGCGTTGTTATAAATGAAGTAATACCTATTACCTTATCATTCTCGGGATTCTCAGTAAGTAAAATTAATGGCCCACCTGAATTACCTTTGTTAGTAGTCATATCAAGCCATGCAATTTCTCTAGTATAGTTTGATTCTTTATCTATTGTCTGTTTGGATAAAGTCGAAATTATTCCTGTTGAAAAAAAAGGGTCATTTAAGTCAAGAGGAAAACCGCAAGTGTAAACTGTTGCTCCTTCATAAGCATCTGAAAAATTACCTAATTCGAGAAAATTTGAATTAACTTTTGTTTTAGGTTTTAAAATACAATAATCCCATGCTATTGCTTCTTTCACAATAGATTCATTATTTAGCTTTAAAATTATATTTAATGGAATTGTGTCATTTTTATAGTCAACAAATGAAAAGTTGCTTTGGATTCTACCTATAGAATCAATTTTCGTGTTTTTACTAAAAATCACATGCCAATTAGTTAATATAATACCGTCACTTGAAACATAGAATCCAGTACCAGATTTAACATTATCCACAAGTATTTTACCCGTGCATTCTTTTATATTTTTTATTCTTTGTTTTATAGTTGCTTGGTCTGTAGAAAACGAAGAAGTTTGAGCAAAAGTGTGATTGATTGAGCTCAAAAGAAATAAAGTAATTAGGAGGTTTTTCATAATGTATGCTAACTCGTTATATCCTTATATAATATACTGTTTATGGGTTCCAGTTTACGGATAAACATAATAAGTTTTATTGTTTACCATCACCGCATATTAATATAACTAATATTAAAATTAGTTAATTCCTTTCTGAATTATGTGAATTTTCTTAAAAATTTATTTTTTTAAATATTCAATTTTAGTATTAAAACTGAATAACGTAATCAAGGAAAGAGCAATTGTCTTAAAAAAGCTCTATGTAAATGACATTGCGAATCTAAGGGAATAGCAAGAGGGCAATGCGCTAAAGCTCATTGCGTTATTTGATTTATTTATAATTTACTGTATTTCAGTAGATTATAATAAACGATCAATTTTATGTTCCATGCAAAAAATACAATAATTATGTTAATACCCTTGGAAACGCTTATAAACACTAGGGTGCATTAACATAATCAGAAAAAATAAGCTACCGCGCTCGCTTTGGGCGAGCTTGCTGCATTTTTAAAGTGATGGATTCTCCCCGCTCAATCCAGCCTCTAAATCCATAACTTTAAAAACGATTATTCTTTACCTCTTAAACACCTTTTTTATTTTGTATTTAGAACAAAAAAAACCAATCTCTTTGGATTGGCTTTTCTTTAATTATTTTTTTGTTCTTTTTCGATTTCTTTTCTCCTCTTCCTTCGCTTTTATGAATTCGATGATTTCCTTTTTTTCTTTAGTCAAAACCCTTTTAAAGAAATCAACTGTTGAAATACCAAAATAATCACAGAGATATAGTAATTTGATAATTCCAAAGTTGGGTTTAGACTCCATCCGCCCCATATTTATAATAATCTCATATTTTTGGGCAAATTCGATATTTACATCTGATTGAGACAAACCTTTTATTTTACCTTGATCCATACCCTTCTCTTTTCTTAATTCTTTAAGAACCATTTCAATAGAAGTAGAATAATATAAAATATCTTTTTTATCAATCATATATTCAAATGACGGTAATAAAAAAAAATATATCAACGACGTTTGTGTCGTTAAAATATTTTATTTACATTTGATTTTCCTTTCATATAGAAAGGAGTATTTTTGCGATTCTTCTTAAAGATAAATATTAGAAGCAATTGCTTTGAATCTTGTATAGGAAAACTGGTAATTTTTGTGCAACAAGATGATAAGTAGATTTGCTCACGACCCGGGGCGTGGGCTCTCTTATTGTTGCAAGGTATACCAGTACCTCCTATACTATAAGTTGAGCATCCACGCCTTTTTTGTTTGTATAAAAAGTGCCTTCTTTCAACTTTTCTCAAAGCTATCTTCTCTTTACACAATGTAAGAATTCGCTTTATCTAAATCTGATTTAATCATGGTGATGATATCACCAACTTAAAAGCGATCCCTTATGTCACAGCATCATTTCGAACTATTAAAAAAGGGTGATCCCGCTGCTTTGGAGCGTATCCATGCCAAGTACAGCAGGAGTATCTTTTGGGTAGGCAAGCGCATGCTCAAGGATCATTTTGTCATAGAATCCTTGGTCCAGGATACTTTTTTAAAATTATGGGAACATAGGGACAGTATAGAAACCCCCAAACATATCTTCTTTTTCCTAAGGTTTGTGATGAAAAGGGAATGTATTTCCTACTATACCAGACCTAGAAACAAGTTCTTTAGGAAAGTCAATTCGTTTGAGGATTATGACAATTACCAAGACTATATGGTAGGGTACGATCCTTTAAAAGATGGGGAAACGCTGCGAGATCAGGAAGCGGAACAAAAAGACTTCGACCATATCAAAAGCGTACTGCCCCTATTGAATGCCGAGAGAAGGCATTTGATTGATATCTGTTTGAAATATGGCTTTCAATACAAAGCTATTGCCGAGGTCATGGGAACAAGCATTACCGAGACCAGTAACGAAGTGAAAGGAGCTATTGAGGACATCAGAACGATCATTAATCAAGGAAACAGGCTTGAAACAAGACAGAAGTCTATTGATGAAATTAAAGGACAAGATATTATGACCAAGGAACAGGTAAAAGTATTAATGCTTCGATGTGAAATGAAATATTCCTTTACCTCCATAGCCAAAGAACTTAACCTATCCCAAAAAGAAGTGCACCATGAATTTATGATAGCCTATAAACTCATGCAGCAGAAACATGAACAGCAACTGGAATCCGCTTGATATGGAAAAGCCAACGCTCAAACTCACCCGAAAGATCCAGTTATTGGTCGACCTCCCTACCCAAGAAGAACGAAAGGAGGCCTTGGACAAACTTTACCAGTGGCAAAATCGATGTTTCAGGGCTGCCAACCTAATCGTTTCCCATCTCTATGTACAGGAGATGATCAAAGATTTCTTTTATCTCTCAGAAGGGATAAAGTATAAACTGGCTGATGAAAAAAAAGATGAAGACGGCATTTTGCAACGCTCCCGCATCAATACCACCTATCGCATGGTATCGGATCGCTTTAAGGGTGAGATCCCAACCAATATACTGTCCAGTTTGAACAATACCCTGATCACTTCTTTTAGGACAAACAGCCCGAAATACTGGAAAGGTGAATGTTCCCTAAAGAACTTTAGGAGGGATATGGCCTTTCCATTTAGTTTGGAGGGCATAAGCAGAATATCATATGATGAAGAGAAAAGGGCGTTTTGCTTTCGTTTGTTCCAGGTTCCCTTTCGGACATATCTGGGGAATGACCATACAGACAAAAAAATATTGTTGGATCGGGTGATAAAGGGAGAGACCAAGCTGTGTACCTCCCGTATCCAATTAAAGGACGGCAAGATCTTTTGGCTACCGATATTTGAAATCGAGAAAGAAAGGCATATCCTTAAAGCAGAAGTGATTGCGGAGGCCTCATTGTCATTGGAATACCCATTGGTCGTGAAAATTGGCAAGGACAGGCTCTGTATAGGCACTAAGGAAGAGTTTCTATATAGAAGGCTGGCCATACAGGCAGCCCATAAAAGGGCGCAGATTGGAGCTACCTATTCCAGATCAGGCAAAGGGCGTAAACGAAAACTCAAAGCGGTGGACAGGCTCAGCAAGTCGGAAAGTAACTATGTACACCATCGTTTGCATGTGTACAGCAGGAGGCTCATCGATTTTTGCACCAAGCATCAGGCTGGAACGCTCATATTGTTAAATCAGGAGGACAAGACCGGGATAGCAAAGGAAGATGGATTTGTACTCAGGAACTGGAGCTATTACGAGCTGACGGCCAAGATAAAATACAAGGCCGAGAAAGCGGGCATAGAACTTATTGTAGATTGACCGATTTGGTCATGAGGGTGCTTGTACACCCGTAAGGTGGGGTGGATCATCGCACTCACTAAATGCTAACGGCATATACAACGCGTGGGCTCTCTTATTTAAAAAAACCTAATTGGTTTTTTATAAAATGATGAATCCACAATTCTTTATCCAATCAGAGATAACACTGAACAACAGGTCTTTAATTTTTAATCAGAAAACGATTTATCATACTTGTTACGAATTAAAAGCCCCAACATCTATCGAGCTAATACTATGCAATGTTTTTGGGAATTTTAACCGAAAATCTCATTTATTACTAAAAAATTCCTTGATTTCATTGGGCTACGAAGCTTTTTTACTAAAAAACAGTGAATTGATACCCTTTTTAAACTAATAAAACACCAATAACCGACAATACCTATCAATACAAATTATTCTAATACTTTTTACTGTAAATTATTGCCTGTTTATAGGGCTACGGAGCCATTTACTGTAAAAGTCAAATAATACGTATTTGGCAAACACTACAACGGTTCAATATTAACTAAATCATATGAAATCCTATGGGTTTGCCGCAAATAAATGCCATTTTAATGGGGTTTCAAGAGGTTTTGCCGCAAATCTGAAATAAAATCAACCATCTAAAATTGGTAAATAACTGATTTTAAGTAAAATATGAACCAGTAACATCGCGGAGCGTGTTACCCTCTTGCTTCACATCTAAGTTTGCGAAGCAAACGTTAAATGAAGCCAAATTAAGATTTGTGCTTTTGATTAAAAAGGACACAATCCATAATTGAAATCCCGTAAGATATTGCCATAAAAGCTATTAATAGTGAAGACAACCCAGCTATAGAGATGTTGAGTAATCATTTATACAAAAACAAAATTTATTATAAAATAAATGATATTTTAAATCTATTAAAACATTTGTTTATATCGTAATTTAGTCTTTAAATACATTCTTAATCTGATAGAAAAAACGTTCAATAAGGTGAAGATCTTCAGTAATGATTTCTGCTGAACCACTCATTTCTTGTTTAAATTCTATTTTTTTATTGTATGACGTTATTAGCTCTTTTGGTAAAGACGCATCAATTAAATAAAGACCATCTTTATCAGGAAATATAGATACTTTTACTATTTTACTTTTTAGAGTACCAAACTCTGCCTCTGGATAATTATCTATCTTAATATTTGCTAATTGTCCAACCTTTATTTTCCCTGAGTTTAACGTTGGTATTTTTAATTTTGCAATAAAGCTTGAATTTTCACTAGGAATAATAGAGAATACTAAAGCATCTTGATTTACTACTTGATTTTTGTTCCAATAGTTTAAAAAAGTCACTCTTCCATTTATTTTAGATTTCAAAACATAAATTGCTTCCCATTCTTTTATGCTTTTTTTAAGTTGATTAAACGATTGAATTACTTTTTTTAATAATGTCATTTCTTGTTTTATCTTGTTAATATCTGTGTCTCTTAAAGCTTTTAGAGCATTATTTTTTGATTCTTGCAATTGAGAAATGGAAACATTTATGTTTTTAAAATTACGCTCAGATTGTAAGAACTCTAATTGTTTACTTTCATACTCTTGAGTAGAGATTACTCCCTTTTCGAAAAGTTCCTTATTTCTTTCCAAAGCCTTTTTCTTAAACTGAAGTTCAGATTGATTTAGTTGTTTTTGAGATTCTAAATTTTGTAATCTCTCATTTATTTCATATATGGATAATTTATTAGCAAAATTTTCATTAGTAAATGGTTGTAATTTCTTATTAAGAATGTACTGTATATAATTGTTTTCAAATAAAGCATAGCTAGTTTCAATATCTCCTAAAAATAGAAATGGCAAATCAGTAATCGGAAAGTTAAACATTTGATTATTTACTGGAATAGTATCAACTATTGAGGCTAACTTAAAGACATCATTATAATTTGCCGTATTTTCTATTATGGCAAGAGGTTGATTAATATTAACCAACTCATTATCTTTTACCATAATAACGTCAAATTTCCCATTAGTTTTAGCAAACACTTTTTGGGGGGGTATTTGAGTAGTAATAAGTGCTTCAGAAACTATTACATCGGGATATTTTATAAACCAAGATATTACCAATAGCATTATTATTAAGCTTAAGAATAAAACATTTCCCCAGCGTATCATCCAATGAGGAACTTTACTAAGTATATCTTGAACTTCTTCGCTGCGTATTTGAGTTTCAAACTTATTTTCTTGCATCTTTTTATTATTGTTGAAAGTTAGAGTAGATTTTTTTATTAACCTACTCTAAAAGTAATTACCAGACATGGATTTTTTTCATGTCCTTCAACTTATTTAATTACATGGGGGCGCAATTGGACAAGGAACCCTTGGGCTACTAACCCATCCGTTGCATGATCCATCTGAACACCATTCACAGCAGAAGTCATTCCCCCCGTTAATTGCCTTTTGTTCTGCTTTACTTAAAGCTTTGCCAAGATTTAATAAATTCTTCATAATAAAAATGTATATAAATTAATTTTGCCTTGAACATTTATAGACACTCAAGGTTTGTGTCTATCTTTCTCAATTTTTTATAGACTAAACACTAAACTTTTATAGCACATTAACCTAATTTATTAAAAATTGAATATAGAGGTGGGTAATTACACACCTCTATAATAAACAATTTAACTTGTTAAAATTTCGTTAACAAGAAACCCCTTCTCCTGGGTAATATTCACACACGCCACCAATAATAAGACAACCGGTGTCATTATAATTAGGGCATTGAGGATAAGAGTGACAACAAACAAACTTACCACCAGTAATAGCTTTTTTTTCAGCCTTACTTAAGGCTTTGCCTAGATTTAATAAATTTTTCATAATTAAAATATTTAAAAATTAAATTTATCTTGAACATTTAAAGACACTCAAGCTTTGTGTCTATCTTTCGCGAAAAGAATATTTTTACTCATAATAAGGTACTTTCTTTTAATATTGTACTTTATGGGTATATTATTTACCAAGGTTGAGCTGGTTTTTTACTAAATCATAATAGCTCCCCTTCTGTTTTATTAATTCTCTGTGATTACCTATCTCAGCAATCTTCCCTTTATCTAATACCACAATTTGGTGCGCATTTTGCACAGTGCTTAATCTGTGTGCAATTACAACAACTGTTTTATTTGCAAAAAAATCATTTAGATTTTCCATGATAACTTTTTCATTATTAGCATCAAGAGCGGAGGTGGCTTCATCAAAAAACAAGAACTTAGGATCTTTATAGACAGCTCGAGCAATAAGCAATCTTTGTTTTTGACCTGTACTTAACCCAATACCTTCATTACCAATTTTCGTATTAAAGCCTAAAGGTAATCCGTCGATATAATCGGCTATATTTGCAACTTTAATAGCATGGCTTAATTTTTTTTTGTCAATAAAATCTTCACCTACTGCAATATTGCTGGCAATAGTATCATTAAATATATAGCCTTCTTGCATGACTACTCCGCAATGGTTTCTCCATATTTTTTGAGAAATATTATTTAAATTGAAATTATTTATGAGTATTTCACCCTTATCAACTGTATAAAAATGAAGCAATAATTTCATTAAAGTTGTTTTACCACTACCAGAAACCCCAACAATAGCAGTGGTTTTATTGGCAGGGATAGTTAACGATAACTCTTTTAATACAAATTCTAATCCACCAGTATAACGAAACGAAATGTTTTTAAGATGAATATTGGCATGCTCAGGAATTATAGTGACATTATTATCTTCAGGTCTTTCTTCGTTATCTTTATTATGGATCTCTCCCAAGCGGTTTAATGAAATTTTAGCATCTTGCACATCCCTCATAAAACTAATAAGCTGAGAGATAGGCGCATTCAATTGCCCAATAATATAGCTAATAGCGAGCATCATACCCAAAGTAATATCGCCATCAATCACTAGCTTTGCAGACAATACGGTTATGAACATATTCTTTAGTTCATTAATCAAATTAGACCCCACACTTTGTGTTTGTTCTAACGCAAGACTTTTTGTGGCAACTTTAAATAAACGTGCTTGTACATATTCCCAATTCCAGCGCATCCGGCGTTCGGCATTATGGAGTTTTATTTCTTGCATCCCATTAATAAGTTCAATAACTTTACTTTGTTCTGTGCTTATCTCTGAAAAACGTTTATAATCAAGTTCTTTTCGCCTTTTAAAGAAAAACAAAACCCAAGAGAAATAGAGAATACTTCCAACAATAAAAACACCAAAAATTTGCATACTATAATAACCCAAAACAAAACTAAAAACGATAAGATTGAACAGTGAAAATAACACCGTTAAAGATGATGTTGTTAGGATTCGTTCTATACGTTTATGATCATTAATTCGCTGTAATAAATCTCCTGTCATTCTAACATCAAAAAATGAAATCGGTAATTTCATAAGTTTGATAAAGAAGTCAGAAATCAGGGATATATTAATACGTGTACTTAAATGCAATAAAATCCAACCTCTAATAATCTCTAAAGCGGCTCTTCCTATAAACAAGAATAGTTGTGCAATTAAAATAAGATAAATAAAGTTTATATCTTGGTTTTTTATTCCAACATCCACAATACTTTGAGTTAAAAACGGAAGAATGAGCTGTAATAAACTACCCGCTAAAAGCCCTATAATAAGTTGAATAACAAACTGTTTATACTTTAGTAAGTATTTAAAAATAAAACCAAAACCAAATTTTTGATCTTCTTCAAAAACAGATTCATAGAATAGAGGTGTTGGCTCAACCATGAGTGCAATACCTTCTTCAGTAAATTCATTTGCATTATTTCCAATCCAATGTTTTAAAAATTCATCTTTAGTATAACTAATTAACCCATGGGCTGGATCAGAAATATAAAGATTCCCTTTTCGTATTTTGTACAAAACAACATAATGATTTTTATTCCAATGGAGTATACACGGCAGAGGTGCTTCTTGTAATTTTTCAAAGGAAAGTTTAATGCCTAAAGAGCGAAACCCTAGCCCTTCAACAGCTTCACTTAGCCCTAATAGGCTACTGCCTTCTCTTGTAGTTTCGCTAAGTGCACGGAGCTGTTGTGTATTAATAATTTTTCCGTAATGTTTGGAAATAATTTTAATACAAGTTGGTCCGCAATCTTTGGATTCTGTTTGGGTATAATGTGGGAATTTTTTCAAATAGAGTTCAAATAAAACCAAGAGTGCACTAACCTCTTAGCATGGTTCAGATTAAGGTTTTGTCATAAAAACCATTATTATGGGTTGATAAAGGAATGTCTTCCATTATCATTTAAGGTTACCTGAATTGTTGGGTATAAATTAGCTTTCAAGGGTTTATCAACAATTTTTATACAGGTTGTACTACAATCTTTTACCTGTGGCTGTTTGTAGTGTGAAAATTTTATAATATCTCAAAGAAAAAACATATAAGAAGATTCATTATATGTTTTTTCTAAAAAATTATTATTCTACCAAACTGTACATTGTCCAGTCTGACTGTTACATATGTCATCATATTCACAATCAGAATCATAAACACAACGTTTTGGATCAATACCTCCAATAATTCCCTTTTGTTCAGCTTTATTTAAAGCTTTTCCTAATTTTTGCAAATTTTTCATAATTAAATAATTTAAATAATATATTTGCCTTGAACATTTAAGGACACTCAAGGTTTGTGTCCATCTTTCGCGAAAAGATTTTTTTACTTTGCCTCTTCTGGTTGTTTTAATAGACATAAGGATATGTGAATAGTCTTTCGTAGACTTAGAGATGATTTTAATACAAGTTGAGCACAATTTTTAGACTCAATTTGGGGAATAAAACAAATAAAAATTGTCATACATTATAGGTTGTTATTGATATTATATCAATAATAACCTTAATTAAAATCAATAGTATCACACTGACATACATTGCCAAGATGAAGGTGACATACAATGACCTTCCCAACAGCAATCATAATTTAAACAATCACTGCTGTCTCGACATACAAAAGGATCACCTATTATTTCCCCTCCATTAATTAATTTTTGTTCCGCTTTATTTAAAGCTTTACCTAATTTTTGCAAATTTTTCATAATTAAAAATTTTATATAATATATTTGCCTTGAACATTTAAGGACACTCAAGGTTTGTGTCCATCTTTCGCGAGAAGATATTGTTTACTTTGCTGTACTTTTCCGCATTAGCGGAAAAGTATTAGCATTGGTATTAATTTGTAGCTCCCACTGGTTTTAACATGGTTGCTTTTTCATTTTCTGCTTGTTCTATTAAATCTTCTATAAAATATGAAATGTCACTTCTTTCATATTCTTTCGGAAACGGCCTTCCATTAATATATAGGGCAGGCGTAAAATTTATGGTATTTCTAAGGCACCATGCTTTCTGGCTTTCCAATACGTCATCAAAAACATAATTTCTAGCCTCATTCCATATAAGTAACCATTTATCTAAATTGGCCTCATTTTTATATACATCATGTAAAGCTTCAAGACATTTGAATTCTGATTCTGTATTATATATTTCAAAGAGTCGATTTATAACTTTATAAACCACATCATCTTTGTCCTTTGTGCTTATACTAAATCTTATAACTACTTTAATAGAATCCGGATGTTTATTCAAAATATTTTCTATGTCGGTATGTGCAGATTTACAATAATGACATTTTGGATTGGTCACTAAAACTATATGCAAAGGAGCTTTCTTACTCCCCAAGACAATTTCCTTATTATGAATGGATGATGTATTTATTATCTCGTTTTTATGATAAACGGCATTGAATAAATCAAAGTTTCTTTTAAACTTATAATGTTGTATTTGTAATTTGTTTAACTCTTGTTCCTTTTTAAGAAGCGGTTTTATAATCAGCCATAATGTTGTTATAATTATCAAACTAAAAAAAAGAACCAGTCCATCATTTATTTTGAACTCTATATTTTCAAATGTATTTTTGTTAACAAGTAGGGTGCTACATTGCAGCCACAATACAACCACAATACTTAAACATAAAGGGCACCACTTTTTTATAACATTATATTGATAGTAAATAGAATAGAATGTCACTGGAACTGTTGTTAAGGACAGGAATATGATAGCAGAATCACTTGTATTGCTATTTACTATAAGCACCCAGGCTAATGCCAAGCTTGTAAAATAAACAAGGCACACATCGCTTAATTTAAAATGTTTTAAAATGGTAGCTCCTTTGGAATTCAAAACAGCATCACAGCTGGTAAACTCATTTGCTGTGCAAAATTTATCTATTGCTCTAGACATAAAACCTAATTCATGCTTAACAATTAAAAAACTAACATAAAGACCGATTAAGGATAATGTAAAATGAAGTAATTGAAACAAAGATGGTTTAACAGAAATGAATGCACTTAAAAATAAAATGCCACATAAAACATATAGTCCTTTTGAAATATTTTTTGTGTTAATTGTTTTGGCCTGTACATTGAAATCTTCCTTTTCAACAACCACAATAACTCCACTCCAAATAGGTAGAAATTCCTCTACTGTAATTGAAATTTTTCTTTTATTGCCATGGGTTATTTTAATTGTATCATTTTGTTGTGTAATAACAGCAAAATCTTTATTAATCTCGCCATTAACTAAAGAAATAAATGTTTTTGGAAGTTGTTTTAGTATCTCTGCATTTGGTGATACTTCTAACGCAAGGTTGCAGATGTTAAAATGGTCCAACACACCTGTTAAAGCGTGCAAACTCGGATAGGATGGGTGGCTTAATATTTGAAATTCTAATTCAGAATCATTAATAAAGATATCTGAACTTTTTAGGTATTCATTTAATACATTAAATAATTGATCTTTCATTATTCAAACTCTTTTAAAGTTGTTCTTTAAGCGGACTTAATAATAAACAATAAACAAACAAGAACAATATGATTACTGAACAGTACCGTTATGAGATAATAAATCTAGGAATAATAATACAAAGAGTGTTGTGGTAAAACCGTAAAAAATAAATTTAACAAAATGCCTTAATGGATAAAAAGGAATTTTATATTTATTAATTGCTGATTTTCAGACTAAACAAAAAGAATTATCAACTCATAAAGAAACGCTCAGCCTTTCATTATATTCATCTAATATCTTGTTAGGTAATGACTTTAAATAGATTTGAGTAGTATTCAATTTGCTATGACCTAGCATTGCTGAAATTGCTTGTAAAGGTATATTTTGTAACATTGCGTTTGTTGCAAAGCTATGTCGAGAAACGTATGAAGATAAGCTTTGTTCAATATTGCATATATGAGCAATCTTTTTTAACTTATCATTGTACATTGTTCTCAATCTAATTACATCTTGATATTGCTGTTCTGGTTTTTCTCTCATGATAATTGGGAATATAAAATCTTGTTTCAATTTATGTTTATTATAAAACTTTAGAATTTTATATAATGTATCAGAAATTTTAATGTCGTAATTTTTTAGGGTTTTTTTTCGCTGATAAATAACTCTGCCGTTTTTTATATCTCCTACTTTTAAAAAGGCCATATCCATAAAGGGCATACCATAGAGCATGTAGGATATTAAAAAGTAATTCCTTGTATGGAATAATTCATGTCCTACAGGGAGTTGTAAATCCAAAATTTTTTTAATGTGAGTAATGTCTAATGCTCTTTTTTTGGTCGGAGTTACTCTAATTTTGTATTCAGAAAAAGGATAAGCTTCTTTATCAATGCAACCATCTTTAATACCTTTGTTATAGATGGCTCGAATTGTTCTCATATAAAATGCTAAACCATTTAAATTATTGTCTTCTTTTGATAAATGGAATTTCTCAAACCTTTTAAGAAAATCATAGTTAACCTCATTGAATTTTATATCGATTTTCTGTGTAAAGGTTTGCATGATTTTTAATGTGAATTCATAGGTTCGGGCAGTTCCGAAACGCCGAACAGATATTAGTTCTTTTACTAAGTGATTGCCATATTCTAAAAAGGAACTGTAGTTTACTTTTCTTGTTATAAACTGTTTTACTTGATTTATAGATATGTATTGCAACTCTCCTTTGTCATAAAGCTTATTGAGTATTTCATTTATTCGGGCATTTTCCTTTAAAAGTATTATATTTAATAATCGAACGGATTCGACTTTTTTATAATTTGACTTAACTTCTCTTTTCTTTTCATCCCATTCGGTTTCTAAAACAGAGAATCCTGTAGAAATTGAAGTTGTTTTTCTGTTATGGGTAAGTCGAAAAATGATAGGATATTTACCATCTTTTTTCATTCTTCGTTGGTCTAACATTAAGGTTATAAGTGTATTCATAACCCTAAGTTAGGTAAAAAATTTGCAAACAATTTGCAAACATTTCTTTGATATTAAATGATATCAGTTGACATTAAAATTAATTAAAATATTGAAAATCAATATGTTAAAATTTTATTCATATGGATTTAGCTGTATTATTATCTGCTCATAATCAGGTGGTCCCTGGTTCGAGCCCAGGTGGGACCACTAGTAAAATCAAGCCTTTCAAGATGTTGAGAGGTTTTTTTGTTTTATGAAGATTGGACATAGATAGAACAACAAGACATCAAATTTACTTAATACTTCAATATTTTTTATATTTTCTCTTTTTCTTAGCATTTTATTTTGATGATTAACTTATGAAAATTTATTAAGTTTAACAATGTTTTTAAAAGCCACATAACTCATATAAGATGTTGTCTGTAGAGTATAAATTTAAGCAATGAAAAGAAGAAAATTCATTCTTTCAATGGGATTAGCTTGTATTGCTGCTATACTATTAACAACTCTTGTGCCTGTAGTTAACAATTATAGGAGACTTAGAGGTAAAAAATTATTACAAGAGCCTAAATTTTTATTGTCTATCTGTAATAGTGAAGCCGTAATAGCTTTGGGGAAAATTTATAGAGAGAAACAGATTGAGATATTTAGTGAATTAAAATTATTAAAACTCATTTCCAATGATAATTCTTTTGAACAAGAAAACATAACAGAAGAAATACTACAAAGAAAAATTATTGATGATTATAAAAAAGGCGATACCGTTATGGTTTCTGGGTGGATTTTATCCAAAACCGAAGCATATCAGTGCGCTTTATTTTCATTAGGCAAAGAAAAATAATTATATGCATATAGATGCTAGGGAATTAGCTAATAACTCAATTATTGAAGGAGATATTTGTATTATAGGCGCTGGAGCAGCAGGGATTAGTATTGCTTTAGATTGGTTAAAAACACCTTATAAAGTAATATTGCTTGAGGGCGGAGGGTTTGAATATGATGATGAGGTTCAGAATCTATATGAGGGTAAAACAACTGGACAAAAATATTACCCGCTAAAATCTGGCAGACTTCATTATTTTGGAGGAACAACAGGGCATTGGGGCGGAATGTGCTCACCACTAGATGAGATTGATTTTAAAGAAAGACATTGGATTGAAAATAGCGGTTGGCCAATAAACAAACAAGATCTTGATCCATTTTATGAAAAAGCAAATAAAGTACTCGAATTAGGACCTTATAATTACGATTTCAGTTATTGGAATAAAAACTTACCTAATTTAATACCATTCCCTTTAAATAAAAAGGTTATTTGGAACAAGATGTGGCAATATAGTAAAGCACGTTTTGGCAGGTTATATAAGGAAACTATTATAGAGGCTAAAAAAATTCATCTATATACTTATGCAAATGCAGTGGATGTCAAGACAGAAAGCAATTTATCTGTTGTGAATGAAGTAATAGTCAAAAACCATTTTGGAAAAATACACACTGTTAAAGCCAAACATTTTATTATGGCGTGTGGAACCATTCAAAATGCAAGAATGCTTTTATCGTCTAATTCACAAACTCCAAAGGGATTAGGTAATGAAAATGATTTGGTTGGTAGATATTTTCAAGAACATTTAGAAGTCGCTTCTGCTGAGTTGTGGCTAGAAAAACCTTTCAAAACAGATTTGTATTCTTGGGAATATGGTGTGACAAAGGCAAGTGCTGAATTAGCTTTTACTGAAGAAGTTCAATTTAAAGAAGAGATTTTAAATGGTACTATTTCTTTGCAACCTCTAAGTGTAGCTAAATATCTAAAACCAAAACTTCATACCTGGAAAGATGGTGACCCCAGAAATAGTTTAGAAGTAATGATGAATGATTTAAATAATGCAGAAGAAAAAGCGCTTAAAGAAAAAGGTAATATAACATATTCTTACCAGCTTAATACTAGAATTGAACAAGCTCCAAATCCAAATTCAAGAGTTACTATTGTTAAAGAAAGGGATGAATTAGGTGTACCTAGAGCAAGTCTGAATTGGGAATTGACGTCTCTTGAGAAATATAGCATAAGAAGGATGTATCAAATTTTAGGGCAACAGATGGGGGTTTTTAATATTGGAAGAATAAAGCTGAATGAATTTTTAAGAGATGAAACAAATAACTCTTTACTTGATGATACCGTTAATGGTGGATGGCACCATATGGGAACCACCAGGATGTCTATTGATCCAAAGAAAGGTGTTGTTGATGTTAATTGTAAAGTTCACGGTATTACAAACTTATTTATAGCAGGAGCAGCATGTTTTCCTACATCGGGAGCTCCAAACCCTACTCTTACCTTGGTAGCATTATCACTTAGGTTATCAGATTATATAAAAAAACTGATTTAAAATTATTTTTTGTTTAGATTGGTATAAACTATCTTGAGTTAATTTTAAAAGAGACTAATTTAGTCATATCAATATATGAATGTAACAAAACAAAAAGTTGGATTGTTTTTTGGGCCATTATCCTTCGTCTTAATTATTCTTTTTTATCATCCACAAGGATTAAATGATGCCGCAAATGCTATTTTGGCTTCCGCAAGTTGGATTGCGATTTGGTGGATATCAGAGGCCATTCCAATTGCAGCTACAGCTTTACTGCCAATGGTTCTTTTTCCATTATCAGGCGGAATGGGTTTAAACGAAACTACAGCTTCCTATGGTCATAAATATGTGTTTCTTTATGTTGGCGGTTTTATTTTAGCGATTGCTATTGAGAAATGGAAATTACATAGACGTATTGCGTTAACCATCATAAAAGTTGTAGGTACCAATGTAACTAACATCATATTGGGCTTTATGATTGCTACAGCTTTTTTATCAATGTGGATTTCTAATACGGCTACAGCAGTTATGATTTTACCAGTAGGAATGGCCATAATTACACAATTAAAAGACAATCCACAAACTATTGAAAACGAAAACTTAATTTTTGGAAAAGCTTTAATGCTTTCAATTGCTTATAGTGCATCAATAGGAGGTATGTCTACACTAATTGGAACGCCACCAAATTTGGTCTTTGCTGGAGTTATAAAAGAAGTTTATCATGTTGAAATTTCTTTTTTCCAATGGTTTATTTTTGGGTTTCCTATTTCTGTTGTTTTATTGTTTATGTGTTGGTATTACCTAACCAGATTTGCCTTTAAATTTGAGCAAAAAGAATTTCCTGGTGGCAGGCAAGAAATAAAAAAACAATTGAAAGGCCTAGGAAAGATTTCAAAAGAAGAGAAAATAGTGTTCACTGTTTTTGTTTGTACAGCATTTGCTTGGATTACTAGATCATTTCTCATTAAGCGTTTTATACCAGGAATTGATGATACGATAATTGCTGTTTTTTTTGCAATACTATTATTTATACTTCCTGCTAATAAAAAAGGAACAAAAATTATTAATTGGGAGGACGCCGTTAAGTTGCCTTGGGGAATTGTATTATTATTTGGAGGAGGAATGGCTTTAGCTCTAGGTTTTGAATCAAGTGGGTTAGCCATTTGGATTGGTGAAAGAATGGCTTTATTGGGCTCAGTTCCGTTATTTGTTTTGCTGTTAATATTAATTACTTCAGTTAATTTTTTAACTGAAATAACTTCAAATTTAGCAACAACGGCTATGCTTTTACCTGTACTAGTTTCATTAGCTTCTGCAGTAGGAGTTCATCCTTATTTATTATTAGTTGGGGCAACTATGGCGGCTTCTTGTGCTTTTATGCTTCCAGTTGCAACACCTCCAAACGCGGTAGTATTTGGTTCAGGATACTTAAAGATGGAAGATATGGTTACAAAAGGATTTTGGATGAATATCATGTCAATAATTCTATTGACTTTATTTATATATATATTACTACCTATTTTTTGGGATCTTACTTAAGTTTTTTAAAATTATAGTATTGATGAAAAATAATGATTGATTTAACTTCCATTCTTTGTTTATAAAATTTTGAAAAACAAGAAATAAACTAAAACAAACAATTTATTTACTTTTCTCTATATTTGAGCGGTAAAGATAAATTTGAGGTAAAATTTTAATTTATTAACACATAATTTTATTAGCAGTATTTCGTTTAAAAGAAGCAAGTAGTTAACCAAACACGCTTTTTATCGGCAAAAAATAACTTTCAACGTTTTTTTTCGAAAGAAAAATCTTATTTTTTTGATTTTTTTGATTTTTTTGATTTTTTTTTAAATAAATTAGCGCTCTAATGAATATACAAAATAAAAGACTTATTGTTTCAATCTTATTTATATTAATAAGTTTTGTATGTATGGCTCAAAAAGTGCCACCACCACCTATAACACCACCAGTTGGGGATGCACCTATTGATGGAGGTGTGTTACTGGGCGCTTGTTTTGCTGTTTTTTATGGGATTAAGAAACTTTTAAGGAATAAATAATTACTTTTTCAACTCAATTAGCTTAGCTACATACTTTCCTAAAACATCAAATTCTAAATTTATAATTGTCCCTTCTTTAAAGGTTGAAAAATTGGTATGATTATATGTATAGGGTATAATGGCAACACTAAAACTATCTTTTTTTGAATTAACTACCGTTAAACTAGTTCCGTTTACTGTAACAGAACCTTTTTCTATGGTGATATTGTTTAGGGTTGAATCATATTGAAACGTAAACAACCAACTTCCGTTGGTTTCTTCAACTTTTGTACATATAGCAGTTTGATCTACGTGCCCTTGAACGATATGTCCATCAAGTCTATCTCCAAGTTTCATAGCACGTTCTAAATTAACTTTATCAGAAATTTTTAAAGTTCCTAAATTTGATTTTTCTAAGGTTTCTTGAATAGCGATTACTGTATATACATCCTTTTCAATATCAACAATGGTTAAACAAACACCATTATGCGCAATGCTTTGATCAATTTTTAATTCTGAAGTAATATTGCTTTTTATTGAGATATGAAGATTGTTTAAATCCTTCTTCAAATTTGTTACAACTCCCATATCTTCAATTATTCCGGTAAACATATTATTATCTGTTTATTTGGTTAAATTTGCATTAACAAATTTACAAACAAAAGTTATCATTCTTAATGAAGAAGACAGAAAATATAATTGTAGGAATATCAATAGGAGATTTAAATGGAATTGGCGGAGAAATAGTATTAAAGACCTTCGAAGATTCTAGAATTTTAGAGTTTTGTACACCTGTAATTTTTGCTTCATCAAAAGTTATGGGATTTTTAAAAAACCATTTTAAATCTGAAATTAATTTTAACGATATAAATAATTTAAACCAAATCGTATTTGGTAGAGTCAACGTTTTAAATTGCTGGAATGAACCTGTTAAAATTGAATTCGGCAAAGAAGATTTTAAAATAGGTGCTTACGCCATAAAATCTTTACAAGAAGCAACCAAAGCCTTAAAGAATAATGCTATTGATGTATTGGTTACTGCTCCAATAAATAAACATAATATTCAATCAAAAGAATTTAATTTTCCTGGGCATACAGACTATCTTGCACAAGAACTAGAAGGAGAAAGTTTAATGTTTATGGTGACAGAAAGGCTAAGAGTTGGATTGCTAACAGATCATGTGCCGGTTAAAGATATAGCCATAAAAATTTCAGCAGAGCTTATTGAAAAAAAAATAAACACTATTTATGAATCACTACTTAAAGATTTTAAAATAAACAGACCAAAAATTGCTGTGTTAGGAATTAATCCACATACTGGAGATAATGGTGTTATAGGAAATGAAGACGATGAAATTATGCGACCTACACTTGCAAAAATTAAAGACTCAGGCAAGCTGATTTATGGTCCATATGCTGCCGATAGTTTTTTTGGCTCCAATAATTACAAGAATTTTGATGCCATAATCGCATCTTACCATGACCAAGGATTGATACCTTTTAAAACTTTATCTTTCGGACAAGGAGTGAATTTTACCGCAGGTTTAAATAAAATTAGAACCTCACCAGATCACGGAACTGCCTTTGAAATTGCGGGAAAAAGCGTTGCAGATGAGAACTCATTTAAGGAAGCGGTTTTCACCGCTTTGCAAATTTTTAAGAACCGATTTGATTATGAACAGCTTACATCAAATTCACTAAAACAAACCGAAAAAAAATTATAAACAAAAAAATGTTCATAAGTGCTGTAGCATAAATTAAAAATTTATATATTTGCAGGCTCAAATTAGAAGTGATAATGAAGCCATTAAAAGAGTTTACAATTCCTTTTATAGGGTTAAAAATAGGAACTCATCATTACGACTATAAAATTGAGAAAGCGTTCTTTGAATATTTTGAGTATGAAGATTTTAATGATGCTCATGTAAACGTTGATGTTTCTTTATTGAAAAACACAACTTTGCTGGAGTTAAATTTTAAAATTTCTGGAACAGTTAATATTAATTGTGACATAACTAATGAACCGTTTGATCAAAACATAGAAAATGAATTTGATTTAGTGGTAAATTTTGGAGAAGAATATAATGATGAAAACATCGATATTTTAATTCTTCCCCATGGAGCTTATGAAATTAATATTCAACAATATATTTATGAATTGATTGTACTTGCAGTACCAATTAAACGCATTCACCCAGGAGTTGAAGATGGAACATTAAGTTCAGACATACTTGAAAAATTAAAAGAGTTAAGCCCAAAGCTTGACGACGAACAAAAAGAAGATAAGGAAATTGATCCTCGTTGGAATACATTAAAGAAACTATTAACGGATAAATAAATATAGAAAATGGCACATCCTAAGAGAAAAATCTCTAAAACAAGAAGAGATAAAAGAAGAACTCATTATAAAGCAACTGCGCCACAGATTGCTACTTGTCCTACAACCGGAGAAGCTCACTTATATCATAGAGCTCACTGGCATGAAGGTAAATTATATTACAGAGGTCAAGTTTTAATTGACAATACTGAAGCGGTAGAAAATGTAGCTTAAAAAAATCGAACTTTAATAATAAAGCGCTCACATGTGAGCGTTTTTTTTATGATAAGTTTTTGTATCAGCCAAAAACACCTTAATTTGCACGATATTAGATCAAAATTTAGTATTTTAAACAAATTTTTGAATTTTTTGGTCAATTTTTGTGATTTTTTGGTCAAATTAACTATAAAGTTATGAGTAAAATTTCAGCAGCAATTACAGCTGTAGGTGCATATGTACCTGAATATGTGTTAACCAATCAAATTCTTGAAACCATGGTAGACACAAATGATGAGTGGATTACCTCTAGAACAGGAATAAAGGAGCGTCGAATTCTTAAAGACGTCGGAAAAGGAACTTCTTATTTGGCTATTAAAGCCGCCCAAGACCTTATTAATAAAAAAGGAATAGACCCTAAAGATATTGAACTAATTATTGTTGCCACTGCAACACCAGACATGAAAGCGGCATCAACAGCTGCTTTTACTGCTTCAAATATAGGAGCGGTTAATGCCTTTTCATTTGATTTAGATGCTGCTTGTTCAAGCTTTTTATTTGGAATGTCTGTTGCAGCTAGATATATTGAATCAGGAAGATATAAAAATGTGCTTTTAATAGGAGCAGATAAAATGTCTTCAATGATTAATTATACAGATAGGGCAACATGTATTATATTTGGAGATGGAGCTGGAGCTGTATTATTTGAACCTAATACAGAAAGCTTAGGGCTTCAAGACGAATATTTAAGAAGCGATGGAACAGGTAGAGAGTTTTTACAGGCCACTTATGGAGGATCTTCATATCCGATTACAACTGAAGCTATAGAAAACAATAAACAATTTGCTTTTCAAGAAGGGCAAACTGTTTTTAAAAATGCTGTTTTCAATATGGCTGATGCTACTGTAAAAATTTTAGAAAAAAATAATCTAACCAAAGATGATGTAAGTTGGTTGGTAGCGCACCAAGCTAACAAGCGTATTGTTGATGCTACAGCTAAAAGAATAGAGTTGGAGGAACAAAAGGTAATGATGAACATACATAAGTATGGAAATACTACATCAGCTACGTTACCATTATTATTAAATGACTATGAGTCACAACTAAAAAAAGGGGATAATTTAATTTTTGCCGCCTTCGGAGGTGGATTTAATTGGGGATCCATTTACTTAAAATGGGCATATAATTCAAAAAAATAACTAACAAACAACAAAATTATGGATTTAAAGGATATTCAAAACTTAATCAAGTTTGTAGCTAAATCAGGGGCAAGTGAGGTTAAACTTGAGATGGAGGATATTAAAATCACTATCAAAACTGGGTCAGATCCAGAAACCACAGCAATACAATATGCTCCAGTAGCAACACATATGCCACAAATGGTAGCGCAAATGCCAGAATCTAAACCTCAATTTGAAGGTCAAACTGTAGCGCAACCAGCTATTAAGGCAGACGATAATTCAAAATACATTACAATAAAATCACCAATCATTGGAACATTTTATAGAAAACCATCTCCAGATAAACCATTATTTGTTGAGGTTGGGCAAACCATTTCTGAAGGAGATGTATTATGTATTATTGAAGCCATGAAACTTTTCAATGAAATAGAATCTGAAGTTTCTGGAAAAATTGTTAAAATTTTAGTTGATGACTCTTCTCCGGTAGAATTTGATCAACCATTATTTTTAGTAGATCCGTCATAACCCATTAAAAATTCCAATACTCAAAACTCAAAATCCAGTAAATGGAATTTGGTGATTGGAATTTGAAATTTTTAATACTAAAAGTTATGTTTAAAAAAATACTAATTGCCAATAGAGGAGAAATAGCACTACGTGTTATTAGAACCTGTAAAGAAATGGGCATTAAAACCGTAGCTGTTTATTCTACAGCTGATGCAGAAAGCTTGCATGTTAAATTTGCTGATGAAGCTGTTTGCATTGGCCCTCCTTCAAGCTCAGAATCGTATTTAAAAATGTCAAATATCATAGCGGCAGCAGAAATTACAAATGCTGATGCTATTCATCCAGGATATGGATTCTTATCAGAAAACTCCAAATTCTCTAAAATTTGTGGTGAGCACGGTATAAAATTTATAGGTGCTTCTCCTGAAATGATTGATAGAATGGGAGATAAAGCTTCAGCAAAAGCTACAATGAAAGCAGCAGGAGTTCCATGTGTCCCAGGAAGCGAAGGCATTATAGAGAACTTTGAGTCTTGTGAAAAACTAGCATTAGAAGTTGGATATCCAGTGATGCTTAAAGCAACAGCAGGTGGTGGTGGAAAAGGCATGCGTGCTGTTTGGAAACCAGAAAAATTAAGAGAAGCATGGGATTCTGCTCGTCAGGAAGCAAAAGCAGCATTTGGAAATGACGGAATGTACATGGAAAAACTCATTGAAGAGCCAAGACACATAGAGATTCAAGTTGTAGGCGATTCTACTGGAAAAGCTTGTCATTTATCAGAAAGAGATTGCTCAATTCAACGGCGTCATCAAAAATTAACAGAAGAAGTTCCTTCTCCATTTATGACAACTGAATTACGCACTAAAATGGGAGAAGCAGCGGTTAAAGCAGCAGAATATATTAAATATGAAGGTGCAGGAACTATAGAATTTCTAGTTGACAAACATAGAAATTTTTATTTCATGGAAATGAATACTCGTATTCAGGTTGAGCATCCGATTACCGAACAGGTAATAGATTTTGATTTAATTCGTGAACAAATTTTAGTAGCTGCAGGAGTGCCAATTTCTGGTAAAAACTATACTCCAAAATTACACGCTATTGAATGTAGAATTAATGCTGAAGACCCATTTAACGGATTCAGACCATCACCAGGAAAAATAACAACACTACATGCGCCAGGAGGTCATGGTGTTCGTTTAGATACACATGTATATGCAGGATACACTATTCCTCCAAATTACGATTCAATGATAGCCAAGTTAATTACAACGGCGCAAACCAGAGAAGAGGCTATTAATAAAATGAAACGAGCCTTAGAGGAGTTTGTTATAGAAGGTGTGAAAACCACCATTCCTTTCCACCTACAACTTATGGATCATCCAGATTATTTAGCAGGTAACTACACCACTAAGTTTATGGAAGACTTTGTTATAGAAAAACAAATAGAAGAATAAAGTATAAAAAACTCCGAAAATTTTTCGGAGTTTTTTTATAGTGTTCCTATTTATATTTTTATAAAAGGCTGAACGATTTCATAACTTTTTTAGTTTACAAAAAAGAATCTCACTACTATCCACGACACAAAAAATTTAGTACATTTCGGTACTTAAAATTTACTCGGTGAATTTATCATATTGGGAAATAAAATCATGGTTTACCAACATAGATTATACTATAGTTGGTAGTGGTATTGTAGGGCTATCTTGTGCACTGAGTTTAAAAGAAAGGTTTCCTAATGCCAATATATTAATTCTTGAAAAAGGCACTTTGCCGCAAGGAGCCAGTACAAAAAATGCCGGATTTGCTTGTTTTGGTAGCTTAAGCGAAATATTAGATGATTTAACAACGCATTCTGAAGAAGAAGTTTTGGAAATTGTTTCAAAAAGAGTTGAAGGATTACAGCTTTTAAGAAAAAATTTAGGAGACGAAGCCATAAATTATTTGCAATATGGTGGCTACGAGCTGTTTCCTGAAGAAGATGAAGGTCTCTATGAAATCTGCTTATCAAAGAGAGAACAAATAAACTCATTACTAAACCCTATTTTTAAAGACGATGTTTTTAGCTTAAAAGAGAATAGTTTTAACTACAAAAACATTAAGCAAGGTTACATCTTCAATCAGTTTGAAGGGCAAATTGATACAGGATTAATGATGGAAACATTATTACAAAAAGCGCAATCAAAAGGAATTAAAATACTTAACAATATTGTGGTTGAAGATTATGACGAATCCAATAATTCTGTTTTAGTAAAAACCAATATTTTTGAATTTTTAACTTCAAAGCTTCTTATAGCAACCAATGGTTTTGCTTCCGAATTAATAAGTGAACCTGTAAAACCAGCAAGAGCGCAGGTTTTAATAACCAAACCAATTAAAGACTTGCACATCAAGGGCACGTTTCATCTAAACAAAGGGTATTTTTATTTTAGAAATATAAATGACAGAATTCTATTTGGTGGAGGCAGACATTTAGATTTTAAAGGCGAAGAAACCACTGCATTATCGCAAACCATCCTAATACAAAGCAACTTAGAAACTATTTTAAAAAATATTATTTTGCCAAACACACCATTTGAAATAGAGCATAGATGGAGTGGTATTATGGGAGTTGGAAATCAAAAAAAGGCCATTGTAAAACAATTAAGCAATCATGTGTTTTGTGGCGTAAGACTTGGTGGCATGGGAATAGCAATAGGATCTACAATAGGGAATGATTTAGCACAGTTAATTGATTAATATGATAAAGAAATTATTCAAATTCGTATATAAATTAATCTTTTGGTTATTTGTGTTTTCAATCGCCATTGTTATTTTGTACAAGTGGGTTCCTGTACCCATTACACCTTTGATGCTTATTAGAAATGTTGAACAACTTCAGGATGGCAAAAAAGTAACTTTAAAACACGATTGGGTTCCTATTGAAGAAATTTCAAAAAATTTACAGTTAGCCGTAATTTGTAGCGAAGATCAAAACTTTTTAAATCATAATGGGTTCGACATGAAAGCCATTGAAAAAGCGATTGACTATAATAAAAAAGGAAAACGAGTAAGAGGCGCAAGTTCTATTAGTCAGCAAACAGCCAAAAACGTTTTTTTATGGCCACAACGTAGTTGGTTTCGCAAAGGGTTGGAAACGTATTTCACGTTTTTAATTGAGTTATTCTGGTCTAAAGAGCGTATCATGGAAGTCTATTTAAATAGTATTGAAATGGGTAATGGTATTTACGGTGTTGAAGAAGCATCTAAATTTTGGTTTAAAAAACCAGCCATAAAACTTAATAGAAATGAAGCAGCAGCTATTGCAGCTATTTTACCAAATCCTTTAAAATACAGAGCAAATCCAGCTACAAATTATATCCAAGGAAGAAAAAACTGGATTGTTCGCCAGATGAATTTCTTTGGTCCTTTAGACTATAACCATTAGAATGACAAATAACCTAGACGTGAAAAAGCTTCTATACAATCAATGCTTTGATTTTATAGAAAACAGATTGCTTACCATAAAAAGTAGTATAAATGATATTCAGGAAGCGTTAAATTCTGAAACAAAAAACTCTTCAGGAGATAAGCACGAAACTGGTCGTGCCATGTTGCAGATTGATATGGAAAAGGCAGGTAATCAACTTAACGAAATCCAAAAAATCAAAGACATATTAAAGAAAGTAGACATTACGAAACGCACTGAAACTGTTAGATTAGGAAGCGTTGTTTATACTTCAAAGGCTAATTATTTTATTGCTATTAGTGCTGGAAATATTACCGTTGAAGACAAACAATTTTATGCTATTGCAACAGATACACCTATTGGGCAATTGTTGGCTTCAAAAAGCGTTGGAGATGAAATTGTTTTTAGGGATGAAAAAATCAGAATTGAAAGTGTACTGTAAAACGCTTTTTTAATTAATCTTTGTGGATAGAAACACAAATTTTTAATCCGCTTTTTAAATGAGAATCATGCTCTATAAAAATGGTTTTTTCATTCATTACAGCTTCAATTAAATAACAATTACCATTATAATATGATTGTTTTACAACTGCTTTTAAGCTAGAATTTTTAACTACTTTTAATTGATTTGCGTATACTATTCCGTGATTTTCTAGCTCGTTAAATTCCCCAAAAAAAGAAGCAATAAGTTTGTTTTCTGGATGACTGAATAACTCTTTTGGCGAATTGTTGGCTATTATTTTTGCACCATCCAACACTATCATTTTATCTGAGTAAGACAACACATCATCTTTGTCGTGAGTGGCAACAATGCAAGTAATTTTTTTTGCCTTCAAATATTTAAACAAACTTCTACGTAAAGATTGTTTTTTAAAATTATCGATGTGACTAAAAGGCTCATCTAACAACAATATTTCAGGTTGTTTGGCAATGGCTCTGGCTAAAGCCACACGTTGTTTTTGTCCGCCACTCAGTTCTTTTACTTTGGTTTGTGCATACTGTTTTAGTTCTACAACCTCTAAAAGCTCAGAAATTCGTTCTTGTTTTTCTTCCGGAAAAAAATTTGATAAAAAAGCGCCAATGTTTTCTGAAACTGATGTAAAAGGCATTAAGTCAAATTCTTGAGACACATATTTCATAAATTCTGGGCCAACTATAAGATTATATTTTGGTCCTAGAATTTTTTCGCTATTCCAAAAAATATTCCCTTCCAATAAGTCATAAGTTCCATACAGCAGTTTCAAAAGAGTGCTTTTACCGGAACCGCTTTCTCCAATGATAGACAGATGTTCTCCTTTCTTAACATTAAAACTAATGTTGTTTAAAACGAGTTTATTTTTGTAACCAAAAGAAATGTTTTTTACTTGTAGCATCATGCAAAAATACCATAAAAAAATCGCTTGATTTCCAAGCGATTTTTAAATTCTTTAAAGGGTTAACTATCCTTTAACTTTTTCATTTGTTTTACTTGGCAGTACTTCAAATCCCATATTATAAAGTGTAAATCCAAAAATATCTGCATACTGTTCTATGGTTTTGCTTACAGGAGTCCCAGCACCATGGCCAGCATCCGTTTCAATTCTAATCAGTGTTGGGTTTGTGCCCGTTTGTTTGCTTTGTAATTCAGCCGCAAACTTAAAACTGTGCGCAGGTACCACACGGTCATCATGATCACCAGTTGTAACTAAAGTGGCTGGATAACTTACTCCTTCTTTTACATTATGAACAGGCGAATAGCCTTTTAGATATTCAAACATTTCTTTGCTTTGTTCAGAAGTTCCATAGTCATAAGCCCAACCAGCACCAGCTGTAAAGGTATGATAACGTAACATGTCTAAAACGCCTACTGCAGGCAGTGCTACTTTAGCCAAATCAGGACGTTGGGTCATAGTTGCCCCAACTAGTAAACCACCATTTGATCCACCTCTTAAAGCTAAATAATCATAGGATGTATACTTGTTTTGAATTAAATATTCACCAGCAGCAATAAAATCGGCAAACACGTTTTGCTTTTTCATTTGAGTGCCCGCATCATGCCATGCTCTTCCATATTCTCCGCCTCCACGTAGATTAGGTACTGCCAATACACCGCCTTGTTCCATCCAAACCGCGTTGGTAATGCTAAATGTAGGCGTTAAGCTGATATTGAATCCACCATAACCATATAAAATAGTTGGGTTTTTGCCATTCAATTCTATCCCTTTTTTATAGGTAATTATCATAGGTATTTTAGTGCCGTCTTTTGAAGCATAAAACACTTGTTTACTTTCGTAATTATCACTGTTAAAGTCTATGCTAGGTTTCAAGTAAGGAGCAGTTTCTCCGGTATTTGGGTTTAGAGTATATATACTTCCAGACGTGAAATAATTAGTAAAAGAATAGTATAAAACTGGGTCTTCTTTTTTACCACTAAAACCACTGGCTGTTCCTAGTCCCGGTAATTTAATTTCTCTGATTAATTCACCTTGATAGTTGTATTGTTTTACTTTTGAAATGGCATCAACCATATAATTTGCAAAGAAAAAGCCACCACCTGTTGTTGGGTTTAAAACATATTCTGTTTCAGGAATAACGTCTACCCAATTTTCTGGAGTTGGGTTTGATGCGTCCACACTTACTATGCGCTTGTTTGGTGCATTTAAATTGGTAACCAAAAACAACTTACTTCCTTCGTTTTCAATTACAGAAGTATCACTGTCTGTATCATCTAAAACAGTTATTAGTTTACTATTTGGCACAGATAAATCTTTTATATAAAATTTGTTTCCTGATGTGGATACACGCGGAGTTAACACTAAATATTTATCGTCTTCGGTTACTTGTCCGTATATGTAGCGGTGTTTTTCTTCAGGTTTGCCCCCAAAAATTATTACGTCTTCTTTTTGAGGAGTTCCTAATTTATGATAGTATACTTTATGTTGATCGGTTTTTGCTGATAATTCGCTTCCTTTTGGTTTGTCGTAGCTTGAATAGTAAAAGCCTTCATTTTTATACCATGAAATAGGACTGAATTTCAAATCGATTAATGTGTCTTCTATTATCTCTTTGGTTTCAACATTCATGATTATTGCTTTGCGCCAATCACTTCCACCTTCAGAAATTGAATAAGCCAAAATACTTCCATCTTTAGAAAAGCTTAAACCACCAAGAGAAATGGTTCCGTCTTTAGAAAATGTGTTTGGATCTAAAAACATCTCTTCTTTGCTATCGTCTGATTTTCTGTAGTAAACATCTTGGTTTTGTAACCCATCATTTTTCGAAAAATAGGTATAGTTTCCTTCTTTAAAAGGAGAACTTATTTTTTCGTAATTCCACAAACTTGTAAGACGTTCTTTAAGTTCTTTTCTAAAAGGAATTTGGTCTAAATAGTTAAAAGTAGTTTTGTTTTGAGATTTCACCCAAGCTTCTGTTTCTGGACTTCTGTCGTCTTCTAACCAACGATATGGGTCTTTAACTTCAACACCAAAATACGTGTTAACAGTGTCAACGGTTTTAGTTTCAGGATAATTCACAGCTATTACTTTTTTTTCTGAGGGTTCTTTTTTACAAGCTATAAGAGAAATAACTGTAAAATGCTAATGTAAATTTTTTTAATGATAGATGATTTGTTCAAAAATAATCAAAAAAAAGCTTTTGCATTTTAAAGTAAAAGTTTAATTATGTTTAATATGAAGAAGGATTTATATAAAACTCTTTCAACCAGGATTATTATAAATTAAATATTATTTCTAAATAAAGTTGTACTATAGTTTTCTCAAAGTTTTTTTAATAATGCAATTAGCTTTCTTATTTTGAATATACTAATAATTTTTTCAGCTTTATCTGGTCCAAGGAGTCTTATTAATTTTAATTTTTGAATAGATTGAAATGACTTCCATGAATTATTATAATGATGAATTGTATATGTTTTTTTTGATTTAAATGTTTTACCTGTTAGATAGTTTTTAGGACTAAAATATTCATTGGGATACAAATAAAATAAATTTTTGTCTTCAACCAGTTTGTAAATATCATGTACTTCATTTAATTTTAGTTTTATTATCTTTTTGTTTTTCTCTATTTGGGATTGCATTATTATAGGTAAAACAATCATATCCAAACTACCATCCTTATTTATAAAAGAGCGATTGTCGTAATAATTTAAACAATCTAGAACCCAATCAGATTGTTTTTCAGCACCAAAGATGGCAGATTCAATAAGATCATTCCATTGGGTGCCAATAAAATAAGGCAATTTAAGGAGGTCATTAAAATTCTTTAAAACCTCGGCATCAGTATCCAAGTAAATACCTCCATAATTATATACGGCATATAATCTTATATAATCTGAAACAAATGCGTATTTTTTGTTTTCAAATGCCTGTTTTGTCCAAAGAGTTGAATCTATATCAAACTTTTTGGTATCCCATAAAATAAATTCATAGTCTGTTAATTTATTTTTCCAAGATTCAATACATTTTTTAATAATATCAGGGTATTCTTTATCACTTAACCAACAAAAATGAATTATTTTTGGAATCATAGACGCATCGTTTCAGCTATTTAAAAAAATAAATATAATAAAAAAGCTTCTGTATACTACAGAAGCTTAATAATGCCGTTTAGCAAAGAACTATATTAAATTGTTTTCCACTAAGTATTCACCAATTTGAATAGCATTTGTTGCAGCTCCTTTGCGTAAATTGTCAGCAACAATCCACATGTTTAATGTGTTTGGTTGGGATTCATCTCTTCTAAGTCTACCAACAAAAACTTCATCTTTGTTATGAGCCAAAATTGGCATTGGATAAGAATTTATAGCCGTATTATCTTGTAGAATTACGCCTGGTGTCTCACTGATTATTTGTCTAACATCTGCCAAATCAAAATCATTTTCAAATTGAACGTTTACAGATTCTGAATGTCCGCCAGCTGTAGGAACACGAACCGCTGTGGCTGTTACAGAAAACGATTTGTCATTAAATATTTTTTGAGGCTCTCTGGCCAATTTCATTTCTTCTTTTGTATAACCATTTTCTAAAAACACATCGCAATGAGGCAATACGTTTCTGCTAATTGGATAAGGATATGCCATCTCTCCTTCGATACCAGCAATTTCGTTTTCCAATTGCCTTACAGCTTTTACGCCTGTACCAGAAACTGATTGATAGGTTGAAACTACAACGCGTTTCATTTTATATTTTTTATGAAGTTGAGATAATGCCAACACCATTTGAATAGTAGAACAGTTAGGGTTTGCAATAATTTTATCGTCTTTTGTTAGCTCATGCGCATTGATTTCCGGAACCACTAATTTTTTAGTTGGGTCCATTCTCCAAGCTGAAGAATTATCAACAACAGTTGTGCCTACTTCAGCAAATTTAGGCGCCCATTCTAAAGAAGTGTCTCCACCAGCTGAAAAAATAGCTATTTGAGGTTTAGCGGCAACAGCTTCAGCTAATCCAATAACCGTATATTCTTTATTTTTAAATGTTAACTTTTTACCTACAGAGCGTTCTGAAGCTACAAGTAACAATTCAGTAATAGGAAAATTTCGTTCTGCAAGAACTTTAAGCATCACTTCGCCAACCATACCTGTGGCACCAACAACAGCTACTTTCATGAGTATTTATTTTTAATAATTCGGTAGGCAAAATTAGGTATTAATTCCATTTTAAAGATTAAAAAAAGCTCCATTTTTAAAAAACGAAGGCTTTTTAACAACAAATAACAAGTTGTTATATATTTAACAAATAGTTATTTTTTAAGTAAATCTCTTATTTCAGTAAGTAAATCTTCTTGTGTTGGTCCAGCAGGAGGTGCTGGTGCTGTAGCTGCTTCTTTCTTTTTCATTTTGCTTATGCCTTTTATCAGCATAAACATTACAAACGCTACAATTATAAAGTCAATAAGGTTAGTAATAAAATCACCATACAAAACAGCTACTTCTCCAGTTACGTTCCCTGCTTCATCAGCAACACCTTCGGTAATAATCCATTTTAATCCTTTAAAGTCTGATTTAAAAATTAATCCCACTAAAGGTGAAACAATTCCACCAGTAAACGATGCAACAATTTTATTAAATGCAGCACCCATAACGAATGCGACTGCAATGTCAACAAGGTTGCCTTTCATTGCAAAATCCTTAAACTCTTTTAACATAATAATAAATTTTTAGTTAGTGAAAATCTAAAATAGTTAAAATAGTTAAATGTTAAATCGTATTGTTAAATTATTTTAAATAGACACGTTTTACACGTTGTGAAATACCAGTTATGAGTTCGTAGGAAATAGTGCTGGCAGTTTCTGCTAATTGTTCTGCTGTGTTTTTTTGATCAAAAACAATGACTTCATCACCTTCTTTACAGTCAATATTGGTTATATTAACCATAACCATGTCCATACAAACATTTCCTATAATGGGTGCTTTTTGGCCATTTATAATTACAAATCCCTTTCCATTACCATATTGTCTGCCAATACCATCTGCATGACCAATTGGTAATGTTGCTGTTTTTATTTGTTTGTCACTTTTAAAAGCCCTGTTGTAACCAACAGAACTACCTTTTTCAATAATATGAATTTGAGATATAATGGTTTTTAAAATTCCTATTGGTTTGAAGTGTTTGTTTTCTTTTTCTGAATTTCCAAAGCCATATAATCCAATACCCGTGCGAACCATATCAAAATGTGCTTCAGGATAGTTTAATATCCCCGAGGTATTGCACAAATGAAGCAAAGGTTTATACCCTAATTTTGGAATGATGTTTTCTGAAATATTTTTAAATGACTGTATTTGGTTTAATGTAAAGTCTTTTTCATTTAAATCTTCACTAGCAGCTAAATGTGAAAAGATAGATGTTACTTTTATTGAAGAAGTTTGTTTGAGTTTAGACACCAAATCATCAATATCATTTTCATTAAAACCCAGTCGGTTTAAACCTGTATTAAACTTTATATGAACAGGATAATTTTCTTGGTTTTCGTCTTCAGCTATTTTAATAAAATCATTTAAAATTTTTGCATTGTAAATGTTTGGTTCAAGGCAATATTTTATTAAAAGTTTAAAATTTACAGCTTGCGGATGAAGTACTAAAATAGGTTTTGAAACACCTGCATTTCTTAATGAAATACCTTCTTGTACATAAGCAACTGCAAAATAATCAATGTTTAAATCTTGTAAATAACAGGCAATTTCATTAGCATCATTACCATAAGCAAATGCTTTAACAACGCCTAAAATTTTAGTGCCGTTTTTAGTTTTTGATTTTAAATACTCAAAATTATGTTTAAGAGCTTTTAAATCAATTTCCAGAATGGTTTCCTGAGCTTTAGGCATCCGTGTTTTTTGGTTTTGAAGGGACTTCTTCAGGATCGTTAACCTTCATATTTCTAACTTTATCGCGCATCATGGCTTTATAAAAAGCACCTCTACTTAACGGCTCATATTCTTCAACTTCACCTAAAAGAACTAGGTTGTCGTTTTTAGATTTTCTATAACTGTATTGCGCCAAATTTCCTGTTCTTGTACAAACGGCGTGTACTTTGGTAACATACTCTGCAGTAGCCATTAAACTTGGCATTGGCCCAAACGGATTTCCTTTAAAATCCATATCCAAACCAGCAACAATAACGCGAACTCCTTTATTTGCCAAATCGTTACAAACACGTATAATTTCATCATCGAAAAATTGAGCTTCATCAATGCCTATAACGTCACAACCATCTGCCAAAATAGGAATATTGGCAGCAGCAGGAACTGGCGTAGAACGTATTTCATTGGCATCATGAGAAACCACTTTAGTTTCATCATAACGCACATCAATAGTAGGCTTAAAAATTTCAACTTTTTGCCTAGCAAATTGCGCGCGTTTAAGTCTTCTGATTAATTCTTCTGTTTTTCCAGAAAACATAGAGCCACAGATAACTTCAATCCACCCAAATTGTTCTTTATGATTTACGGTATTTTCAAGAAACATTTTGTAATTTTAACACTAAAACAAACTAACTTATCGTTTGCATAAAGGTGGCGTAAATTTATTAAAAATAAAAGCCCGAATAATAGAAATCTAAAAAATTAAAATAATGAAGAAGAAGCTAGAATCTGAATTGATGAGTATAGCACACAGAATTCTCAAATTAAAAGGGAGGGAAGATGTTATAAAAATGCATTTAGAAGTACAGGCTCTTTATGAAAAACTATCTGTATTAAAGTTTGCAGAAGAAAACATTGATGACGATAACCCATCTATTGGCAGTAACTCATCTTTCTTCGGAATGCTTGACAGTGCATTTAATAATACCATAAGTGATACCATTGAGGTTGAAGATAAAATATATATAAATCTTGATGAAGTAGAAGATGATGATATTATGGAACCAGGTATGAAAACTATTAAAGATATGGTAAAACTCATGCCTATAGAAACGGATGATGATGATGATTTTGAAGACCCAGTTTCTACAAAACAATTTCATAAAAATGATTTTGAACATATTACAGCCGATTTTAAAAACATGCCTGTTTTTGAACCAGTTTCTAAAACCCAAAACGGAATTTCTGACGATAAAAAATCTTTAAACGACAGACTTAAAGCTAAAACTCTGAATATTGGTTTAAATGATAAACTTGCCTTTATAAAACATTTATTTGAAGGAAAAGCAGAAGATTATGATAGAGTGCTGTCTCAAATTAATACTTCGGGAAGTTTTATAGAAGCCAGTAAACTTATTCAAAGTATTGTAAAACCAGACTATAATAATTGGATAGGCAAAGAAGTTTATGAGGAACGTTTTATGGAAATTATAGAAGCTAAATTCAATTAATGGGTAAACTCTATATTGTACCAACACCTATTGGTAATTTAAAAGATATGACTTTTAGAGCTGTTGAGGTTTTAAAAGAGGTTGATTTAATTCTTGCCGAAGATACACGTACCTCAGGAAAATTACTAAAGCATTTTGAGATTACAACCCATATGCAATCTCACCATATGCACAACGAGCACAAAACCATTGAAAATCTCATTAAAAAATTAAAAAGCGGGATTAATGTTGCATTGATAAGTGATGCCGGAACACCAGCTATTTCAGATCCAGGATTTTTATTAACCCGTGCTTGTATTGAAAATAACATTGAAGTAGATTGTTTGCCTGGAGCTACTGCATTTGTGCCAGCATTGGTAAATTCTGGCTTGCCAAATGACAAGTTTGTATTTGAAGGGTTTTTACCAGTAAAAAAGGGCAGACAAACACGATTATTGTTATTAGCTGAAGAAACCAGAACTATTATTTTTTACGAATCACCGCATAAACTTTTAAAGACTTTGGCCAATTTTTGTGAGTATTTTGGAGAAGATAGAGATGTTTCTGTTTCTCGTGAACTTACCAAGCTGTATGAAGAAACCATTCGCGGAACCGCCAAAGAGGTTTTAGAATATTACACAAATAAGCCACCAAAAGGAGAAATTGTTGTTGTGGTTGGTGGAAAAAAACAATGAAAGACTTATTGCACAACATAAGACAATGCACTATTTGTGAAAAGAATTTACCATTGGGACCAAGACCTATTGTGTCGGCACATTCCCAAAGTAAAATAGTTATTGTGGGTCAAGCACCCGGAACGAGTGTGCATAAAACAGGCATTCCATGGAATGATCCCAGTGGTAAACAATTACGAAAGTGGTTGGGTGTTACAGATGAAGTGTTTTATGATGAGACCAAAATAGCCTTGATTCCTATGGGGTTTTGCTACCCAGGAAAGGGAGATTCTGGGGATTTACCCCCAAGACCTGAGTGTGCGTCACAATGGCACAGTTTATTGCTTGAAAAAATGCCAAATATTGAGTTGACGATTTTAATTGGCATGTATGCACAAAATTATTATTTGGGTGAACAAGCTAAAAAAACCTTAACAGAGACAGTTAAAAATTATAGAACCTATTTGCCTAATTATTTGCCATTGCCTCATCCATCACCAAGAAACCGGTTTTGGCTTACAAAAAATCCATGGTTTGAGGTTGAAGTGTTGCCAAAGTTGAAAAATAGAGTTGGAGAGTTAATGTAATTTGGAAATACAGAACTCCCTTGAACCGTCACAGAGTCTAAAATGTTTTTTTTTTTAAATATGATTTTCAATTAATTGGTTTTAAAAAGGAACAATAATAGCAAAAAATGTTAGGAATTCTTATATCCCCAAAGCAACACTACATACCCACAAAATACTGTTGATATTTAAAAAACTCTTGTGGATTTGCTTTAATATCTATTCTTTTTATTTCATCACCATGTTCATTGAGTTCTATTAAATAATGTTTGTCATCTTGATTTAGCATTCGCAGAAAAACTTTTAAACTTCCATCTTCATTATAAAATTTCATGGCTTCAAAGTTGTCGTAATTCGAAGATATTTGTTCTGAGAAGACTTTACCGTTTTTTATGTTTTGAGTAATTGTTTTGCCTTCTTTTATAAACATTTGAGATATTATATTTCCAATAATATCATACGAAGTAGATTCAATAACTTCTTCATTTTCAATTTTTGATTCATATCTTATCTGACCACTTTCAAAGTACTCTTTACTTTTTCCGTATTTAACGCCATTTTTATACAAATCAACATTTTTAAGTGCTCCAGACAAATAGTATTTTTTATCTTCTCCGTTTATTTTACCATTTGAATATGATGTGTTTGAAAACATTTTCCCGTTCTCATGAAAAACAATATATTCTCCATTTAAAACGCCATTATTTAATTTAAACTCTTCCCATTTTCTTAATTTATCACCAACCACAATGTTACCGCTCATGGGTTTGCTTGTTTTATTGTCCCGATAAACACTAATTCCATTATATGAATCTATGAAGTAAGAATTTCTTTCAACAAATCTGTATTTTAATTCAGTTTTTTCTTTTTTACAATTTAGAAGAAAACAAAAAGTAGAAGAAAGCAAAATGATTGATACCGTTTTAAAAAATGATTTCATTATTGTTTGTTTTAAATGTGCTTTCCTTTTTCCCAACCATGTTTCCCCAAATATTGAGTTCCACTTTCAACAGCACCTTCTTCAATAGTGGTTCCCATAGAATCATTCCATCTGTTTAAATATCCAAACAAAGAGATAACCCCAAGCATTTCAACAATGTCTCCTTCATCCCAATATTTATAAAGTCTTTCCTTTATTTCTTCATCTACAGCATTTGGTATTTGTGAAGCAGCTAAACTAAAATCTAAAGCGGCACGTTCAGCTTCGTTAAATGCAGGATGTGTTCTGTATTCCCAAATGTTATCAAGCTGTTCTTGTTCGGCACCATAACGTTCTGCAGCTCTTATGGCATGTGCTTGACAGTATCTACAACCGGAAGCATTACTGCTTACCCAAGCAATCATGCGTTTTAAGGCAGATGACACATTGCCTTCATTAGCCATTACAGCTTTGTTTAGGTTGATAAAAGCCTTACTTATTGCGGGTCTTCTTTGCATGGTAAGAACCGAATTTGGACAAAATCCAAGAGTTTCATTAAAAAACTCTGCTAGTGTTTTTGTTTCCAAATCATGGTCTGCAGAAAGTGGTGTAACTAGAGCCATAAATATATGTTTTTGTTATAATCAAAGGTATAATTTTATTAACTTTCAGCCTTAATAAAATGAGATTTTATGGAGGTTATTCTAAGGCCGTTCGAACTTAAATTAAAGCATACTTTTACAATTTCTAGAGAGTCATATAATGTACAACCCAATTTAATTGTGGAGCTAAAAGACGGAGAATTTTCCGGGTTTGGTGAAGCAACTTCCAACCCATATTATGGGATCACGGTTCAAAAAATGATGGATGCTATTGCGCCTCTTAAAAATATAATAGAAGGCACTAAAAAAGAGACTCCAGAAGAGTTTTGGGATATTATGTATTCGCATTTAAAACATAACATGTTTGCTTTATGTGCTTTGGATTTGGCTTATAACGATTTATATGCAAAGAAAAAAGGGAAGAAGCTTTATGAACTTTGGAATTATGACATTTCAAATAACCCTTTAACCGATTATACCATTGGAATAGATACTATTGAAAAAATGGTTTCTAAAATGAAAGAGTTGCCATGGCCGATATATAAGATTAAACTCGGGACAAAAGAAGACATTAAAATTGTTACTGAACTACGTAAACATACGGATGCCATTTTTAGAATTGATGCCAATTGTGGATGGACCGTTGATGAAACCATTAAAAATGCGATTGCTTTAAAAAAACTTGGTGTTGAATTTTTAGAACAACCCATGAAAGCAGACAACTGGGATGCACATCGAGAAGTATTTCTAAAATCTGTATTACCTGTTATTGCTGACGAAAGCTGTCAAGTTGAAGCAGATGTTGCTAAATGCCATAACCATTTCCATGGGATAAATGTTAAGTTAGTTAAATGTGGAGGTTTAACTTCGGCAAGAAGGATGTTAATCCATGCAAAAGATTTGGGAATGAAAAGAATGGTAGGATGTATGACAGAATCATCGGTTGGTATTTCTGCAATCGCACATTTGCTTCCTTTATTGAATTATGTTGATATGGATGGAGCACTTTTGTTAGCTGAAGATATTGCTAAAGGTGTTACCATTACATATGGAAAAACGGAATATAGTTCTTTAAACGGAACGGGAGTTTCTTTAATTGGACTATAAATGATTGTAGAACGTTTTCCCGATAGAACCATACAAGTAGAAGGAAAAGATTATTTGTATTTTGGTGGGACTGCCTATTTAGGGCTTCCTACAAATCGAGATTTTCAAAGCACTTTGACTCAATGTCTTCTTAAATGGGGATCATTTTATGGAAGCTCAAGAAATTCTAATATTAAATTATCTGTTTTTAACAGAGTTGAAGATTTTTTTGCCAAACAAATAGGAACAGAAGATTCTGTAACAACTTCGTCTGGGACATTAGCAGGAAGATTAATTTTAGAATATTTATCAAAATCTGACTATGTGTTTTATCATTATCCAAAAACACATCCGGCAATTTTGCATAACAATAGTTTGCCTCTATTTATAGATGATAAATTAAACCCTAGCTTACTTAATAATCTTGAGGAAAATATAGTTATTACAGCAGATTCTGTTTTGGCTTTAGAAGTTAAGCCTACATCATTTGATTTTTTAAATGATATTTCCTCAAAAAAAAGAATAACGCTTGTTGTTGATGAATCCCATAGCTTGGGTATTGTTGGAAAAAATGGGAAAGGTATTTTCAATACAATTCCAAATGAGAAATTAGTAAGAAAAATAATGATATCATCGTTGGGTAAAGCGCTAGGTTTGTCTGGAGGAATTATAGCTTCAGACAAAAAATTTATTGACTCAATAAAAAAAGAAGAGCTTTTTATTTCGTCTTCATGTGCTAATGCAGCTTATTTAGAAGCTTATTTGCTATCTCAAGATTTAATTAAGGTTCAACAACAAAAACTTAAAGAAAATTTAGAATTTTTGTTTAAAGATTTAAATCTTAATTCGTCATTTACTTTCAACAAAAATTATCCTATTATTTACTGTAATGATAAAAACTTTTACAAGGATTTATTCAACAACAATATCATCATAACAAACTTTAAGTATCCAAATTATAAAGGTTTAATGAATAGAATTGTTATTACTGCTAATCATACTAAGGAAGATTTAGAAAACCTCAAGCAAGTATTAAAAATATATTGATAAATAAAAAAACCCGCTTAAATTTTAAGCGGGTTTTTTAAATTACTTTTTTGAATTTTATGTTTAACTAGGTGTATTCCACCAAACAGGAGTTGTCATTCTAACATAAGGATCATTGTTAGGCATATTCTCATAATTTCTATCTTCTTCATTGTATTCATATGGAACTGCTTGAATCCAATCATCATCATTTGGGAAGATGTCTAGGTTTACATTAACCGGACGTTGTAAGCCAGGGTAAATATCTGAACTATAATCCATTCTTCTCATATCAACCCATGTTTCTGGGTTCAATACATTAGAAATATATTTTTGAACCATAATATGTGATAAACTAATATTAGTTGAGCCAACTTCAGTGTCTAATAATGCTAAATATGCAGCAGATGCTGTAGCATCTACTCCAACTTTTTCAAGATCGGCTTGAACCCCTTCTTTAAAAGAAGCATAAGCACCCGGCAAGTCACCACTTCTAAATTCAGCTTCAGCTTCAATAAATTTAACCTCGCTATAAACCATCATATAAGTAGGTGATGTTGGAACTGTATAAAAGCCACCATTCCCTGTAGAATAATTAGCACCAGAAACACCATTTAAACCTTGCCCAACAGGTAGTCCAACATATCCGCCATTTACAGCTTGAGGAACTATTAATGTTAATCTTGGATCTTCAACAGGAACAGATAAATTTAAAGGGTTTTTCAACATGTTAACAAAAAAGGTTGAAAAGTACTTAAATCTTGATGATCCATAACCACCAACTGCAAATGGTTGTCTTTCGTTTTCAGCAGTTCCACCAGAAAAATTTTGTTGAGCATTCACAGTATTAGAATTAATAGCTAAATTACATGCTGTTAAAATAGCATCTGTATCATAAGCCATGTCACCACTTGCTTTTTTACTTAAGTGGTTTAAGTATCTAGCTTTAAGGGCATATGCAAATTTTTTCCATTTTTCATGGTCACCACCATAAAGAACATCTCCGCCTTCATCATTTAACCCAATATCACTAGGCTCATCTAATTCAGCAATGGCTTCGTCTAAATAGTTAAGGATTGTTTGATACGCTTCTTTTTGTGTATTAAATTTAGGAGTAATATTCATTGTAGATTCTCCATCATAGGTGTCGTTTATAACAATATCTCCATATTGATCCGTAGTTAACCCAAAAATAAAGGCTCGTAAAATTTTACCCACAGCCACATAGTTAGGGGCATTATATTTTTTACCTAAAACAATAAGGTCTGCTGTGTTTGGCAATGCGTATACATAGGCATTTTGCCAAAGAAAATAACGACCTGTTACAAACGAAGTACCAGCAGAAGTCCAAGAATCTGAATAATATGCAGCTGTGCTCCAAGCACCATATTGAGTAACTGCTAAAATTTCTCGAGCACCTCTATACAACGCTGTACCTGTAGTGTTTTCTATTGCGCCTTGTATTCTAAACTGAGGAGGTAGTGACGTTGTTGTAGGTTTAGTTTCAGAACTGTTTACATCAAAATAGTCATCGCTACACGAAGTAGCTAAGGCTATTGTAAATAATATTATATATTTATATAGTTTCATATTTTTATTTTTAGAATCTAACTTTTAAACCAAAATCAACACCTTTTGTGTTAGGTGTTCCTAAATTATCTATAGACATCGATCCTGCACCAGCAATTCCAGCACCAAAAGTATTTACCTCGGGATCAACGCTACTATAATTTGTTATAGTAAATAAATTTCTTCCAGTAACTGATAGTTCTAATGAAGATAATGACATTTTATCAAGTAATGTTTTTGGGAAATTGTACGCAAAGGTTACATATCTTAATCGAGCAAATGAACCGTCTTCAATAAAATTCTCAGAATTTTTATAATAATAATTTTGATAAAAAGCTTGATCCATTGCAACAGCAACGGTATTGGCAGCTCCATTTGAATCCACACCTGGTAAAACTATAGTTTCATTTCTATTAAGTGTTTGTTTGCTAACACCATAGTAAACTAATGCAGATTCAGTTGCATTATATACATCAAATCCTTGTACAAGATCTAACAAAAAGGACAAACGAAAATCTTTATACTTAAAAGTATTGGTGATTCCTAAAGTCCAATCTGGCATACGGTCTACATTATCGTATGTTTCTTGTACCAAAGTTGGTAGGCCATTAGAGTTAATGACAACTTCTCCATTATCATTTTTTTGTGGCCTATAACCTCTTAAACCAAATAGAGAACCATCTAAAATAGCTGCACCTGCGGCAGTTGAGTTGAATGTCCAAGAATCAGATAAATAAACTTCATTAAGGAAGCCGGGTAATTCATTAACTTTACTAGTGTTTGCACCAAAATTTAAATCAACATTCCAAGTAAAAGCAGAAGATGGAGGTAAGACTTTAATAGAAAGTAAAGCTTCTAAACCACTAGTTGTGATAGAACCACCATTTAATGTCGCATAAAAAGTACCTGTTGTTGGAGGAACCCTTATATCTCTTAATATTTGGTTTTCTGATTTACTTTTATAGTACGTGAAATCTAAACCTACTCTGCTTTCAAATAAACGCATGTCAAAACCTATCTCAAAACTTTTTGTAAATTCTGGTTCTAAAAGCGGATTTCCCACATTTACACCATTATAGGTATATGCTGAACTTGCTAAGCCATTTATATTGGTGCCTAAAGAGCTTTCTAGTGCACCTATTGGAGCATCTTTACCAACTTTAGCCCAAGTAGATCTAAGTTGCAAATAAGTTAAACCATTTGAAGATGTAATATCATTGCCAGCATTTTTAAACAAATCGGTGATAACAGCAGATAAACCTATTGATGGATAAAAGAACGATCTCTTATCTTTAGGCAATGTAGAACTCCAGTCATTTCTTCCTGTAGCAGTTAAGAATAGTGCATTTTGCCATCCTAATTTTAATTCTCCAAAAACACCTACAATGCGTTTTCTAGTAATCAATTCGGAAATACTTTGATTTTCTTTTAAAACGTTTCCTATACTATATATTCCTGGTGCTTGAAAACCATCTCCATAAGTATATACTGTTCTAGCATCAAACTCTTCTACAGAGTTTCCTAATAATGCATTTACAGAAAAATCTTCTGTTATATTTTTTTGATAAGTCAATAATAAGTTTGAATTCAATCTCTTACTATCACTCTCATACTGACTAATATAACCATCTTCTCTGTTTTCAATAAGCGAGCCATCACCAGTTATCTTTTTATTGAATTGGGTGTAATTATCTATTCCCAACTTATAGTTAAGATTAAAATCGTTTAAAAAGTTGTAATTTAAATTTATTGCTCCTATTAAGCGTTGTACATTGTCTTTATTGGGACTGTGTTTTTCACTCCAGTATGGGTTGTCAAATTGTTGGTCTACAAAAAAACTTTTTTGAGAACCATCTTCATTTAAATAATCTTTGGCATCAACATTGGCAGGATATGACAATAAACTTAAAAAACTACCTCCAGAGGCATTACCTTGTTTTGTGCTACTTGTTTTTGTAGTGATATAATTTCCAGTAATTCCTAATGTTAGGTTATCAGTAATTTTAGAAGTTGTATTAATTTTAAAGGATGTTTTATCATAACTAGTGCTTTTAATAACACCGTCTTGAGAGATATCTCCTATAGAAAAATATAAACTACTCTTATCATTACCACCAGAATAACTTACCGTATGATTTGAAGTAATGGCAGTTGTATAAAAATCTTTTAGATTGTTAAATTTTGAGCCAGAAATAGTATTTCCCCAAGAGAAAGCTGATTCAGTATCAATTGTTGTTCCCGTTGCCCCAGTAATTTGATTTCCTTGACCATAAAGAGTTTGAATATCTGGAGTTCCTAAAACATTATCAATTGATAATGAACCAGAATAGGTAACTTCACTTACACCAGATTTTCCTCTTTTAGTTGTTATTACTACTGCACCTCCAGCAGCCTGAATACCATATAATGCTGCCGCCGCTGGTCCTTTTAAAACAGAGATACTTTCAATATCTTCAGGATTGATATCAGTAGCCCTATTGGTGCTTGCTACTTCTAAACTTGAACTAGTAGAGTTGTCAATTGGAAGACCATCTACAATCATTAAAGGCTGGTTGTTACCAGTAATTGATGAACCTCCTCGAATTAAAATAACAGCAGATGAACCAGGAGCTCCACCAGAATTCACAACGGTTACTCCAGATATTTTTCCTTGTAAACCATTAACTAAACTCGTTTGATTACCATCGGTTAAGCCTTCAGCTTTTATAGATTGGACTGAATACCCAAGAGATTTTTTTTCTTTTTTAATACCCATAGCAGTTACTACTATTTCGTCTAATTTACTTGCATCTTCTTCTAAGCTTACGTTTATCGAAGTGCCACTTACTGTAACTTCTTTAGTTTTAAAACCTAAAAAAGAAAAGATTAATACATCACCTTGATTTGCAGAAATTTGATATTTCCCATCAAAATCAGTTGAGGTTCCGTTGTTTGTGCCTTTTACTTGTATATTAACACCAGGCAACGGAATGCTTGAAATGTCAGAAACAGTACCACTAATAGTTATGTTTTGAGAAAACAATAAACTAAATGCAGTTGTAAAAAAAACAAGAAAAGAGAGAATGGTTTTGTTTTTCATAAAAAGGAATTTGAGTTGTTTTATACTCAAAAATAATAAAAATATGCAGTTTTTTGCAGTTTTATGCTTTTTTTTGCAATTTTTTTGAAAATTTTTTTTGTTTTTTTACTATTGAGATAAAATCATTCAGGATTTTAGTTAAAAACGAACAAATTATATAGGATTATAATATTTTGTTAATAGAACATGTATTAATGAAATAGCAAAAACCTCTCTTAATTTAATTAAGAAAGGTTTTTTAAAATATTTTGAAAAGAAACTTATATTATTGTTGCCACCAAACTGGAGTTACAGGAGTTTTTTGATTTGCATTTGTAACAGTAGCATTTCTTGTTAATTCGGTAGAAGGATAAGTTGCTCTTGTAAACCACTCACCAGCATATGTACCTTCAGAATCTGCTTCTTCTCTAATGGTTAACCCAGTAAATACCGAATCAGAAAAATCATAACGTCTAAAATCTACAAAAGTTTCAGTGTTCATGAAATTATGAATATATTTTTCTTTCATAATATGATGTAACATTAAAGAGCCTTCTCCAACATTAATTGAAGTGTCTGCCATATAATCAGATCCATCAACTCCAAATTTATCCATACTAGCAGCTATTCCATCCATATAGGCTGTATATGCTGTTGTATTTGAGCCAACACTTGTAGTGGTTCCTCCATTAGCTAAAAATGCAGCTTCAGCTTTAATAAATAACGCTTCAGCATAACTAATTAATAGTATTGGAGAGTCAATACTTGTATAGTATCCTTCTTCAACAAATTGAACATTTCCACTAGTTCCATCAGGTGCTAAACCACCACCGCCGCTTACAAAACCTTTCCATTCCGCATCGCCTCCATTTTTTGCATGAATAGGTAATCTTGGGTCGATTTCCACCACGCCACTTTCAAATGGATAATAATCACCGTTCATAGAGCTTACAAATTGACTTGCTATATCATTGTGAAAGTTACCCGTATTTCTTGCTAAAATTTCTTGAGAATACAATGGATTGATGTTCTTGTCATCATATGACATTTCGAAATCATCGCTATTTGAAGTAAATCCATTAGCAATTGTTGATAAAACATCGCTTGCAGAAGTAACGCCTTTATTAACTAAATGTAATTGATAGCGCGCTTTTAAAGTGTATGCTGCCCGTAACCATTTATCTGTATTGCCTCCATAAATTAAATCTTCACTACCAGGTTCAACGCCAGACGTGTCAGTAGTTTCTAAAGCTGTAATTGCGCTATCTAATAAAGAGAAGATTTTATTATAAATAGATTCTTGATTATCAAAGGAAGGGAAGAGTAAACCATCTTCTCCCATAGAAGCTTCGGAATAAGGAATATTATCCCATGTGTCAGTTGCAATACCAAGATTGATAGCTGTTAAAATATCTGCTACAGCTGCATAATGAATGGCTCCTTCTTCAGCAGCTTTTTCTTTAAGTGTTATTAAGTTTGGCAAAGCATATAAATAGATATTTGACCAAAGGCCAGCTGCTGTTGTTTCGCCAGAAGCTGTTCCACCTTGTCCAACAAAGTATTGGGTGTAATTACCAAAAGTTTGTTCAGCCGAATACTGCCCAGCCATAGTACGGTATATTACTGGAGCCAGTAAATCTCTCATTCTTAATTGCTCTGGTTGCGCCGTTCCAGATGGTGTATTTACGTCAAAGTAACTATCACTACATCCAGTAAAGCCAATGATAAGCAATCCTATAATTATTGTTTTTGCTATATATTTTTTCATCATTTTATGTTTTTTTAAAATCCTAATTTAACACTGAATGAATAACTCTCGCTTATTGGTGTACTTAAACCAGTAAACCCATAGACATTACTACCTGCGCTGTATTGGTTTCCTTCAGGATCATATCCATCCCATGGTGTCCATATCAAGATGTTTTGAGCACTTGCAGACACAGATAAATTATCTACATGTAACGTTTTTAGGATGTTCCCTTTAAAGTTGTAAGAAAGACCAATGTTACGTAGTTTAACCCAAGAAGCATCCTGAACCAAAATTTCTGCTGCTCTGTTGTATCGATTTGAATTTCTATAATAGTTAGCATCAATCAAAGCTTCAGTTGTGTTTGGTACAAAACCGCCACTACCATCGTCCATAACACCATCTAAAACTACCATTTCATCTCTTAATTCAACAGATTTTAAAATACCATTTCTAATAGAGTTTCGTCTTCCAGCGTCGTACAAGTCGCCTCCTTTTTTCCACTCAAGCAAGAAATTAAAGCTGAAGTTTTTATAGGTAAAATTGTTGCCTATAGACGCAATAAAGTCAGGGAATGCATTTCCTACTTTTACTTTTTCTGAAGTATCTATAACTGGGTAACCATTAGCATCAATGTAACGTTGTCCATTTTCATAACGCCATTTATAGCCATATAAGGTTCCCATTTTATCACCATCTCTAATTTCAGAGGTAACTCCGGCAAAACCAGAATCTGCAAAGATTAAACTTTCAATATCATCTGGCAATGATAATACTTTACCTTCATTAGTAGACCAGTTTAAAGTGGTTTCCCAAGTAAAGTTTTCATTTTTAATGATATCTGCTGATATTAAAAGTTCATGGCCAAATGTTTCAAAATCTCCTGCGTTTCTTACAATTCCAGATAAACCTGTTGAATAAGCAGTACCTTGAGTAAATATTTGATCTTTTACTCTTGTTTTATAATATGCATAATCTAAACGTACTCTGTTTTTAAAGAAACGTAAATCAGCACCAATTTCGGTAGAACGGTTTCTTTCTGGTTTTATGTTGGTATCTCCTAGTGCGGTACTTGATCTATAACCACCAGCACCACCAAAAGGGAAATTGCCATCAACAATAAAATAGTGCCCTACTTGTCCAAAAAGAGGTCCTTTTCCAACTTCTGCCCAAGATGCTCTTAATTTACCAAATGTAAAGAAGTTACTGTCTTTATCAAACAAATCATGAACATCATAAGCTAAACTTACAGATGGATAAAAGAAAGAACGATTATCTTTTGGAAGTGTTGAAATCCAGTCATTTCTACCAGTAACAGTTAAAAATAATTTGTTTTTATAATCAATTTTTAATTCACCAAAAACACCAACATTTCTTAATTGTGTAATATCATTACCGGCAAATGTATTTATGGTATTAGCTAATTCGTTAATACCAGGAACGTTTAAGGTTTCTCCTCTTATAAATGAGTAATCACGTTTTGAATCGGATACTTGGTTTCCTAAAGTTAAGGTTGTTTTTAAATCGTCAGACCAATCTTTAGTTAAAGCCACTAATAAGTTTGACTCTAAAGCCAAAAAGTTGATATTTTGATTTACAATAAATCCTCCAACTTGGGTACCAGTATCTAAATCTGGTGCAACAAAACGATTTCTTTTATCAGAATAATTATCAACTTGTGCGGCATAGGTAACATTGATCCAGTCTTTTGGAGCCCAATTTAAAGTTATATTTCCAACCCATCTGTTTACATCATCCTTTAAAGGACTTTTTTCTAAGAAATATCTTGGATTGTCAATAACTCCAAAAGAATAGTTACGTTGAGAACCATCAGCGTTTTGATAATCATTAATTGGGAATGTACCAGCATAATAAGATAATGAACTAAATACAGATTTATCACCACCGTTTGCTCTGTTACCTCCAGCATTGGTATAAGCAATCGACGTGTTTATATTAAAATTATCAGTTGCTTTATAACCACTCTTAAATCTAAGAGTTGTTTTATCATAATCTGTATTCGGTAACACACCTTCTTCACTATCATTACCTACAGAAAAGAAATAATCTAATTTTTCATTGGCTCCACTTATGTTAAAGTTAACTTGTGTGTTAATGCCAGTTCTAAATAAATCATATGGACTATAAAATTTGTCCCCAGTTAAGTCAACTACTGTTCCATCTGCTAAAGTAGCTGAGTCATCAGAAAATTTTGGTCCCCAAGCATAAAAAACAGTTCCACCTAATCGCGTAAAACCGCTTTCAGTTTCTGGGGTATATAACGCTCTTGGCAAACCACCAAATCCTTCACGATAGGTTGTTTGTAACTCAGGCGTTTTGTTTATGTTTCTAAAAGAGGTAGAAGCAGTTATTCCTACTTTAGCTTTACCACTTTTACCTTTTTTAGTCGTTATTATGATTGCTCCATTTGCAGCTCTTACACCATATAATGCAGTTGCGGCGGCACCTTTTAACACGTTGAAGCTTTCAATATCTTCTGGGTTAATATCAGCAGCTCTATTTGAAAATGAGAACTGCTCTGAGCTACTTGGCGAGTTTGATCCTGCACTAGGAAGAACACTCCCTGAGAATGTGTCATTATTTAAAGCTAAACCATCAACAATAATAAGAGGTTGATTGTCTCTGTCGGGGTTCATAGAGGTCACACCTCTAATCAAGATATCTATACCTCCACCAGATGAACCAGAAGTCTGACTGATTTGTACACCAGCTACTCGACCCTGTAAACCTGCAATAGCATTTGATTGTCCAGAAAGATTAATATCTTCTGTTTTAACTTGAGTTACAGAGTAACCTAGCTCTCTAGTTTCTCTTTGAATTCCAAAAGCAGTAACAACTACTTCGTCCAGTTTACTTGCATCTTCTTCTAAACTCAAATTTAAAGAAGCACCTTCTACAGTTACTTCTTTAGTTTTAAAGCCTAAGAAGGAAAAAATTAATACATCACCTTGACTTGCTGAAATTTTATAATTTCCATCAAAATCTGTTGAAGTTCCAATTTTGGATCCTTTAACTTGAATATTTACACCTGGTAACGGAACGCTTGAAGCGTCAGTAACAGTACCGCTTACAGTTATGTTTTGCGAAAACAATAAACTAAAAGCAGCTGTAAAAAAAACAAGAAAAGAAAGGGTAGTTTTTTTTTTCATATGGTTGAATTTGAATTGTTAGATATCCAAAAATAGTAAAATAATGCAGTTTTTAGCGTGTTTATGCATTTTTTTTGCAAAATTAATTTGTTTATCGCATATTTATAAAATATTATTTAAGGAATATGTTAAAACATGAGAGACATCAAATAATTTTAGATAAGTTAAAACTAAATAAAACGGTTTTATCTATTAAATTAAGCGAAGAATTGCTGGTTTCAGAAGATACTATACGAAGAGATTTAAAAGAACTTGAGTCTAAGAATTTAATATATAAAGTACACGGAGGAGCTTTATTAAAAGAGAACAGAGCATTATCTTATGATGAAAGAAGCGTTGCTGATATTGAAGAAAAAAAGAAGATTGCACAAAAAGCTGTAAAACTAATTCGTGATGGTCAAGTCATTATTATGAGCGGAAGCTCAACTAATTTAGAATTGGCCAAAATTATTCCTCCAGAAATTAATGCGACAGTTTATACTTATAGCTTGCCTATTGCGGCAGAACTATCTCATCATCCTTTAATAGAAGTTATTTTTATTGGAGGAAAATTAAATAAAGCGGCTCAAGTAACTGTTGGTGTAGATTTGGTAAATTCAATTTATCATATAAGCGCTGATATTTGCTTTATGGGTACAGAAGGTATAGATATTACAAAAGGATTAACAGAACCCGACTGGGAAGTATCTCGAATTAAGGATAGCATGATACACGCATCTAATTATGTGGTAGTTATGTGTATTAGTACTAAAATAATGACAGCTAAAAGATATACTGTTGTTCCTATTGAAAAAATTGATGTTATTGTTTCTGATATTGACCCTGGTAATAAAATTTTTAACGAATTAAAGGCCATTGACATAACTATCATTTAACTTTAAATAATGTTTAGAAAATTACTTTTATTAACTCTTTTTATCTCTGCTTTATTTAGTTGTAAATCAGCCTATATTTCTAAAAATATAACCAAAAGTTTCAATGATAGTTTTTACAACAATCAATTTACCGGACTATTGGTTTACAATCCTAAAACTCACGACACCGTATTTAAATATAACGCTGACAAGTATTTTACTCCAGCTAGCAACACTAAGATATTTACACTATATACAGCTTTACACACATTACCAGAACAAATCCCAGCATTTAAGTACACAATTCAAAACGACACTATTACTATTTTAGGAACTGGAAACCCTGCTTTTTTGCACACTTTTTTTAATGACAGCACCGCTTTAAAAATGGCCAAAAATTATAAAAAAGTAAATTTGGTTTTGAATAATTTATCGGATGACAAATTTGGACCAGGTTGGGCTTGGGAAGATTACTACACGTATTTTAGTCCAGAACGAACCAGTTTTCCAATGTATGGAAATGTTGTTACAATAAGTAATAATGATAGTTTACAAAGTACTCCAAGTATTTTAAAAGAAGATATTCAATTTTCTGAAAATGAAAAACATAGAAGTTATAACGAAAACTCTTTTTATTATAATACAAAGGAAAGAGATACTATAGAAGTTCCTATGGTAATTGATACCATGTTAGTGTCTAAATTATGGAATGACATATTACCAAATAAAGTTGTCTTGTCTAATTATTCTGGAGAAAAGATGGAACATATTGCATACAGTGTTCCATCAGATACACTGTATAAAAGAATGATGCTAGTAAGTGATAATTTTTTAGCGGAACAAATATTAATTATGGCATCTTCAACTTTGTCTGATACTTTGAGTTCAAGTAAAATGAGAGACTATGTTTTAAACAATCAACTTAAGGATTTAAAGCAAAAACCTCGTTGGGTAGATGGTTCTGGATTAAGTAGATATAATTTATTTACACCAACATCTTTTGTCCAAGTACTGTCAAAGTTGTATGACGAAATTCCTAAAGAACGCTTATATAATTTGTTCCCAGTTGGAGGTGAATCTGGCACATTAAAAAAATATTATTCAGGTGTTTCAAATCCGTATATTCATGCTAAATCAGGAACTGTTGGCAATAATTATTCACTTAGCGGTTACTTAGTAACAAATTCAGGAGAAACATTAATTTTTAGTTTCATGAATAATCATTATAAAACACCTACCAATGAAGTAAAAAAGAGAATGCAATCTGTTTTTGAACTACTTCGTGATAATTACTAAACCCGATTATTTATAAATCAAGGCATTTTTAAAATGACTTTCTTTTGTTTTTAAATTAATAGGGAAACCATTAATAACGGCAAATTCAATAGTATTTCCTTTTTGTAACAGAAATGTAGAATTAGCTCCAGGCATTAATACAAGCTTAGGCACCTTATAGCCTGTTTTGATTAAATTTATTGGTATAGATGTGTCTTTTTTATTTTTAGGCAATTCATCTATTTGCAAATAAGTATAGCCGGATTTTAAAAGCTCAAAAACATCAATATTTGAAATGTCATCAACAGACTTGAATGTTTTTGGATACACTTTCCCTTCAACAATTTTATAACCACTGGCATCAAAAGTGTTATAGCCATAATAGGTCGATAAATCACCTTGGTCCATAACTTTTGCTATATTGTAATAGCTAGAATGGGTATCATTATCCATTTCTAAAAGATTAATACCAAGGTCGATTTTATAATCATGGTTTAATAAATTGTACGTTGCCCCAATGATTTTTAAATCAAATAATTTTCGATCATTTTCAGGGATTTTTTCATAGTCATCAATGGTAATACTTTTATAATTTTCTTTGGCAATACTGTAAATAGCAGACAGAATTGAAACGTAATTCAAGCGTCTGATTTCCTGTTTCTCTTTGTCATTTTTATATCCTCCAGATTCAATTAAAATGGCACTTGTTCCCCATTTTTGAATGTTATCGCCAAAAGCTCTTGGCTCAAAAGCATCATCATATCTACCTACTTGACCAGGTGCATATTTTTGAATGATACTATTCATGAAAACAATAACTTTCATAGCATTTGCGCGTACTTCATTTATATCTTTTTCGTAATTGTATGCAGGTGCTAAATATGAAATAGTTGCAGGTTTATCTGTGTGCTCTGCGTTATAATAGGTACTTTGATCATGTAAGTTAAATCCAAAATCAGCATTGAGGCTATCTCTTATACGTTTTAAAGTTTGACTTTCTGGCGATTGTAAACTTACAGCATCTCTATTCATATCAACTCCCAAAGCATTTCTACGTGTAAATTTTTCAGCGCCATCAGGATTTAGCATAGGCAAAAAGTGAAGCGTTACATTGCTTAAAATAGCTTCCTTTTCTTCTAAAAAATCTGGACTATTAAAGAAATTAAAAATATCAAAAATAGCTTGTGTTGCAGTAGGTTCATCTCCATGCATTTGAGACCATAAAAACACATTGGTTTTCCCCGAACCAATACTAATTAAGGTTAAATCTCTACCTTCAATAGACCGACCTACTTTTTTAACGGTATATTTTGAATTGCTTTTAAGTTTTGCAATTAGTGGCTGTAAATCTTTATGTTTTATGCGCCTTTTGCTTATTGTAGGCTCTTTATACTTGTTGTAAGTTTCGTATAAATTAGAGGTAATATCATTGTCTTGGCCAACAACAGATGTTGTAATTAACAATACTAAAAATACTAAAATGTGTTTCATGTTAAATACTGAATTTTTTAGGTGCATATTTTAAGTGAAGTCCTTTAACTCCTTTTTTTACGGCTATCATAAAATCTTCACCCGGATCAGTTTTTTCTGTTCTGTAATTGGAGTCTTTTTCTAACCATAAATCTGTTCCTTCAAAATTTGTGTATTCATAATGACCAATTAAATATTCAATATTGTATTTTTTAGCAAGGTATTTTACCAACCAAATATTAGCCTTTATTTGCCTTTTTGTTAAAGGCATATCCTTTGTTCCACCAACATTTTCAACACCAATGGCACAATAATTTAAACCAATAACATGTCTTGCCATGGTTGTTTCTGGCATCAAACTATAAATAGTTCCGTCTTGATCTACTACAAATTGAGACGACACGTTTAATCCGCTTACAGATTTAATATCTGGCCTCTGATTAGGTATAGTTGAACTATTGAAAGCCTCAAATGTTTTTTCAAAAGTTGGAATAGCCGTCCAATGTAATACAATCATTTTTGGAGTAATAGTTGGTGACTCTTGTTTTAAACCGTAACGATTATCAAGATATTCTAAGGTTAACTGTTTTCTTTGGTCATCAAAAACAACAGGTTTTGAAACAATTTTTTTTGAAGTACCACACGAAAACAATAGAAACAGACTTAAGCAAATAGTAAAATATTTCATATAGAAGAATTTGACTTTTATTAATACTTATATTGAGAAAGCTAAACGAAATTTAAAGATATAAATTTATAATTATAAAACATCTGTTAAAATTGTACAAATGTAAACTTGTATGATGTTTGTTTTAAGTATATATATAGTATTTTTGATAAGTAAAAATTAAAAAATAATAGAAATGTCAATTCATATTACAACAATCTGGAAAGGCAACATGAAGTTTGAAAGCACTAATCCATCAGGGCATAATTTATTTATAGATGCTGGGCCAGAAAATGATGGACATGGAGAAGGGTACAGACCAAAAGCTTTGATGTTGTCTGCACTTGCAGGATGTTCAGGCTTAGATGTTGCGTCTTTAATAAAAAAGATGAAGTTAAAAGTTGATGATTTTAAAATTGAAATAGACGCCAATCTTACTGAAGAACACCCAAAGTTTTACGATAAGGTAACCATGGAGTTTCATTTTTTTGGAAAGGAACTGAAAGAAGAAAAACTTCAAAAAGCGGTTGATTTATCAGTAGAAAAGTACTGTGGAGTTATGGAGATGTTTCGTCAGTTTGCAGAATTAAATATTAAGACCCTTTTTCACAATCAATAATCCTAAAGCAGTATTCAAACATTAATTATTTAAATGCGCTGGACACTTAAACCTAAACCAGATTCGTTAAAAGTTGAAGCTTTGCAAAAAGCACTTCAAGTAGATTCTATTGTTGCAACGTTGCTTTTAGAAAGAGGCATAGAAACCTATGGGGAAGCTAAAAAGTTTTTCAGGCCTAGTTTAGACGATTTGCATAATCCGTTCTTAATGAAAGATATGGATAAAGCAGTTGCGCGTATTGAAAAGGCAATAGCTAATCAAGAAAATATTTTGGTTTATGGTGATTATGATGTTGATGGAACAACTGCGGTAGCTTTAATGTCTTCATATTTAAAAACAAGATCTGAGCTTGTCTTAACATATATTCCAAACCGTTATGATGAAGGCTATGGAATTTCTTATAAAGGAATAAATTTTGCTTTAGAAAACGATTTTACACTTATTATAGCCTTAGATTGTGGAATCAAATCGGTTGATAAAGTTGCTTATGCTAAAGAATTAGGTATAGATTTTATTATTTGTGACCACCACAGACCTGGAAGTGAAGTTCCAGATGCTGTTGCAGTTTTAGATCCTAAACAGGACGAATGCCATTATCCTTATGATGAATTATGTGGTTGTGGAGTAGGCTTTAAACTAATCCAAGCACTTGCATCTAACGAAGGAAAATCAATTGAAGATTTAGTGGAGTATCTGGATTTGGTAGCTACTGCTATTGGCGCAGACATTGTTCCCATTACTGGAGAAAACAGGGTATTGGCATATTTTGGTTTGCAGGTTATAAACAGTAGTCCCAGACCAGGAATAAAAGCCATTCTTGAGTGTGTTAATAAAACAGAACTTACTATTACTGACGTAGTTTTTATAGTTGCACCAAGAATTAATGCAGCTGGCAGAATGCAGCATGGTAATTTTGCAGTGACTTTATTGGTAGAGACAGAATATGACAAAGCACTTCAGCATGCCAGTGAAATTGACAATTATAATTCAGACAGAAAAGAAGAGGATAAACGTATTACTGAAGAAGCACTTATTCAAATTGAAAAAAATGGAGAGCAAAATAAGTTTACAACGGTTGTTTATCAAGAAGATTGGCATAAAGGCGTTATTGGAATTGTTGCTTCTAGACTTACCGAAACATATTACAGACCCACTTTAGTATTTACAAAAAGTGGAGATAAATTGGCAGCTTCAGCACGCTCTGTTAGGGATTTTGATATTTATAATGTTTTAGAAGCTTGCAGCGAATATATCGAACAATTTGGGGGTCATAAATATGCTGCCGGATTAACGCTTAAAGAAGAAAATTATGAGGCTTTTAAACAAGCATTTGAAGATGAGGTTTCAAAAACCATTGACAGATCTCTATTAATACCAGAAATTAAGATTGATAGTAATATTGATTTAAATGATATTACACCAAAGTTTTATAGAATTATTAAACAATTTGCCCCTTTTGGACCTGGGAATATGACTCCGGTTTTTATGACTGAAAATTTGAAAGATACCGGTTATGGCAAATGTGTTGGTGATGACAAGACCCATTTAAGAATAACAGTTACTCAACCAAATGCAAATAGCTTGGTTGCCATTGGCTTTGGAATGGGAGATAAAATAGATATAATCACGAACAAAAAAGAATTTAAAGCTGTTTACTCAATTGATGAAAATGAATGGAATGGTAATACTAGCTTGCAATTAAAATTAAGAGATATTAAAGACCAAGAAACAGATTTATGACAAAAAATGACCCTTATGCAGCTTTAAGAATTAAAGAGTTTAAAATATTTTTATTGTTAAGGTTTGTATTAGTGTTTGGTTGGTCTATGCAATTTATTGTGATTGAGTGGGAAGTCTATAGTCTTACCAAAGATCCTTTATCACTCGGTCTTATTGGTTTAATGGAAATTATACCGGCATTAACAATGGCACTGTTTGCTGGCCATATTGTAGATCAAAAAGAAAAGCGTAATCTTTTGGCAACTTGTATAGCTGCCTTTTCATTAATTAGTTTAGGGTTGTTTTTACTTACATGGCCTGTTATTGTTTCAACATGGAGCACCAAAACCATTTTGTATTCAATATACGCCTTAGTATTTTTTGGTGGGTTTTTACGTTCCTTTTTTGGGCCTACTATTTTCTCATTAATAGCACTTATTGTTCCTAAAAAATCATACGCCAACGCAGCTACTTGGAGCAGTTCTACATGGCAAATGTCATCAGTTTTAGGTCCTGCATTTGCAGGATTTTCTATTGGTTGGATAGGAGTGCACTGGTCTCTTTGTATCATTTTCAGCTTGATTTTTTTATCATTAATCATTGTGTTACAGATTAAGAAAAAACCTATACTTAATCCAAAATTAGGAGAACCTGTAATTCAAAGTTTAAAAGAAGGTGTTCAGTTTGTTTTTAAAACAAAAGCGATTTTAGGAGCCTTAACTTTAGATATGGTTGCTGTTTTATTTGGTGGCGCAGTTGCTTTATTACCTGTTTTTGCACAGGATATTTTAAAAGTAGGTTCAGAAGGATTTGGAGTATTAAGAGCGGCACCAGCTGTTGGTGCTTTTTTAACGATGCTGATTACTGCTTATTTACCAATAAGCAAAAATGCAGGAATGAAACTTTTAGGAGCCATTTTTGGTTTTGGAGTTTGCATTATTGTTTTTGGATTATCTTCAGTTTTCTGGATTTCGGTTTTGGCGTTATTTTTTAGCGGAGTGACAGATGGTGTTTCCATGGTGATTAGACAAACTATTTTACAAATTAAAACTCCCGACCATATGCGAGGTAGAGTAGCTTCGGTTAACTCTATGTTTGTTGGATCTTCCAATGAACTTGGTGCTTTTGAAAGTGGTTTAACCGCCAAACTTATGGGAACAGTTACTGCAGTTGTTTTTGGTGGAACCATGACTTTAATTACTGTTGTTACTACAGGAATTGTATCTCCTTCGTTCAGAAAGTTAGATTTAACAAAGGATATTGAAGATCATCAGAAAGATTAATATTTTTTCAATTCCATCTTTTCTCCATCGAAAACACCATATGTGTAGTAACCAATCCAGTCACCAAGATTGATGTATTTTGATGTATTTGTAAGGTTGATTTCTAAAGGTAAATGACGGTGACCAAAAATGAAAAAATCTCTATGTTTTTCGCTTAATTTTTTCTTACTGTATTGCACCAACCATTCATTTTCTTCTCCTAGAAATTTAGCATCTTCATCACCTGAAATCAATTTATTTTTTACTGATAAATATTGAGCAATTCGCATACCAATATCAGGATGGAGCCATCTGAAAAGCCATTTAAAAAAAGGGTTGGTAAACACTTTTTTCATACGTTTATAACCTTTATCACCTGGACCCAAACCATCGCCATGTCCAATAAAAAAAGTTTTATTATTGAATTTAAATTCTTGAGGGTGATGAAACACTGGAATGCTAAATTCTGTTTTAAAATAATCAGTCATCCATAAATCATGGTTTCCTACAAAGTAATAAATAGGAATTCCAGAATCGCTAATTTCGGCCAATTTCCCCAAGGTTCTGGTAAACCCTTTTGGCACAACCGTTTTATATTCAAACCAAAAGTCAAACAAATCACCTAAAAGAAAAATCGCAGTGGCATCTTTTTTAATCTCATCTAACCAGGCAACAAACTTCTGTTCTCGAGGCAATGAAATTTCATATGTTGGCGCTCCAAGATGATTATCTGAAGCGAAGTAAATCTTTTTTCCTTCTGAAATAGTTATATCGTTACTGTTATTCATTATCACTAGCGTACCATTCTGCAAAAGAGGTGTCTGTTTCTTGAAGTTTTAAAGAATGAAGTTTTATATGATTTGGTAAACGTTTTTTAATTTTATTTGAAAAATCAATCACCATCATTTCGCTTGTTGGTTGATAATCTACCAATAACACATTGTGGCCTCTTTCTTCAAGCTCTTTGGCTAACTCAACATGCGGTGTGTTTTTATTAAAAACCGTTGCATGGTCAAAAACATTAACAATTTCTTCTTTCACAATATGCTTTAAATCGCCAAAATCTATAACCATCCCAAATTTTACATTCGAGTTGTCTTTTATTGGTTTGCCTATTACTGTAACAGATAATTTATAACTATGCCCATGAACATTTTTACATTTACCATCATAGCCATATAGAGCATGACCTGTTTCAAAAGAAAATTGTTTAGTAATACGAATATTGCTCATTAACAGTGTTATTTATCTTGTAAAGATACTATCTTCTTTTTTTTCTGTTGAAAAAAAATATGATTATTAGTGCCAAACCAAGTAAAAGGAATAATCCTCTACCGGCTATAAATTTTAAAGTTTCCATTAGTCTTTATTTATTCTATTTTTATTATATCTATAAATCAAATAAGCAATAGCCACTAAAATTACAAATGGTAGCATAGAGCCAATAAAAACGCCTATTTCATAATTAGAATCAGGAGCATTTTTTATTTTATCTTCTATATTAATGTCTTGAAGAATGGTTATTAATATCATTAATTTAAAAATTATTTTCAAATTTAGGCTTTTTTAATAAAGCATAATATATTCTTTTTGCTGTTTGTTTGATTTATTTAGTAATCATTTAAATGATTACTTTTGCATAACATTTTATTGTAAATTTAATTTTTAAAATTTCACCTAATGAAAAATATATTAGTACCAGTTGGGACTTCAAATAATACAATAAGCCATTTGCAATACGCTGTTGATTTTGCAGAAGCTTTTGGAGCTAAACTTTATGTTGTTCATATTTACAAAGTGTTTACAAAAGCTGGAACGATGATAAATTTAGATCATATTTTGGAGCGTGAAAGCAAAGATTATTTGAATGAGTTAATCTCTAAGATAGACACAAAAAATGTTGAGGTTGTTACAAAAGCATTAAAAGGAAAGGTTGTTAACACATTGGAATTGGTTTGTAAAATAGCTAATATTGATTTGGTTTTAATACAACCTAGAACTAATTCAGTAAATGATGAAGTTTTTTTAGGTGAAACATCAGGTAAAATTATAAAACAAATGAATGGTCCAGCAACAATGATTGTGCCTGAAGGATATATTTTTGAGCCTATTCACAATATATTAATGGCTATGAAATCGGCTATTATTAAAAAGGAGAACGCTTTAGAATCTCTTAAAGCTTTAAAAGAAAAGTTTAAGTGTAAAATTGATTTGCTGTTAGTAAAAACACCTTTTCACAAAGAAGGAGATTTTGATGTGAATGAGGAATTATCCGCATTGGTTGATGACATTTCAACTACAGAAAATGCCACAACATTTCAAGGTGTATTAAGGCACTATGAATCGCACAATCCAGATATGTTATGTGTGGTAAGACGTAAAAGAGGATTTTTCACAAAAAAATGGGAAAAAAATGTAATTTTGAAAAAGGATTTTTCAAGTTCAATTCCTGTTTTAGTTTTAAGTGAATTAAAATAATTTTTTGGGGATGTAGCTCAGTTGGCTAGAGCGCTTGGCTGGCAGCCAAGAGGTCGTGGGTTCGAGCCCCATCTTCTCCACTATAAAACTCTAATTAATTGTATTTCAATTAGTTAGATTTTTTGTTTTCATATTTTGTCCATTATTAACCCATGTATAGATAAAAAACTTAAAAACAAAATGTGTGTGAGTCTTGTTTAGTTGAGCAAACAGGAAAAAGTCGAACCTTTTATTATTGGAATTGGAAAAATTTGAATCAATATTTTTCTAAACAAAAAATATATTCTAAAATTTAACATTTACACAAAATGATTTTATAGTTTTAAAAAAAAAAGAAATGAGAAAAATAATTTTATGGCAATTAATATTAATTCCATTATTAGGGTTTTCTCAAAATATTAAAAAGATAGATTCCATAAATCAAATTATTGTAAAAACGAAATCTGATTCAACAAAGGCAGTTGAATATTTAACATTATCAAATTTACATATCCAAAAAGATTCAGTTTTTAATAATTTAACTAAGAGTCTTTTTTATGCACGTAAAGCTCAAACACCAAAGCGCATTTCTAATACTCGCGTAAATTTTGCAAATTGGTTTGGAATTAATGTTTCTAAAAAAAGAGCTATTGAAGAACATTTGGATGCTATTAAAGAACTAGAAAAGTTAAATTATAAAGCAGGAGTTGCTAATCATTATATTAGGTTGGGATATCGTTATAATGCAACTCAGGCAGATTCTGCACTTTTATATTTAAACAAAGGCGTGAAACTTGCAAAAGAATCAAATGATTCCAATGTAATAGTTACAGGTTTATTGGCTATTGGTAATGTTTCTTTTTTTAAAAGTGATTTTAATAAGGCCCTTGAATATTATATTGAAGCCGAAAAAATTTGCACTATAACTAGCAGTTTGACTAATACAGAAAAGCACGCTAATAGCTTAGAATATATAGGCTATGTAATGGAAAGGATAAAACGGTTTGATAAATCAATTGAGTATTTTTCTAAAAGCTATGATATTGCAATTAAATTAGGTTTCCCTAGTAATATTGCTGTTATGGAATCAAACCTTGCTCAACAATATATGATTACAGAAGAATACAACAAGGCAATTCCTTTATTGAACAAGTCAATATCTTATTATGAATCGTTTACAGTCCCAGATAATAAATCAATTTCAACCTACATAAAAAGGGGTTTGTGTTACAAACATTTAGATAAATTTAAAGAAGCTGAAAAGGATTTTTTAAAAGCAGTGGAAATTTCAAAACTACCACAAAACAAGCAGCATTACACAAATGCACTTTATAGGTTGGCAGATGCTTATTTGTATTTTAAAGATTATAAAAATGCCGAATTATTTTATAGAGAAGCCGAAATATTATGTAAGGAAGAAAAAAATTATGACTATTTAAGAAGAATTTATAAAGGATTAGCTGAGATTGAGACTTCTAATAAAAATTATGAAGAAGCAATCAACTTATTAAACGAAACCATTAAAAATGCAGAATTAGAAAGACAAACAAAACTTGATCAGGATATATTAAAAGTAGAGACAGCATTTCAAACAGAGAAAAAAGAAAAAGAAATAGAGATACTTTCATTAAAAAATGAAATAGCAATAAAACAAGAATACTACTATTTAGGGTTTGTGGGTTTAATTTTAACTATTGCTATTCTGGCGTTTTTAGTTTTTAGAAATAAAATTAAAATTGCAGCAAAGGAAAAGGAATTGAACAAAATAAAATCTCATTTTTTCTCAAATATATCTCATGAGTTTAGAACACCATTAACTTTAATAAATGGCCCATTACTAAAATTAATGGAAAATGAAACTTTAGATAACGAAGCAAAACCAGATTTAGAATTAATACAAAAAAGCACAAACCGACTTATTGAATTAGTAGACCAAATGCTTGAGTTATCAAAGTTAGATGCTGGCGTTGTTAAAATTAATGTAGAAAAAGGAAATTTAGAATCTTTTTTGAGAGCATCTACAGATTCTTTTAAGTTCTTGGCAAACAAAAAAAAACTAAAGCTAAACTTATCTATTAGCACAATGCAAAGAGCTTGGTTTGATGCTGATTTACTCGATAAAATAATTAACAACCTGTTTTCTAATGCTTTAAAATACACTGTCCCTTTTGGGGAAATAGCCTTCGCAGGATTTATTAAGGATGACAAAGAATTGGTTTTGTCAATAACCAATGACGTGGAGAATTTAAAAAAGGAAGATCTTAATAAATTATTTGAAAGGTTTTATCAAGTTCAGAATCAAAATGAAGGTACAGGAATAGGACTTTCGATGGTTAAAGAATTGGTGCATTTAATGCATGGCACAATTGAAACTAACATTATAAATGATAAAAAAATTCATTTTCAAATAACGATTCCAATAACCGAAAGCGCATTTTCTTCAAGTGAAAAAGTAGTTGAATCTGAAAATAATGTTGTTGAAAAAACCATAGATTTAGAAATAAAACCAACAAAAAACAAACCGATTATATTGGTTGTTGATGACAATAAAAATATTAGAGATTATATAGTATCGTTACTAACAGAAAATTATCATGTTTTAGAATCTAAAGACGGAAAAGAGGGTATGAATATGGCGTTAAACCATATACCTGATATTATAATTTCAGACGTTATGATGCCGCATATTAATGGTGTGGAATTATGTAACGTTTTAAAAAATGACGAACTTACTTCTCATATCCCCATAATTTTGCTTACTGCAAAAAGTGGTGACTTTAATGAAATAAGTGGATTACAAAGTGGTGCTGATGATTATATCACAAAACCTTTTAATCCAAAAACACTTCAAGTAAAAATTAAAAACATTATTAAAAGCAGAAGAAACCTTCAAGAACGATATAAAAAAGACGTGCTTTTTAAGCCTAAAGATATAGCCATAACTTCTTCAGATGAAGTTTTTTTAAACAAAGTAAAAATAGTGTTAGACAAGCATTTAAACAGTCCTGATTTTAACCCAGACTTTTTTAGTAAAGAAATTGGTCTTAGTAGAATGCAATTACACAGAAAATTACTGGCTTATACTGGTTTAAATACTTCATCTTTTATTCGGTCTCAACGTTTAATTCAGGCTATACAAATTTTAAAAACTTCAAACCAAACAGTTAATGAAGTTGCCTATTTGGTTGGTTTCAACACTCCTTCTTATTTTATAAAATGTTTTAAAGAAACCTACGGCAAAACACCTTCAGAATACATTAACTAACTTTCAATAGTTATTTTTATTATTCAATGTTACAATAGTTCTATACTTTGTTACATGGGTAGAAACTTGTTCTTATTTATCATTTTACATTTGATTGTAAATAAATTGTATTAATAAACTAATACTTACAATCATGAAATCAAAAATTATTTTAACAACAGTTACTATTCTTTTAAGCGTTACAAATTCTCATGCACAACTCTTAAAAAAACTAAAAAAAAGGATTGAACAAAAAGTAGAAAATGTAATTGTTGAAAAAACTTCTGATAAAGCAGCAGAGGAAACCTCGAACACTTTAGACACCATTTTTGAAGGTAATAATGGAAGGAAAGATAAAAACAAATCATCAGACCAAAATGATGACCAAGTCAACAATAATGATGAAAGCAATGAATATTCTGAAACAGATGAAGAAAGTTCTCAAATAGCTTTTGGCGTTTACAGCAACTTTACTTTTGTTCCAGGAAACAAACTTTTGTTTTATGATGATTTTGAAACTGATGCATTGGGTGATTTTCCTGCACATTGGGAAACTGGAGGTTCTGGAGAGGTAGTAAATACTAGCGATTCTAAAGGTAAATGGTTGTCAATTGTAAGACGATCTGGATATATGCCAGCTTTAGAAAAGAAGCTTCCTGAAAACTATACTATAGAATTTGATTTGACCAACAATGGTTATGGTAGTGGCAAACCTAACAGCAAACTGTTTTTCGCATTCTTAACTAAGAAAGCATACAGTATGGGAGCAGGAGGCTCCTTGGCAGATATCGAAATCTTGCTTTCCAATAATGGTTTTAAAGTAAGCAATGTTGAAAATTTTGGAGGAGAAGTTGAAGTAAAAATTGGTAGCCGTATAGATAGAGAAATGACAGAATATCTAAATAATACGGTTCATATTTCGATTGCAGTGAACAAAAAAAGGCTTCGAATGTGGGTAAATGAGGAAAAAATGGTGGATTCCCCAAATTTATTACAAGCTAATATTGGCAGGTATTTTATTATACAAGGGATGGATGTGCTAACTGAAAAAGGGCATTTTATTGGTATTTCAAACTTCAAAATTGCAGAGTCTACTGAAGACTTACGTTCACTTCTACTAAAAAATGGAAAATTCAGTACAACAGGTATTTATTTTGACACAGCTGCATTTACAGTTAAAAAAGAGTCGTATGGTATTTTGGCTGAAATAGCAAAAATGCTAAAAGATAATCCAAAAATCAATTTACAAATTATTGGACATACAGATAGTCAAGGCGATGATAATTCCAACCAATACTTATCAAGAAGTAGAGCGCAAATGGTAAAACAAATTCTTTGGGAAGAGTTTGAAATAGAATACGACCGATTAAAATTTATAGGCAAAGGAGCAACCGAACCTGTAGATGATAATACTACCGAAAAAGGCAGAGCAAATAATAGACGAGTAGAGTTTATTAAAATTTAACACTAATAAAATGGAAACAACAGAAAATAAAACTGCAGTAGTTAGCGAAGGAAAAAACATAGCCATTATAGCCTATATCACCTTCATAGGATTAATCATCGCATTTGTGATGAACAATGAAAAAAAGGAGCCTTTTGCATCCTATCATATTAAACAATCTTTTGGGTTGGCACTTACAGGATTAGCATTAGGAGCTATTGGCATGATTCCCATATTAGGTTGGATTATTAATATTGTCGGCATTTTCGTGCTTCTCTATATGTGGATTATGGGATTAATGAATGCCATTAACGGTAAAGAAAGAGCAGTGCCTTTTTTAGGAGAAAAATATATGGAATGGTTCAAGAATATTTGAAAAGGTACAAATTATCAAAACTTGAAATTCTATTACTCCTAATAAGTTTCTCATTTTCATTTAGCAAAAATGATGATGCATCCATACCAGTTCGTTTTAATAAAACATATAAGATAAAACGCCTAAAAATTAGTCTTAGAAAATTTTAAGGCTATTAAATAACGATTACGAATCATAATTATTTATAAAAAGAAAATTATATGAAACATTTTACATTGACACCAGTAAAAACTATTTCAAAAACGGCATTATTTTTTGCCTTAACAATTATATTAATTAATTGTAGTAAAGATGACAATAACCCTACACCAAACCCAGAAGTTAACCCATTAACAGAATATTTAACTGGAACAGGATTTAACCAGGTAACTGATGAGATTGTAGATAGTGGAGATTACGAATTTGGAATTACATTTATTCCTGCTGTAAATGGAAAAATCACAGCTATTACAGCAAAAATTCCCGATACTCATATAGCAACAAGAGTTACCATTTGGAACAAAACAACAACCACTGTACTAAGAACAGAGTCAATTGATATTGCAAGCGCTGGTGTTGAGGCTACAAAAGCCATTAGCACATTAAGCCTAACTGCGGGTACTGAATATATGATAACTTTTAATAGTAATGATTGGTATAACCGGGAGAGAACAGATGGAGCAGATATTACGTACCCTGTTACAGTTGGAGATATTAGCATTACGGGATATGCTTATGCAGGAGGAACTGCTCAAGTATTGCCAACGGCATTCAATTTAGACTATTATGCAGGTGACTTAAGCTTTAAATTTCAAAAAGATTAAATTATTTAGGTAAAACTAAACATCTTTTTATATCCGATAGACTGACTATTATCAAAATTCAACTGCAAAATTCAAGACTAACATAAATATAAATACTCATGAAAAAATCAATTAAAATTTTAACGGCATTTGGGATTCTGATCTTAATGTCTATTACAACACAGGCACAAATAAATGATTGGACTGGAAAATGGAACACAAGACTTGTTTGGAACAATACTTTAGTAGATTTAAATATTACAGAATCTAGAGGTACTTATACTGGAGTTTTCCCAAATGGCAAATTATCTGGAAAGATAAATTCTGATGGTGATTTAAAAGGTTTTTATACAAGAACTGTAAATAGTTTAGACCGAACAGGCATGGGCAAAATGGGGGAATTTAGATTTGTGATTGCCACCGATAAAAAATCATATGTTGGCTATTATAAAGTAGAAGGTAAGGATGATTGGCAACCTGATAATTGGAATGGGAAACGACCGACTGCACCAACATTGGTTCAACAGGTTGAAATGAATAAAAAAAAGAAGGTTTTAAAGGATTATGTAAAAAACAACCCTGTAATAAACTGGACTGGTACATGGGAGACCGATAATATCGGCACATTTAAAGTATGGGTGAAAGGTTACCAAAAAATAGAAGCTAAATTTTCGTACACTAAAGATGGTACTTTAATTACCGCTGATTTAACTGGGAACAATACTAACGATAGAGGAATAACTAACAATAAGATTTTTAATGGAACCTTCTTGGATAGTCAAGGAGCCAAAGGAAGTTTCCTTTTTTATTTTGGTAATCCTACAGACAATGATTTTGCGGGCTATATGAATTATGACATGACCTTGGCAGAATATAAATCCCCAGTTAAGCATACACCTAAAAGTATATATGTTAAAGGTCACAGAACCTCTTCTGCAAAACCAAACATGAACGCGTACTAAATTATAAAACTATGCGTCTCCTATTCCTAATCGTAATTTCCTTTTTTTTGCTTTCGTGCAATGATAGCAAAAAAGAAAAAGACGTCTTTGTTAATGGTGTTTTAGAGGATTTCTCAAAAATGCCAGATTCAGTCATTCAAAAAGGCTTTGCCATTTTAGATACTATAAAACTTAAACCAGTAGATGCATTGGTAAAAGAACTAAGGCAAATTCCAGAACTCCAAGAAATTGGTGTAGGAGACAAATTGTTAAGTTTCAGACTTAAAAATGGTCCAACAATGTTGATTAAACTTAAAGAGTTTTCATCATTGACTAGAGGAGGTTCTGTAACCAAAGCTATACCCCCACTAATGATACTCAACAAAAGGACGATAGAGGAAAACACTAGTAATGTCGTAGGAGCACAACGTGGAGAAGATCGGCAAAATAAAAAAGCATTAATCTTATCGCCTTACGCATGGCAATTTGGAGAAGAAGATGATCCTTTAGTCCCATTAAAAAAACTACCTAAAAATAGAAATTATAAAGGAGGAGTAACCTACAAGGCTAACAAAACAGAAAACCAACGGCAGGTTTCGTTTGAAGATTATTTGTCTTTTAATGATTATGATGTGGTTCATTTTGCCTCTCATGGTGGAAAAACTTGCAACCTAACAGAAGGAGGCATAGAGCTATCAAGTAATTGCCGTACCTACATTTCTACGGGTATAACCTACAAAATTAAAGATCGTCAAAAATTACTTGATTTAATTAAAAGTAAAAACGTTAGGGGAATAGCATTAGAATATGGTGAAGTATTTTTTATACCAAAGTTCTTTTCAGACGCTTATCCAGAGGTCAATAACAAACTATTTATATTTAGCTCATGCCAATTAGGGCAACAAGGGGATCTCGAAATAACCTTTGACAATATTTTACAAAACGGTCAGCTTTTTTATTGGCAGAACACTGTTCATGCCATTGATGCCTTTAAGGCTTTTGATAATATGTATGATAGAATGCTTCAATATGGGGAAACCGCCCCTACAGCATTCGAAAACATGCCTCTTAAACTAAAGAAAAACATACCCTATTTTAAAAAAGAAAAAGAAAGAGGCGATTCCGTTGAGGTTTATAACTACTTAAAAATGGCATCCAAGGGCAATGCCATGCACATTATAGAACCCATAAGTTTTATAGACGAAAAAACTAAAAAAGACCTACAAGAAGGCACAGTATATCCTTTTGAAGGTGTTTTTGAAGACAACCGACCCGAAGAAGCTAGTTTTACCTTAGAATTTTTGGGCTACACCGCTCAAGAAATAGAGGAAAAAAGCATGAGTTTTTCATTAAAAGTAGATGGTACTACAGTGCTAGATCATGTTTCCTTTTTACCAGATAATGATCCGTATGACACCATAGAAGTTACAACAGGTCAAAACGAAAAAACAACCCTAGTTACTTTTAAAGGCGTGAAACTGAAAAAAGACCTGAAAAAAAACAGTTCGGTAAAACTGGAAGCCTTCTTTCATTTTAGCGAAGAAAATTATGGCTACCAAATGATAAATGTGAGCACGGGGAGCTCTGATATGCGCATCGTCATGAAATCACCCGACGGAACAATTAATATGTTTTTTGATGCCGATAATTATGGGCTTAAAATGACTCATCCCGCTGAAAATGTAACAATGTATTCTGATGAAGAAGGATATATTTATATGAACGCCCCAGGGCAGGGCTGGATAAAAACCAAGATGAGCCAAATGCTTGGTACAGTAGCCAAACTAGCTCCCATAAATATCGATTTTGCAGGCTTAAAGATGAATATAGGATCGGTAATGCACAAAATTCCTGCCTTTGCAGCTGAGGTTACTATTTCTATGCTAGAGAAAGAGCCGAAGGCGAAAAAAATTAGTGGTGGTATTGGTTCTGAAAAAACAATTTTTATTTATGAAGGAAGACTTACAATCACTTTTGATAGTCAAAAAAGGCTGGAATCTTTAGTTGAAAGTGGTGCAGACATACATTATTACTATGAAGAACAGAACATAACAATGCCAAATGCAAAAACTTTTTCTATGCCATCATTTAATTAAAACAAATCTATATGAAAAACCACATTTATTTACTAAGTCTTTTGATGCTTATAGTTTCATGTAAGGACAGCCCAAAAGAAGAAAGCAAAACAACAATTTCTTCTGCTATTCAAAATACGGAGGAAGAAGTATTGACTAATCCTTTACAAATTACCAAAAATGAAAAAGACATTTATAAAGCTTTAAAAAAGAAAACACCATTAACCAACGATCAATTGTTTGCAATCTTACCTAAAGATATTCATGGCAATAAACCAATTGGTGATTATGCCCTTCAGGTTAGCAGTCAATTAGCATCAGGTATGTATAAGCCTATTGGAAAAAAGGGCTATAATTTTTTTATTCAAGATGGAGTAGGTTCTAGTGCTATTATCCGGAATTTTTTTGACACCTATAAAGCAAAACCCCAAGGACCACCACAAACCGAGTACTTCTATGTAGAAAGAGCTGGTTATAAAACTATTGCGTTTTTGCAACCAAACATTAAACGTAATGATATTCGATTTGTTTACAATAATAGATTCAGAATCACTTTGGAAGGCCCAGATTCCGCAGATGTGTTGTGGACGTATATCGACTTTGAAAATTTAAAAAAGCTAGATCAATACAACTAAACTAATTCATATGAAAAATTTAAAAAACAGTATCACAATAATGACTTTATTTTTTTTAATCAGTCTGGCTTTTAATGCGCAAAATTCCATTACAGGAAGCATTTCAAATTGGACTAATGGAGAAGTTCCATTGCTATTTTCCGATTATATATCGCGAGAAAAAATCACAATGGGAAACATTGCATCAGACGGAAATATGACAATTCCGCTTGACGAAATTTTTTTATCCAACTTAAAAACAGCAGCAGAAAAAGCAAAAGAAAAAGCGCCTCAAGGCTGGGAAATGAAATTCAATACCATTGAATCGACCTTTGGAAGCGGCGAGGAAGGCATAAGTTATGAAAATGCTGCTTCCGTTTTAATAGGTTTACCAGATTTGGAGGCTGGTAGTGAAGACGGAACTGCACAGTTTGGTTATGTCTATTGCACCAGTAACCCCGAATTAGCTAATTGGTTATATAATTACGGTCAAGGCGATATTGCAATAGGGTATTATTTAAGATGGTTTTTTGCAGAAGATACTGCGTCAGTAAAAGGTTCTGTCAGTATTCCTGTTTATACTGGCCGTGATGATGAAAATTATACCGATACCACCTTTTACGACATCGAACTTCAAAAAGGATGGAATATGATTAAATATAATGTTACTAAAACTTATACAACACAAACAGGTAAAACCGTTTTGGCGAAAATGGAAGTTTCCAAGATAGATGAAATTCCGTTAGATGTTTTGTGGCTCGTTTTATAAAATTTAAAATCATGAATCAACTATTTCAATTAGTTAACTAAAATATAACAACTATGAACCAACAGCTACACATCAAGATTTTAATTTTTTTAATAATTGCTAATTTTAAAACAGTAAAAGCACAAACTTTTACAGAACTCACTACTGCAAACTTGCCAGGACTTTCTTATAGCTCATCTGCTTGGGGTGATTACGATAATGATGGTGATTTAGATGTATTACTTTCTGGACTTCAGTCTAGTGGTTATCTTATGTCATCAATATTCAGGAATAATGGTGATGGTACTTTTACCGATATAAATGCTGGTTTATTTCAAGTATATAGTAGCTCTGTTGCTTGGGGTGATTTTGATAGTGATGGTGATTTAGATATTTTACTTACAGGAAATAGAACATCTGGGATACCTGTTTCTGCAATATATAGAAATAATGGGGATAATACTTTTACTAATATAAATGCAAGTTTAACAGGAGTCTGGTCAAGTTCAGCAGCATGGGGCGATTTCGATAATGATGGTGATTTAGATGTTTTAATCACAGGAAATAGTGCGAGCGGAAGTAGTCAAGTTCGAATTTCTGAAATTTACAGAAATAACGGTGATGCTAGTTTTACCAATATTAATGCTGGTTTGCCGGGGGTTATGGTATCTACAGTAGCTTGGGGTGATTATGATAATGATGGCGATTTGGATATATTACTTATAGGAGCAACCGGGTACGGAACACAAATTTCAGAAATTTATAGGAATAATGGCGATGCTACTTTTACCACTATTAGCGCTGGATTAACAGGAGTACAGTATGGTTCGGCGGCTTGGGGTGATTACGATAATGATGGTGACTTAGATGTTTTACTTACCGGTAGCATATGGGCTAGTAGTGCTTCAAAAATATTTAGAAATAATGGAAACGACACTTTTACTGATATAAATGCAAGTTTGGATCTAGCATGGGAGTCTTCGGCAGCTTGGGGCGATTATGATAATGATGGCTATTTAGATGTTTTACTTGCAGGACACCACTCTATTTATTTTTCAAAAATTTATAAAAATAATGGCAATGCTACTTTTACTGATATAAGTGCTGGATTACCTCCGATTTTTTTGGGTTCAGTAGCTTGGGCAGATTTTGATAATGATGGTGATTTAGATGTTTTGCTTACAGGAAAAGGATTTAATGAATTGCGTACAAGAATTTTTGTAAACAATAATACTCAAAGCAATAGCCTTCCTTCTGCACCATCAAACCTAAGTGCTATTGTAGATGGAAATGAAGTCACACTTTCTTGGGACCCAAGTACAGATGCAGAAACCCCAAGCAGTGGCTTGTCATATAATGTATCCATTAAAGAGATTCCGGCAAATTCGTCAGTCTATTTAAAAAGCCCCATGGCATCAGAAATTAATGGTTGGCGGAAACTACCAGCTTTAGGCAATGCTATGCAAAATACTAGCTATAAATATAAAGTACCAGCATCTTTGGTAAATTCTAATTTTACTTTTGAAGTGCAAGCCATAGATAGTGGTTTTGTAGGATCTGTATTTTCCGAAGAAGGGAGTTTTGCTACTTTGGGTATTGAAACTATTGATGAAGGAAGAGGTGTTAAAATATACCCAAACCCAGTATCAAATAATTTAATTATTGATACTCTTCTTTCTGGAAATCTTCAATTACAAGTATTTAACCAATTAGGTCAAATAGTTTTAAAACAAAATCAAAACACATCTTCAACATCATTAGATGTCTCAAATTTACCTAAAGGATTTTATTTTTTAAATATTCATTTTGAAAACAACAATTCACAAACCATCAAATTCATTAAAAACTAAACATATGAAAAAACTACTAAAATTAGCTCTAGTAATATTGCTTTTGATTTCTTGCAAAGATTCTCCAAAATCGTCAGATTCGTCTGAATCAAAGGTTATAGAAGGCTTAATTGACGAAGTAACAGGTGCAAATGTCGATATAGACAAAAAATATGCGCTGTTAATGGAAGAATTGAAAACGAAAACTCTATTAACCAATAATCAATTAATGGTAGCATTCCCAAAAAAATTGGGTACCCTAAGTTTGGACCTATCTTCAGAAAATAATAAAATTGAACCCAGAATTACTGGTGATAAAACAGTTGTCGGAAGTTTTGGTGATAATACGGTACGAATGGAAATTCTAGACGCAGGGGGTAAAAATGTTATGGGAGCAATCATACCTTTAAAAATGTTACATCTAAATAAGATAACTTCAGAGTATAACAATACCATTAGATATTCAAAAAAAGAGCGTGATGGAATATTAATCTTTGGTACTGATCGTGATGAAGATACGAAGGCAGATTATCAATCTGAAATTAGATTTCTCTACGATAATCGCTTTTATATAACATTAGAAGGCAAAGGAATGGATGTTGATGCGCTTTGGAACGCCATTGACATTGATGATTTGAAAAAATTCAAAGATTTTAATAAATAATTAAACGCTTAGGGAAATGCTTGAGTCTCTTAATCAATTTGAAATAGCAGGTATTATTCTACAATTGGTAGTATTACCCATTTTATTTATAACCCTAAGACGTTGGTGGTGGGCAAAACAATCCACTCATTGGCCAAAAGTCAAAGGAGTAGTTGTAAGGGGCCTCGATTTTCCATTTTCCAGAATCATAGATTTTTTATACACCTATGAAATAAATGGTATTAACTATCAGGGAGAGAAACCTTTTTTCGCCAATTCTTTTAAAAATTTTCCAAAAAAGAAGGCTTCTGAATTAATGAACAACTACACCGAAGGTAAAGAAGTGCCTGTTTACTATAATCCTTCAAACCATAAAACAGCAACATTGGAACCAGGAAGGAAAGATGGGGTTATAGGTGCCTTGGTGCTGCTTATATTTCTTTTTTTAATAGGGCTCATTACCTATTATCGCCCTTCTATAATTATGGAGCTAATAGATTATTTATCAAATTTTTACACTAACACATAAAATAATGATATCATGAAAAAGTCACTCTTGTTTTTGATGCTTTTATATCTTCAAATGGGCATAGCTCAAACCAAACCTAAAGTAGAAAACTATTTAGCAAAAGCTATGGATTTAGTAGTGTTCACCTTTGGTATGGATAATGTATTAACTATTGGAACTATTTCCGATTCTGGTGAACTTAATTTTAAGCTGCCAAATAATATAAATTCAATACCAGAAGTGGCAATAGAAAACTCTATGTCAGACGCCGCTTTCACTTTATTTCCAAAATGTAACAACCATTATGATATACTAACCGAAACTGAAAATATTAAAGCAGTCAATGCAGGTTACATTTCACTAAGTTCAAAAGAAAATCTGTATTCAGGTTTGCTCTTTATGGTTACAGATGAGAATTTGGTGCCTTGGCTAGAAGAGTCGTACTCAAATAATGCGGTTATAGCATCATATTTTGAATTAGTATATGTGGAAAATAATTTTAATTATCAAGGCGAATGCACCTCCACGGTTACCAATACAGAAAATGATACCATTGAAACCATTTATACCTATAATCTGCAATTAAATAGTGGATTTAATTTTATTGAATATAAAATTGAAAACGTTGTTGAACATGAGATACCAAGTATGTATGAGGAAAATGTATTTATTAAAATAGCGAAACCTAGTAAAATAACAGTTACCTCATCACAATCTACACCACCAGAGACTAAATGGATTGGTAAATATTTTTAACTCTTTAAATAAAAAAAATGAAAATACTTTTTTATGCTTATATCTTACTAGGAATTCAATATTGCTTTGCACAAAGTAATACTGTTGTATCTGGAGGTAATGCCGCTGGAAGTGGAGGTTTGGTAAATTACACCATTGGACAAATAGATTATAACAATGTAAACAGTGCAGAAGGTTCAGCTAGCCAAGGTATGCAACATGCTTTTGAAATATCAACACTTGGCGTAGATAATTTTCCAGCTATTACCCTAAATATGTTGGTGTATCCAAATCCTACAACATCAAAAGTTACTTTAAAAATAAAAAACTATAATTCTAAAGATCTAACATATGTGATGTATGATTTACAAGGACGACAACTTATGTCCAAAAAAATAGTTAGAACTGATTCAGAAATTTCATTAAATCATCTTCCAATGGCAACCTATTTTCTAATGGTTTTAGACCAAAACGAAACATTAAAAACATTTAAAATCATTAAAAATAATTAGTTATGAAATGAGCTTAATCGAAAATTGGTCGCAAACACCAATGATTATAAGCGAATTACATATGACAATTGAAAATTAATAAATAACTACATATGAAAACATTTACTATAACCATAAAAAAATCATTCATTGCAATAGCTGTTTTTTTTTCATTACAAAGTTCATTTGCTCAATCACCTCAAAAAATGAGTTACCAAGCGGTAATTCGCAATGCGAGTAATACACTAGTTTCAAATACAAATGTAAGTATGCGAGTAAGTATTCTTCAAGGTACTTCAACAGGTACAGAGGTTTTTAAAGAAACCTTTAACGCTACACCAACAAACATAAACGGACTTGTAACTATAGAAATAGGAACAGGCACGCCGGTTACAGGTACTTTTTCAAGTATTAATTGGGCAAATGGCCCTTATTTTATTAAAACTGAAACCGATCCAAATGGTGGTTCAACCTATACCATTACCGGCACAAGCCAATTAATGAGTGTGCCTTATGCATTGTATGCGGCATCAAGCGGCACTTCTGGTACAAGCGGCTGGAATTTAACGGGTAATGCGGGTACAAATATTAATTCTGATTTTATTGGTACTACGGATGCTGTCGATGTTATTTTTAAAAGAAACAATGCGTTCTCTGGATTAATTGGAGACACCAATACAGCCTTCGGAAATTTTGCCTTATCATCAAATACAACGGGTACTAAAAATACCGCTAACGGAGTATCTGCACTTTTATCTAATACCTCAGGGCCTTCAAATACTGCCGTTGGCACCAATGCCCTTACAGTAAATACTACAGGAGGTTTTAACACTGCTAGTGGCGATTCAGCCCTTCGTTTTAATACAACCGCATCAAATAATACGGCTTATGGTTATTATGCTCTAGCTTATAATACTACTGGATTTAATAACACCTCAAATGGTGCTAGCTCACTTTATTCTAATACCACCGGATCTCGTAACACCGCAAATGGTTATAATGCACTTTATTCTAATACCACAGGAAATTCTAACTCTGCAAATGGGAATCAGGCACTTTATAAGAATACCACAGGATCTGGTAACATCGCAAATGGAAGAGGTGCACTTTATAGTAACACCACAGGATTTTATAATGTTGCCAATGGTTATGAAGCCCTTACTTCTAATACTATAGGCCAAGATAATGTTGCCAATGGCAATCTAGCTCTACGCTCTAATACCACAGGAAATTATAATACAGCCAACGGTAGTACTGCACTTTTTTCAAACACCACAGGAGGTGAAAATACAGCTACTGGATATTTAGCGCTTTATTCTAATAATACGGGTTTTGCTAATACAGCCAATGGAAAAGAAGCATTATATTCTAATACAACGGGTTCTAACAATACAGCCAATGGAAAAAAGGCACTTTATTTTAATACAACAGGTTACCAGAATACAGCCAATGGATATCAATCACTTTATGCTAATACTAATGGTCATACTAATACTGCCAATGGATTTCAATCACTTTATTCTAACACTACAGGTTTTGGTAATACAGCCAATGGTAGTGGAGCATTATACCTTAATAGTACAGGACAATTTAATACGGCCAATGGTGATACAGCACTTGTAAAAAATACAATAGGATCTTATAATACATCCAATGGTTGTCAAGCACTTGCTCTTAATAGTACAGGAAATTTTAATACAGGAATAGGCTATTATGCTCTTGTTAATAATACGACGGGAAGTAATAATATAGGTATTGGTTATGATGCTAAAGTACCAAGTGCTACAGCATCAAACCAAGTACGTATTGGCAATACGGCAATTACCTATGCAGGGATTCAAGTAGCCTGGACTATTACTTCAGATAAACGATTAAAAGATAATATTGAGGAAAGTACATTGGGCTTAAATTTTATTAATGCTTTAAATCCTGTTTCATATACAAGACGCAACGATGAAAATAAAAAAACAGAATATGGTTTTATTGCTCAAGAAGTAGTACAAGTACTTAAAAATAATAATGTAAGCAATTCAGGCATCATTACAATTGATGACCAAGAAATGTACAGCATGCGTTATAACGACATCATTGCTCCCTTGGTTAAAGCCATACAAGAGCAACAAGTTTTGATAGATACATTAACAAAACGCATTGAAGTATTAGAAAAGTTATAAATCAAATTATTTAAATCTACTATTTTTTTAAGCTGTATGGTGATTTCTATAAACTCCTCAAGCCAAAAAAAATATAAACATTTAATATCTAAAACAAATAACCATCAAAAAAATTCCATAAAATAAAAACAAAAATAATTCTGTCTATGGCATTGTATTGTATAGGGCATTTTGCCATAGCTCAAAATGCAGTTCCTGTAAAACTAGAAATAGAAAGGGAAATCCCAGGAGAATTTTTTTCAAATACAGCCTTTAAATTAGAGTTTTGGATTCAAGAGAAAAATAAATTTATTAGCCTTGATACTACCAACACTAAAATGCTCCTATTTGAAGATGATTTAGGAACTAATATTTTAACCGCACATCAAAAGGCAATTTCTGAATATGAAAAACAACAGAAAGAAAATGGATATAGCAGCAATTATATAAATAACAGAAACATTATTGATCTTGAAAATACACGAGTTTTACATGATACTATTGGTTTTAAATTGCTGCTTTCTAGTTTAGCTTTGCCCGCCGAAAACGCTAAAGACTTACATGTCTATGCTATGATTACATACTTCACTGAAGATGCATCAACCCCAGAACAAAGCACAATTATTAAAAATTTCACACCTGAGAATGAAACTGCTAACTGGCAAGGCAAGTCTATTTCAATTTTTAAAAGCGGATCTAGCTCTGGCGATGAAAATAATGAAAGAAATATTGGGTACTCCTTACAAAACTCAGACATAGGGGTTGCTGTAAAAGAAATAGTTATGGTGGACAACGCTGGACACATTATTAAAAATTTGGGGTATAGCTATTGGGAAGAAGGTAAATTAAATTTCGAGATACCCGAGAAGTAGCTTTCTACTCCGTTAAATTTAAAATTTATTTATACACCTCTAAAATCTGTTACATTGCCTATAGATAAACGAATAAGCATTGGACTATAAAAATCATATATCATGAAAAAGGAACTTAAAATTATTTTTACACTTCTATTTATTGTCTCTGGAATAGGATTTTCTCAAACTCCAGAACAGCAAAAAATGATTGATAAAGCTTTGAAAATGCGAGATAGTATCATCCAATGCATAACTCTTGAAGAGATGTTACAGCAAGCCAATGCTCAAGAAAAGATACTTGAATCAGCTAAAAAAACGAATGAAAGTGAAACAAACCCAATCCCAAAAGCCAGAAAAATCGAAGACAAATATTGGAAAAATACGCTAGCCAGCGATAACGATAATAAATTAAAAAATTGGAACTATGGAGAAGCTAATCTTGTTTTCAACTATCACTACGACTCAAGAAAAGATAAAGTAGAATATGTTGAAGTTGGTGTAATTAAAGCAGATGGTACTATTAAATTGAATCCTACATACAAAGTACCCATACTAAAACCTTTAAAGGATTTTAAGGATAGTAACAATTTTTTTGATATTCATAATCCAGAGTCTTATCGATATAGCAATGAAGATTCGGGTATAAAGCTTAACTCTTATTTATTAGTATATCAAAATGATGAACAAATAGGAGTTTTAACCATAGGAAACTCTGTAAAAGTAACCCGAAACCTATTAACACCAGGAGATTTATATTTCGGTGATGAAGGGTATATGTTGTCATGGGTTTATGCTGAAGAAGCATGTGAAATTGAAGCCAATGAAAATTGGAAGGGCGATTTAAGTAATACCGGTACACCTTTACTAGTTGAAACTAATGTTACATATAACCTTAGTTTTAGTCTAGGATGGAACTTGGTAAAAACCGAAGTCATTGGTGCATATGAATTCCCAAATGCTCCCGTAGAAGACAGATCGAGATATAAAAAGCACGTACATACAATAGTACCCACTATTCCAGAGGATGCTACCTATTACTTTAGAAAGTCACCACAATATTGAAGGCATTCCAAATTGTATATAGATAGGGAGTATTTTTTTTATTAAAACCACTCCCTATCTATTAAAATAATGATTCTGAAACACTAACAAGGATGATTATTAATAAATGTCTTTGGTGGTAAAAGATTATAGAACCTGCTAATTACTGAATTAGAGAAGTTTGCTTCATTAAATATTTAATTCTATAATTAAAAAAAACCTTCAACCGAACCTAGATTCAAACTTAATGCTTTCATAGCCTATTTTAACTATTTCTAAAAAAGTCAATAAAACTAAGTGAAATAATAGCGAAACATTAAATTTAATTTACTTAAAACAACTGAAAAACAAAGAACCTCCAACCAAAAAGTTTGAAGGTTATACATGTAGCGGGAACTGGACTCGAAGCTGAGAAGTCTGATTAGATAGCTCATTCTATATCAACCAGAGTACTTAAAACATTCTTTTCTTTTTTAGAAGGAAATTAATAATCTAAAAAACCTAAAAATCCCTGTTTAAATATAAAGCCTAACCGTTTTAGGTAAAGCACATAACTATTTTAATTATTAGGTTAGGTCTTAATATTCAAGTTATACTATGTAAGTCTTTCAAGAACACTTTTCGGTTGTTTTTTTAGAATGTATTACTAATAGACACGGTTGACAATTAAGTTGACTAAATAGTTGACAATTATATTATGTTTTATTATTACTCAAATATGTAATAAATTATAATTAGTATTGTTATATAAGGCCAAAAAGGAATATGAGACATGTTAAAGTATAAAAAAATCAATAGCCATCTTCTCCACTAAAATAAAACTCTATCTATTGTTAATCAATTATTTAGGGTTTTGTTATTTTGTATCTAGTCCATATCTAGTCCAAATTTGGATTAAAAGTAAAAACTCAAACATAAAATGTAATTGAGTTTTGTTTAGTAGGCGGACAGAAAAAATGTCGAACCTATTAATATGCGAATTAGAAAAATTTGATTCAATATGTTAAATCTTGAAAATCAGTTTAGGTGCCAAAATCAAACAATTTTAAGATTCAAACACCACCCTTTTAGAAGAAAATAATAATGACAAAAAACCGATGCTTAACTATTCCTCACATCGGTTTTAATAACTAAACTAACTCAAATAAAACAACTAAGCGTGTACATAAAAATCCTTTATTATTCACTATTTATGGTTAACTATATGTTACAATATTGCTATTAAAAGTTATTTTATGTAATTTTTTTTGGACTAATTATTCTTCTTTTCACGGTTTTCCAATCGATATTCATCTTGCTCTTTACTCTCTCGCAGCATATCTTCTTCATTATCCATTTCAGGAGAATCATTCAAAGATTTCCAATCAAATTTTTCATCAAATGGATCTAATGCTTTTTGCGGATTGAAAATTCTCAGATCCACTTCTATTGCGTTATAGGGTTTGTAGTCTGGTTTGTTTGTAAAAAAGTCTGATAAATCTGTAGCACTTGCATCATATTGATTTAAATATGGTAAATTCAAAACATTCCAAAAAGTTTTAAATATGCTGCCAAAACTGTAATGTACATGGCTAACATAATCTCGCTTTGCCCAAGGAGAAATAAGCATTAAAACACTTCGATGGGCATCAATATGATCGACCCCATTTTGCGCATCATCTTCTGTAATTACGATAAGCATATTTTTCCAATACGGTGTTCTTGAAAGAAATTCAACAATTCTACCTACAGCCAAATCATTATCTGCCATATAACTTTCTTTAAAAGGATAGCCTGCTTCTGGACGGTCACTTGCCCCATGGTCATTAGGGATAATAACTGTTACTATTTCGGGCATGGTATCTTTTGCTTTAATCCATTTTTCGTCAAATTCTTTTTTGAACTGATCGATCCGAAACTGATCTGGTATTGATGTGTTATAGGTTGGATATTTTTTAGATGTACGTGTAAACAAAGGTTGTGGCATTGGGTAGTTTACAAACTGTTTGATGCCGGTATATTTGAATTCTGCTTCATAAAGAGCGGGTTCAAACATAATACTGAAACCAAAATTGTAGAAGTCTGTATTATTACGCTCTAGATGATCCCACATGGAGCCAGCCTCATTATAATCTTCTGGATAAACAGCACCTGCAGCACCATTCATTGCAAAAATACCGGGTGCTTTGGATTTGGGTTTAAAATTTCTGTTATCACCATAACTGGCTGCTGTAGTGGTTTCACACCATTCATTTGGATAAGTGTTTACCAACCATCTATGTCCATCGGCAGAAACATCAGAATCCACATAAAAATTATCTGAAATAGCAAACTGCCTTGCCAACGCTAAATGATTGGGCATAACCGTAGCATTTATTAGAGAATCCGTTTTTTTTCTGTTAGAAAACGATGCGTTTTCACCATACCTCGCAAGAGATTTGTCGCCATTCCCCTTTTTTATTTGACCAAAAACCTCATCATAAGTTCTGTTTTCTTTAGAAATAAATACAATGTGTTTTATTGGACTTTCTTTTTCTCCAGGATACAGTGGAATAGGATTATCTTTCCTTTTATTAAAAATAGTATCTGTTGATTTTGAAAATTTAAAATTATTTGAAATGACTTCTTTAGTCATGTCGTTCAATTTTTCATCTGAAGGAATATCAGCTACTTGAACAGTACCTTTCATCAAAGAACCTATATAACTCCCTTCTGGACCCAATTTAAAATTACTACCTCCGTTTGGTCCACTTCCAAAACCTTTTGCATTAGCAATGATTAGTTTTCCCCCATCTTTTGTTACTTCTATTTTTGATGGAAACCAACCTGTTGGAATATGGCCTAAAACTTTTTGGTCTTCAACATTTATAACCCCAATTGCATTTATTCCAGATTCAGCTACATATAATCGTTTTTGATCTGGGCTAATAGCTAAACCAAAAGGAATAACACCTCTAAATTGCTTTACCCTAACTTCTGGTTTTAAGGAAATCGTGTTGACAACGGTGTCTTTTTTTATTGAAATAACCGATAGATTATCATTAGTTGCATTACTAACAAACACATAATCGTTAGTAGCTACAATGGAGTTGGGGCTAGAACCACCAACGGCGGGAATACCTTCAACCATGACGCCAACTAAATGTCCTGTTTTAATTTTGGCAACCACTTTTGGGTTTTCTTTATCTTCTAAATCTATTGCAAAAACCGAAAAAGCCTCAGGAACATTTACGTCACCCAATCCTTTAATATTTATAGTGTCATTTTTTATGCCTTCAACCATGTCTTTAGAGCCGTATGCTGAAGCCGGATAACTTATTGGTGTTATTTTCGCATCTTCTTTATCGCTGTCTTTTATATATGAATATTCAAACATGCCAACGTTTGCCACATATGCTTTTTTTTCGTCTGGAGATAAACAAATGCCGAATGGATAGCGTCCAACTGGTACAGATTGGGTTACCTTTTTAGTTTCAACATCTGCAATAATCATTCGGAAGCCAATTTGATCTACGGCATAAATGGTTTTTCCGTCTTTAGTGAGTTTTAAATCTCCAATATAGCCATCAGTATAATCATGATTCTCGGAATTAGAAGCACAATCTATAAATCCTCTTGGCTCTCCATCAGCCAGATTAAAAAGATAAATTTTGTTTTCTTGTCCTCCAGCTACATATACTGTTTGATTATCAGGAGAAATGGCTAATCCCATAAAAACCGATGCCAAAACACCTTTGTCAGTAGTTGGTGTTGATGGAATTTGTTGTACCTCAGGATGGTTTGATAAAATATTACGGATGATTGTTATTGATATTGGATTTGTACCCGAATTAGCGGTTACAGCGATATTATTATCAGGACTCAAGGTTAATCCGTAAGGATGTGGTGCTGTTACTATACTTTTTCCTAGTGGTGTAATAAATCGTCCATTGGGAATGACTGTTTTCCCGGCGGGATTAATTTTAGTTATTTCATTACCAGCAGGTGCAGAAATGATCCATACACTTTGGTCCTCATTTTTTTCTTGAGAACAGCTAACTATTAGAATTAATATCAATAATTTAATTAATTTTTTCATGCTATCTATTTTTTATTTCATTAATCACATGACTTATAGACTATTCGCTAACCAAAGATAGACATTCATTAAGAATGTTTAAAGCCGTATTTAATTCTTCTCTTGTAATATTTAAGGCTGGTGATAATTGCAAAACATTGCCTGCTGACACCTTAAAACTTAATCCTCGTTTTAAACATTCGTACATGACTTTTTCAGCTTCTTCATTAGCTTTTTCTTTTGTATCTCTGTTTTTTACAAGTTCTATACCCCACAACATACCAATTCCTCTAACATCACCAATAATGGCGTGATTTAGCTTCATGGTCTCTAAGGATCCTTTAAAAAAAGCTTCATATTTTTTCACTCTTTTTAAAAGTTTTTCATCTTCAATAATTTGAATGGTTGTTAATCCAGCTACCGACCCAATAGGGCTTTTCTCAAAAGTATAATGACCTAATGATAATTCTGCAAAATGATTATAGTCATCGCGTGTTATCATTGCTGCTTGAGGATAGATTCCACCACCAAGTCCTTTGCCCAAACAAAGAATATCCGGTTCAATATCATAATGCTCAAAAGCGAACATGTATCCTGTTCTTCCTAATGCAATGGGAATTTCGTCTAGTATCAACAAAACGTTATATTTTGAGCATAATGCTCTTGCCTGTTGCCAAAACTGTTTTGATGGAACTTGCACATCTGTATTCCTAACAGTTTCAGCCAAAAAAGCACCAACCTCATTATCTCTAGACAGTATATATTCCAAATAGTCTAAGCATTTATTTTCATCATTTTCAAAAATACCACGATACGTTACAGGAGGCGGAATATTGATGGTTCCGGGCATTAAAGAACCCATTTTATCCCTCCAAAATGTTTCACCACCTACACTTATCGCGTCTAATGAAGCACCATGAAAAGAATCCCAAAAGGATACTACTTTATGTTTACCTGTAACCGCTCTCGCTAATTTAAGCGCCACACCAATTGCAGAACTTCCGTTTGGAGTTAGTAATACTCTGTTTAAACTTGAAGGTGTTAATGATGCTAGTTTTTCTGCAAATTTTATCGAGGGTTTATTAGTATATCGTCTAGGTGAAAAAGGTAATTTTTGTAATTGCTTTACAACATTTTCTATTAATCGAGGATGTGCATACCCAACTTGATGCACATTATTACCATGGAAATCTAAATATTTTTTACCTGAAATATTTTCAAAAGTTGCGCCTTCAGATTTTCGCAAAACATCTAAACAGGGTGTAGAAAGCGATTGATGCATAAAATAGCGAGCATCTTTTTCTAATAATTCAAGCGTCTTCTCATCTGAATGTTGCTCGTTCCACAGAACACGCACTGGAGATATATTGATATCTCCTTCTACTGTTTTATGTGATTTATTTAAACTCATTTAGCTAATAGTGTTGACGGTAAAATTTGCTTTGTTAGAGTAGCTGTTTGATAATAAACATCTAACCAACCATCTCCCCCTCCATTAAACCAAACAACTTCTAACGGGTAGATTCCTGGTTTTAAATGTATGGTGCCACCTTTTTCTTTAACACCGTGATTGCCATCATTATTAACAATCTCTTCATTATTGATTTTTAAAACACTTCCATCATCAGATCTTGTAAAAAACCCATAAGTATCTTCATTTTCAATAGTGATATTTGTTTTAAATCTAACTGCTGTGTTCTCTTTTATTTTATCCCTTATCTCATCCGAAGTTATTTCAAAGCAATACCCTTTTTCATTTGGCCTTTTCTTTTCTAAAAATGGCACACTACTCAAATTAGAAAGATAAAATATTTCATAAGAAACGGATGGTTTTGAATTGGGAGGTATTACTCTAAAAAAAGCTTCAGAAACAGTGCTTACAACATGTCCGTCTTTAAGCAAGGCACTTTTTACTACTGTGTTTTTTGAAACTTTAAAAGGAGTAGTATATTTTTTAGAAACCTCTGACGGCATGGTGCCATCAAGGGTATATCTTATATCTCCACTACCACTTATTCTTACTTCTGCGTCATCAACAAATAAGCCTCCTGCCTGTTTGTATGAATCTGTTTTTGGTAAAATAATAGGCGCTGTAAATCGCTTTGTAATGGGGTAATCGTCTGTTTCGTTAAAACTAACAAAGGCATTTTTTACAGGCCTGCCAATACATGCCATAGGTAATTTAAAACCCAAAACGAAGGCAACAGTTGCCGCATTATCATATTGATACACCGGATAATTCAATGAATAGTTTTTCTTAACACCTTTACCCCAAACAATAAATGGTATTTCCATTTCCTGCAATGTTTCGCCACCATGGCCATTACCTAAACCACCATGGTCGGCACTAATAATTACGACGGTTTCATTTGCCATTGGCGAAGACGTAATAGCTTCCATAACTTCTGCTAATAATGTATCTGCTTTTTCAACCGACTTGTAATATTCTAGTGTACCATGACCAAATTCATGTCCAGCATGATCTACATGATCAAAATGAATAAATGTGAAGGTGGGTTGTTTTGATTTAATGTAAGCACTTGCAACTTTGGCGGTTTCATTTTCGTTCTTTGGATTGACATCATAATCTACAGCACTTTTTTCAAAAAGCCTTCCAAAACCATCCCAATGATAAATAGCTCCTATCTCAGCATTAGCGACTTGCTTATTAATATCATTAAAAATAGTTGGAAACAAAAAGTCTTCACTTTTAACAACTGTAGGCAACACAAAATTATTTTTCTCCCAAGCATTAGATGTTATACCATGTTGTTCTGGTCCTGCACCCATAATCATAGAAGCCCAGTTGGTGCTTGAGCTAGATGGTAATACCGATCTGGCATGCATGGTTGAAGCGCCTTCACTTATTATTTTATCAAAATTAGGTGTGTTGGCACGTGCTAGTCCATCTGGACTTAATCCATCAAAACCAATAACAACCACGTGTTTAACAGGTTGTAATTCTTGCGCTTTTATTGAAACACAAAACCATAAGGATAAAATCCCTATGGTTATTGTAATTATATTCTTGATTTTCATTTAATTGCTATTTGATAATCCACATAGCTTCGTTGATGTCATCTGAACCACCATACTGTGAGTTTAAAGCGGCATTAACATTGTCTGCATTATTTTCAAATTCACTTTGTGGGTATTTCCAGCGTAAAGGAATTTTACCGCCGTTTTTGTTTGCTGGTCCAATATCAAATGTTGGCACACCAGTTCTTCTATAATTAAAATAAGCTTCGAATCCAGAATTATTGAAGAATGCAATATATTTTTGAATTAAAATTTGATTTAATCCATTTGTATTATCTCCTTTATAAACAACATTAACATTGGCTAGAAATGTATCAATATCTGCTTGTGAAACTCCATAAAATTTCATAGACCCTGTAATACCATTTATATAATGAGTCTCTGCATTACCAGTTGTCCATCCTCTATTAATGGCTTCAGCAATAATAAATTCTTGTTCAGAATAACCAATTTGGATATAGGGCTCGCCTTCAAAATTGCTATAATATCTATCTTCATTTGGATAACTGTATTTACCAGCATCTGAATCTACTTGCATTTGTCCTTGGTCATCACCTGTTTTAGCACCTATATATGCATTAAGGCTTAAAGGATTGTTTGCATCATAATAAAAAGGAGCTGGATCGGCAACGATATAAATTCTTGGGTCATTGTTTGCTTTAAGTAAATCTAAATAGGTTGCCCCCATAATATTTCTGTTTCTATTGAAACCATAATTACTTGGGTTTAGTTCATACCTATTACCTTGTTCATCAGAAAAATTACGCATCATATTATCTTGAATACCAAAAAATAAAGGGTATTTTGCTGGGTTAGTTAATATGGTGTTTATTTTACTCGCAATATTTAACTCGGCATTTCTTTTGCTTAACGACATTAAAACTCTTAAATGAAATACATTTATTGCTTTTTGCCATTTGCTCAAATCCCCATCATATAAAAAATCTCCTAAAATATCAGAGGTTCCAACCTGTGTTTTTGCTATTGCAATTTGGTCATTTGCAGCTTCTAATAAATCTAAAATGGCAACATAAACTGACTGTTGATTGTCATATTTAGGCTGTGTAATTGGAGTTTCTGATGAAGCTTGTAAGGCCTCTGACAATGGTATATCCCCAACTCTTTTTGTCATATAATCAAAAAAATATGCTTTGAAAAACTTTGCTAAAGCCTCATATTTATCTTGATTATCAAGGCCTTGAGCCTCCTTTTCCATAGCGATAACATTAGACAATGTATTGTATCTAAAACCTATAGCACCCCAATTGTAATCTTGGTCTCCGTAATAATCAAAAGATATTACCCAAAATTGGTTGTCTCTTTGAGGCTCTTCCCAAGCGCCATCGTTACCAATATTGTTTAATGTGCTTAGCACTTCAGATAGCAATTGAGATGGTGGAACACTTGTGGCTTTATTGGGGTCGTCTGTTAAATCTTCAAACTTAGTGCAAGAAAAAGCAAGCACTAAAATTGATAGAAGTATTAATCCTTTTTTAAAATTATATGTTTTCATTTTCAATTTTTTTTAGAATTTAAGGTTTATGTTTAAACCATAACTTTTTACTGTTGGAGACTGTAATGGCGAGCCTTTTTCATTATTAAACTGATCTAAATCAATATCTTTATGCTTAGCGAAATAGATTAAATTCCTTCCTAATAAGGAGACCGAAGCACTATTTATAAATGTGTTCTCTAATATTTTTTTAGGAAAGGTATATGTTAAGTTTACTTCTCTTAATTTAAAGAATGTTTTGTCTATAATGTTTGCAGCTGTTTGTCCATGATATGATTTTGAAAAATCTTGATAATACATTTTTGTTGTATTAGGGGCAAAGGTTCTGGTATCTGAAATAGCATTTCCTTCTCCATCAGTAATCAATTCGCCTCCAGTAATTACAACACCATCTGTTACGTATGATTTTATTCCTTGAACATCGTTTGCTCTTTCTGGTGTATCCGTACCTATTTGCCTACCACTTTGCCACATTTTTCTTGCCACATAGTCTTCAATTTTTCCTCCATAACGACCATCTAATGAAACATCTAGAGAAAGATTCTTATAGCTTAAACTACTAGCAACACCTGCAGACCAATCTGGTGCAGCATATCCAACTTTAGTTTGATATGCGTTAAACAATGGTTTCCCATCATTCCCTACAATTAGCTGTCCATCTTGAGTTCTCATAAAATCATAGATATAATAAGCATCAACTCTTTCTCCTACTTCTATTTTACCGTTATTGGTTATATCTCCATAAACTTCTTCTAAGTATTCCTTATAAGCAGACCAGTTAACACTAATATCCCATCTAAAATTATCATTTCTTATAGGCGTGGTTGTTAGTGCTATTTCCCAACCTTTGGTTTTGGTTGTAATACCATTTTGTTTTTTGCCACTATATCCTGAAGCTTCGGAATATTGTAAGTTGAAAATTTGCGGGCCATTCTTGTTTTCGTAATATGTAACATCTAAGCCTACCTTATTTTTAAACAATCTTGTTTCAATACCAAACTCAGTAGAAGAATTAAATGCCGGTTCTAAATCTTCATTCGATAAAATAGAATTAACATAAGCAGGATTATATGTAGTTCCACCAACTGTAAATGGGATGTTTAATGCATAGGTATTTAAATTACTATATATTTCTAATGAACTTCCAACTTTAGCATAAGATCCTCTTACTTTTAGATAATCAACATTTGGTATATCTAAAACCTCACTTAAAACCGCACTTAAAGATACCGATGGATAGAAAAAGGAATTATTCTTTTGCGGCAATCTAGAATCTTTATCTATTCTACCAGTGGCACCTAAGAACAAGAAATCCTTATATGAAAAATCGGCAGAGACATAATACCCTTGTGTTTCATAGTGACTTCTATAATTTGTTGGCTGTACAGGGGTTTGCGTATTGCTTAATGTATAAAGTCCTGGTACAATTAAATAATCTGTAGTAGCATATAAACTTCTGTATTTCTCAATATTAAGGTTAGCTCCTAAAGTAGCTCTCACACCAAAATCACCAAATGTATTATCATAGTTTAACATTAAGTCTGTATAACTTTTCATATTATTATTATACCATTCTTTATAATCTCCTTGAGCTTTTTCTCTTCCATAAGTTGTCATAGAGTATGGAAATTTTTCATTGTCAAATTCATTCTCTAAGGCAATGTTACTTCTCAATGTAATATCTAAACTATTGGTGAATTTGTGGTTTAGGCTTATTTGCCCGGTATAGTCATTGGCTTGTTTACCTCTCAACCATTCATAGGCCATAAAATAAGGATTGTTGTAACGTGTGTATTCAAAATTCTTTTGTTGAATACCTTCTTTCCCTTCTTGCCAATAATTTCTAAGATCTCTAACATCATAATCAGCTCCACCCCAAATAAGCATATTGTATATATAACTATTTGGACCATAATTTACATTAGGATTGTTTGGTGACGTTTGAAAATTAAAATTAGCACTAGCATCAATAGATGTTTTTTCACTAAAATTATATTTACTACTTAAATTGAAGTTATAAATGTTTAATTTGGTATTAGGATTAATACCTTTTTGGTAGGTATGAGACGTTGAAAAACGAACATTCCCTTTATCAAATTGAGATGCTATACTAAGATTGGTAGTTTCCAAAAACCCAGATTCTATGAAATTATCAAAGTTATTTGCTCCTCTAGCCAACCAAGGTGTCGGAATTAAATTTCCATTAGCATCCAGTGGACTGTCATATTGGGTAATTAATTGCCCATCAAATTTTGGTCCCCATTGATCGTAATCGGCATCATTAATACCTCCTCCTTTACCATCAACAAAGGCATAATTTCCATAAGACCCTGGCCCATAACTATTTTGTACTTTAGGAACTGCATTAAATCCATCTTGGATCATGCTGTTTTGGTTAAATTCTATCACAAAACCACGTTTATCCTTAGTTCCTCTTTTAGTGGTAATTTGAACAGCACCATTGCCACCAGCAGAACCGTAAAGCGCTGCAGCATTCGATCCTTTTAAAACATTAATGCTTTCTATATCATCTGGGCTAATATTCCATGTATCTGTTCCTAAAGGAACCCCATCTACAACTATCAAAGGTTTTTTCCCTCGCAAGTATAAATTGGGAGCTGTAAAAAATTCTGCTGAAGAAGCTACTACTAAACCAGAAACTTTACCTGATAATGAATTCATAGCATTAGGGTCTCTTGCTTTTGTAAGATCTCCATCAACTTCTTGAACCGAATATCCAAGTCTTTTTTTCTCCTTTTTAATACCTAAAGCAGTTACCACAACCTCATTTAATGATTCAGAATTAGGAAACAATGTTATAATTGCATTAGTTTTTCCTGAGGTTTCAAAATTTTGAGATATATATCCAATAAATGATACTTCTAAAACTTCATTACCCTTTGGTAAATTAATTTCAAAATTTCCTTCAAAATCGGTAGCCACACCATTAGAACTTCCTTTAATAATAATCGAAGCCCCTGGCAAGGGAACTTGATTTTCATCTAGAACCCTCCCGTTAAATGTAGTTTGGGAATGGCCTATGGTAAAAGCAAATAAAGCTAATACCATTACAAGTAGATTTTTTTTCATTTTTTTTCGTATTTGTAAACTTTGGTTAATTAATATGTAACAAATATCCAGTACAAAAGTTAAAATAAAACCCAATCTGTATTAACTAATTGCTACCTAACCGTTAAAAACATTATTAAATGGTTAATCGAAAAATGTTTACAAATAGTTAATTGTTAAAAAATAATTCTTCATGGGTTTTGCTCATTATGAAAAAATGACATTTAATAAAAAGTTGTGTGTGTTTTTATTGAATAATCAATTACAACCTTTAAAAATTATATATGTTTGTAATTCAAAATAGTATCTATGGAAGATTATCTTATTGGAATAGGAAAGCGCTTAAAAGAAATTAGAAAAACCAAAAACAGAACCATAAACGATATTGCAATTAAAGCTGGAGTAACCAATGGGTTAATTTCTAGAATTGAAAACGGCAGAACAATGCCTTCTTTGCCTGTTTTATTAAAACTTATAAATTCTTTGGAAATTGAAGTAACAGATTTTTTTAAAGGTATGCCACAAATTAGCAATGCCAATTTTATCATTTCTAGAAAAGAGGAAAGTGCTATTATTGAAAAAGAAGATGAAGCCATTGGTTTTACATATAAATATCTTTTTGGAAAACAACTTACTTCTTTAGGCTTTGAATCTGTTTTGCTAGAAGTAGCTCCCAATTCTAAAAGAGAAAAAGTAACTACTGATGCCTATGAGTTTAAATACATCTTATCTGGTGAGTGCTATTATATTATAGGAAATGAAGAAGTGTTATTAAAAGAAGGAGACTCTATTTTTTTTGATGGAAGAATACCTCATGTACCAGTAAACAGAGCGGATGTTTCTTCAAAAATGTTGGTTATTTACTTTTTTGTATAACAGAAAAATAACCAGCACATTCAATCTTCCTAGTCTAAAAGTATTTTTTTTAGTTCTTTTAAGGAACCTAATACATGAGTTGGATTTGCAGATTCTAATTGTACTTTTGTATGTGCTCCTGTTGTAACACCAACAGTTATACCACAAGAAGCGTTTTTTCCTTCTTCAATATCAATTATAGAATCTCCAGCTTTCAATACTTTTTCTGAATCCTTTATATCAAGAATTTTCATAGCTTCAAAAATCATATCTGGATTCGGTCTTCCTTTTTCTACATCGTCTGCTGTAACCAAAACATCGTAATGAACGCCCAATCTCCATCTCATTTTATCTAATAATAATTGTGCGGTGTTTTTATCGTAACCAGTATTTAAAGCTACTTTAATATTTACTTTTTTTAAATCTTGAATCAAATCCTCAACACCAGCATAACTTGAAACAGTCAATCTATTATAGGCTTCACTTAACATATCTTTGAAATCCTCAAATATAGTGGCCGCTTTTTCATTAAAATTTTCAGCTTTAATTTCTTCTAAAATATCTCTTATAGCTTGATGTTTTTCTTTTCCCGCACTAAACTCTAGTACAAAGTCTAATGTTAAATTATAGCCTTTTTTGTTAATAGCCATATGTAACGTTTTGTACACTACATTATCTTCATCAACTACAGTTCCAGCCATATCAAAAATGACTAATTTTATATTTTGCATATTAAAAATTGAAAATTGAATTTATATTTTGTTTTGAAAAACCAGCACTTCCAGTCATTCCTTTTCCTCCTATTCCTGTAACAATATGGATATTTGTGCCAATAGTGTTTTGATATATATCTGAATTTTTACACTGAGAATACATTCCAAACCATCGGCGTTGAATCTCATAATTTGGTAAATCGATTATTTTCTTAGCTTCATGAATAATAAAATTATCTATATCCATATTCAAGTCGAAACCTAAACTATCCATTTCTGCGGCACTTGCATATTCATGGGAATCTCCAAGAATAATGGAGCCGTCATATGCTTGTTTAAACAAAATATGGACACCCCATTTTTTTTCTAAGGACTCTTTACATTCGTTTGCTTTTATCACATTATAAGAAGCGCATTCTTCAAACGCTTCATAGCGTCTTATTGAAAGACCAGTTAAAACAGATCCTTTTAACTTATAGTTTTGTTGTGGTTTGGTAGCCATCATTTGTAACTTAGAAACTATTAAATCACTCTCATTAAAAATTGAAGGATATAAGGTTTTAAAATCACTTCCATTACAAATGATTACTTTTGAAGCCATAAAAGCTGTACCAGTTGTTAAAGTTACAATGACACCATTTACTGTTTCATCACAGAGTACTACCTTAGCATTAAAAAACAAATCTATACCATCTTTTTTTAAAAAAGCATGAAGTTTATTTATCATTATGGATGGTTCTACAATAACTTCCTCTGGAAAAAACAAGCCTGCTAGAATATAATCTTCTCTAAGTCCACTGTAATTATTCAAGCATTCATCTTTAGTTAAAAGTCTGGAACTATAACTATTTGATTTATTAATTTCTGCCAATTCTTCTAAAAGCTGAACTTCCTCATAATTTGAGGCTAAATAAACAGAACCTTCTTGACGAATTGATATATTGAATTTAGACTGAATGTCTTTATATATTTCAAGGCTTTCTCTTCCAAAAGCCTGCCATTTAGTATTCATTCCAGATGGTACAACTTGACCAAAGTTTCGTTCTGTAGCACCTTGTGGAAATTGGTCCTTTTCCAATAGAGCCACTTTTAATCCTTTTTGTTTAGCATGATAAGCGTGAAAGGTTCCTAGCACGCCTCCTCCAACAACAATTAAATCATATTTTTGGTTCATAATTATGCTATATTAAGATTTGTTTGAACATGTTTGGTTTCCTTTTTTTTATACTTTCTTCTAAAATGGGTTAAGGAAATAAATGAAATCACAGTTCCAAGAATGGCGATAAAGTAGGTTCCATTTATAAAAAAATGGAGCCAGGAAATAGAGTTCTGTCCAAAATTTTTATAGAGTAAAACGACAATACTTCCCAAATACCCAAAAGCATCGGCAATATAAATAAGATAGCCTGCATTACCTTTAATACAAAATGTTGCAATCATTCTATCGAAGAAAATGCAATTAAAAGGCACGTAACTAATGTATAGACCAAAGCCGATGCATATCATCCAAAACATTGAAGAAATTATTCCTATTTGAAATAATAATGTAGATGCCCCAATAAAAATTGTACCAAAAATTAATAAATAGTGATATGAAATGAATGCCTTAAAATTGTTTTTTACAAATCCTAAGCCTCCAATAATAATTAATACTAAAATAGCAATTGGAATTTCTGAAACTGTGTAAACAGATGTATTGCCTTCAAAACCTATGACATCCCAAATTTCTCTTGAAAAATTATCCCTAAAATCGCGTAAAGCAGTTAAAAAAATGTAGAAAAACACTAATATGACTATTGGAAAAAAGAAGGTTTTTAAAACCTTTTTTCTATCCCTTGATGTCATTGGGTTTCTTTCTACCCGTAGCCGTTTATCTTCTTCTGTTGGTTTAGGCATTTTATTTAACAAAACCGAAAAAACAACAAAAGGTATTATAAATAGAGCTCCTGTAACTGCTGGCATCCAAAATTGAGAAACTTGCAAGCTATTCATAACTAAAAGGCCTACGGTCTTAACAGCCCCACTTGAAACGATAAAACTAGAACATAATGCGACACCTAAAAATTCTGTCAATTTTCTTCCTTCTAAATATGAAAAAACTACACCCCACACCATACCCAAGGACAATCCGTTAAAAAACATGAAAATGAAATTATAAGGAATAGGTGTTATTGCAAATAGTATTAAGCTTGATTCTGCCAAAAATATCATACCAAATAAATAGTAAATTCGTTTGCTTGGTTTTAATTCGGATATCAATTTTATACCCAAAAACTTTGATAACATATATCCTAATACTTGAGCAATAATTAAAATAATTTTATAATCGATACCCCAAAAGGAAAGATTTTCAAATGTAGCTACGGTAAATGGTTTCCTAAAAGCATACATGCAGAAATAAGCCCCAAATGAGGCGAATGAACCATATAATAAAAATTGGAAATCTTTTTTAATTAATTTCAAAATAAATAAATTTACTATTAGTAAATAATTAAATGCAATATTCATTATTATATTACTATTAGTAAACTTTTTTATATTATAAGATTGTTATAAAAAGATTAATAAAATAATAAATTCATTAGCTCATGAACCTAAAAATTCCTGTTTAATATAAAGTCTAAGGTTTTTATTTATTCGTTTTAATTACATGGTTAGGCTTTAATATTCAAGCATTTTCTAGAGTACGAATTTTCTCAATGGGCTTACCGAGGCTATAAAGGGGTCATTAATGTTATATAAAAGACACAAAAATTAGAGTAGTTTTAGTCTATATTTTAGACAATTTATTCAAAGATATCCGAAATATTAAAAACTAAATAATCAACTAAATCCTTGTGATATCTTATTTTACAAGGGTTTTGTTTTTATTTGATAAATTCGTTTATAATCTTTCATTTTTTACTATTTCCATTAGAACTATTTTTTTCATGTCCATTCCATTTCCTTTGACGGTTTTGTCCTCCCCAAGGGCGCATTTCTTTTGCTTGAAACGTATTTACATCTGTTATTTTACCTATTAATTTCACCTGTTCTCCTTTTTCCAAAGACACAGAAGGAGATATAAACGAATCCACATAATTAATGTTCCACTTTTTATTATTAAAATCGATTAACTGGAGGTTGTCTCCATCTATTTTTTCAATAATCCCAGATAAAAACCCTTCTTCTGGTTTCATCCATATTTTCTGTTTCTTTTGTTGTATGCTTTCATAATAACTTACCTGTTCGGCAAAGGTGTTCTCAAGCCAATGACTACCACCACCTATAAAAAACATAGTGCCCAGTAAAATACTAGCAGCTGTACTTAACCCCAGCAAACGAGTCCAGCCAAACTTGTATCCTTTTTTTGATTTTTTAAAAGTGAATAGAGCTCCTACAAGAAAAATGAGCAATATAACAATCCAGAAAAAAGGAAGTAGCCCTAAAAAAAATTCTACTTTGGAATGAGACATGTGGGATACCAAGTTGAAATCTGTTTGTTGAATTGAAAGCAAGACAATAGAAAATGCCGCTGCCCCAACAAAGACTAGAATAATAAAACTCAACCAAATCAAGATATTAGGTACTACAAAATACCATTTTGGTTTCTGCCTGATGCGTTCTTTCTTAATTTTTTCTATTATTTTTTTTGATTCTTCCATTGGATTGATTTTAGTTAAAAAAAGAAATATGATTATTAGACGCTTCTTTAATAAACATGTTTTTGGCTCTATTGATCCAGGTAGCTACTGTGCCCTCAGGTATTTTCAAGACATCAGAGATTTCATGATAACTCATGTTTTCCATAAATTTCAAAACTAAGACAGTCTTGTATTTTAAAGGCAAAAGTTTCAAAACCTCATGAGTGAGTCTCTCTTTTTGTTCGTTATCTTCATTCATTTCAAAATTGATGGATACATCTTTAAAAAGTGTCTCATCCAGCGTTACTTGCCTGTCTTTACCAAAGGACTTTTGTTTTCTCCAGTACGAAATGGTCTCATTGTGAACAATCCTATAGATCCAACTTGATAATTTCAAACTCTGATCATAATCGTTTAGGTTTCGCCATATTTTGATGAATGCTTCCTGAAGAATATCTTTGGCCTGTTCATCATTTACTAAAGCAATACGTTTAATATATCTCAAGAGCCTCAATTTATAGCGATCATACATGCATGAAAAATATTCAATATCAACAAGTGATTTCTTTACGATTTCCTTGTCGCTTAATTGTTTACATATAACTTCAGTAATAATCATTTATGTAAAATTAACTTAAATATAAGCCACATTTTGATTTTCAAAATTTATTATGCTTCATATTTTCTCATTGTTTTTCATTTTCTGAAAATTTGTAAAAATTAACACCGTCAATGCATCACATCATGTAACGGTGTTTATCTTAAAAGAAAACAGGAAAACTTTCAAAATACAATCCTGTTTGACCTGTAATTTGTTAAGGTGTACTTTGCCTGCTAGTCTTTGTGTTGTTACTGTTTATAGGGCATTGATAACCATTAGGGCAAGCTCCAGCTCCTCTGTTTTTGCCATTTCCCTGTTTAGTGCCTTGACCCATACCATTACCTCTTTTAGTCGCCAAACAATTAGCATTGTTTCTGTTTAAACCTGATCTTCTGTTGCCTATAGTGTTTCTATTAAGCGTACGGTTAGCGTTTTGATACTCGTTACGCGAAAGTTTTCCATTCTTGTCAACATCAAATTCATCTAAAGAACCGAACTGATATTCGTCTTTGCTAATAAAGCCATCCTTATTGGTGTCAGCTTCTAAAAAACTTTGGGCTTTGTTAATTACCAACAGTTTGTTTTGTTTAGGATTCTGTGCATTTACTGTTCCTACTGAAAAGAATGTACTAATTATTGATACAATCCATAAGATGTACCATCTGTTGCTTATTAAATTTTTCATAATTTATATATTTATTTTGTTTGGTTTTTGTTCGAGTTAAAGATTATTATTTCCCAAATTTATAACTGATGCCAGCCATCCAATAAAAAGTATTTTCCAGATCCTCTTTAATAACGGAAGTGTCAGCAACTATGGTGGCACCATTTTGTGGTAATACCAGCATTGGTAGTAACGATAGGGTAATGGCTTTATGGCTATACCACATAGGGAAGCTTAACTGGATCGCCATCAAATTGAATTTTCCGCTTTCCTGTATGGTTACTGTGGTAACCATGGTTGTTGTGGTATTTGATTTTCCTTTTCCTGTGCCTCTGGTTCCGTTGCCCAATCGGTTAAAATTGTAATATTCTTCATAAAAATTTTGTGAACCAAAATGCAGCTCTATCATTGGGCTAAATTGAAATTTATGATTAGTAGTCAAAAAATCATGACTAAGCTCTGATGATAAAAAGAAATCTGAACCACTGTTTTTATTAAAATAGATGCTGGCATCAAGGGCTAAATTCACTATGTTTCCAAAATCATATCTAAGACTTGAAGTTATATCTGCCTCAATTTCAGAAATAACATTATAACTGGCTTCATTAAAAAAATACTTTGTAACAGAAAAATCACCACTTAAGTTATTGGCTGAAAAATCATAGCCTGCAGATGCTAAAAAAAGGTCTATTCGGCTGTCATTAGGTTTTGTGAGATATGAAAAAGAACCTGTGCCGTAGAATCCAGATTTATGATGATAGGTCACTGACGGATAAAGATAAGGGGCAGATATGGAATCTTTTCTTCCCATAAAAATAGCATCACTTATATAATTTAAAGACGTTGAAAGGTAAGAGATGCTGTTTCCTTCTTTTTGTGGTATTGAAGTAGTATTTTGACCAACCATTGTCATAGATAATAACCCTGCCATTACCATTATATATTTAAGATTTTTCATGATTCTGTTTTTAAAAAGAGGCCATCCTAAGTGATATGATTCTGATGTTTAGATAAAAAGGAAATCTGAGATTTTAATTTTATACAGTTACTATATAAAGATTCTTGTTTTCTTTCAGAATAAAATGTTTAAGACAACCTCTTAGGCTTTAACTAACTACTAGCCCCTTTTTTAACACTCTTTTTTTGAGCATTAGGCTTTTTTTGCACCTCTTTTTTCATCATTTTGGTGTTAGCTTTCATATTCATATTTTTCTTAACTACCGTTTTTCTGTGCTGCAAGGTGTTTTTGTACATTTTTCCGTTCAGGTTTAAGCACTCACCATCAAGAAGTTGTAATTGCTTACGGTCACGTGTTTGGTAGGTGCCATCAGGGTTTAAAATGGTACCATTGCCTAGAGTCATTGAAGCCTGTAATCTTTCTTGTGATTGATTTCTAACTTGAAGCATATCACCATTAATGGCAATGACATGATAGCGGTTTTGGTTACGTTCTTGAATTTGGGCTTGTGTTAAGTTTTTGTTTTCTTGATTTAATCTAGACATGTATTGATATTCACTGGCATATTTAACGCCATCTGCATCTAAACATTCACCATCGCGTAGGCGACGCTTGTCTTGATCTTTTATGTAGGTGCCATCTGGGTTTACCACCGTACCATCATTTAAAACTAGTTTGTCTTGTAACCGTATTTGATCACGATCTTTTATTTGTAAAAGATCACCATCAACCAATAATAGGCGTACTTGATCCCGATCCTGATCTTTGTCAAGAGATGGGTCTCTGTCTCGGTCTCTGTCTTGTGCTGTTAGCGCCATGGTTGTAAAAACCACAAACACTAGTAAAAACATTTTTTTCATATTATTTATATTTAATTAATACAGACGTTTTAAATCTGCTTACAATCTTTACTACGTAAGCGATCATAATTTCTTTCACTTTAATGTTCTTTTTTTATAAAAGATTTAAGTAGATGTTTAAAAAGTATAAATGAAGGTCATGAAATGGTATCAAGTAATTTAAAAGAGAAAAGAATACTATTTTAAAAAGGATTTTTAAAGAGCTTTGTCTGTCTTGGTTTTAAGTGAATTAAAACAGTAATTCGAAGTATAGCTTCGTTAGCTAAAGTGTTTGATGTTAATCAAGGGATTGTGGGTTCAAGCCTTATCTTCTCCACTAGCGATTAAATGCCTGTACTTAATATTTTAGACTTTTTTATTTTAAAAAGGAAATAATTGTTTGAATAACAAGATTTAAATGATCAGGAATTTTATCTGATTTCCATGGGTGAGAGGCTCCAAAGACATGATTTGCTCCTTCTATAGTTACTAATTTACTTTTTGGACTCCATTGATGCAATGCTTTGGCTTCTTCAAAAGAAACGCTGGTATCTTCATCTCCATGAATAATTAAAAGAGGGATTTGTAAATGTTCGACTGCCCTTTTTATATTAAGTCGGTTTTCATTTCGAATAAAATCTTGATGGAATTGAAAATAATGAGGCATTTGTTGTTTAGTTCTACCATTTTCAACATAATATGTGCCTTCTTTTTTCCAGGCTTCAAAAGCCTCTCCTTTTGGAAATCTAATTTTATAATCACTTACACTAGCCAATGTAACAACATGTTTTATTCGTGTATCTTCTTCTGCTTTAATTATTACAATTCCGCCACCACGGCTATGACCAAGTAAAGTAATTTGATTAGTATTAGCTTCTTTTTTAAGCTCTTCATTTGAACACGCCCAATCTAAAACGGATTCTAAATCATCTAGCTCTTTTGTGTAATTATTGTTTCCAAAGGCCTCTAAATCCAGAAAATCTATGGGTTGTTCCATAGTTCCTCCATTGTGAGAAAAATTGAATTTGATAAAGCAAAAGCCAGCTTCAGCAAATGCATCGGCCATTAAGTTCCATGCTCCCCAATCTTTAAAACCTTTGTAACCATGACAAAATATAATGATGGGTTTCTGTACCTTATTAGGTAAATAACGGTAATCAATTAAAATTGTTTTTTGGTGTTTCCCTTGAATTACAATGCTATTTTTAATCATAATCTATACTTCTTTTTCAGTAAAAGGGATGTTTGGGTTTGATATTTCAATGATAAGTTTTTTAATCTCTTTTGTAAAATTCTCTAATGTTTCTGAGGTGATTAAGGTGTCTTTTTTAGCATAGGAACCAGATTTTTCTTTTTTAGCAAATTTTAAAAATCCAGTTTTTAAATTTTTAAACGAAATGATGCCTGCTTCAATTGGTAAGTTGATTTTTTTTGATTGTTGCATCATATAGGCATATGCCAGTATTTGAAAGCTTTTGCTGTATTTTTTATAATCGGTAGTAATATCTTCCCAATTTACAATTTCAACGTCTCCTTGGTCAACTTTCCCGGTTTTATAATCTATAATTCTTGTAACGCCATTATATTCATCAACTCTATCAATTTTACCAGTAATTTTTACAGGGAAATTTAATTCAGAAATATCTATAAATACTTTATATTCTGACTCGATAGCTACTATTTTTATTTGATTTCCTTGTTTTAAATCAGAGAGCTCTAAGTCTAAAAAATTGGAAACATAGCGTTTGGCAATTTCAAAAATGATTAAGTTTTTTCCTTTAGTAATGTCTCCTTCTTTATAAACAGATTTAAAATGATGCGTTACTGTTTTTTCAATTTGAAGTTTCATGTTTTTAATATCATCAACAGATAAAAAATCACCAATTAAAGGAGTATAAAAATCTTGTAGCGTATTATGTATAACGGTTCCTAAAGTGTTTGCTGCAACTGTTTCTTCTGCATCATCATACACTTTAATGTTTAAAATCTTCTGAAAGTAAAAATCTATAGGATTTCTTATGTAATTAGTTAGTGATGATGGTGAAAATCCTTTTTCAGCTATTTTAATTATTTCATCAATTACCTTTTGTGTTTTTTCAATGGTGTTTAATGGATTGTTGATTATTGGTACTGTTGGTGTAATTATTTGATGAGATAAGTTATGAGTCTTTTCAATTTCTAATTGCGTAATAAACCTACTTTTTTCACCGCCAGTTAACACATCAGATTCTGTGTTATATAAAATGAAAATGTTTTTCGCCCGTTGTAACAATCTGTAAAAATGATATGTATAAACAGCATCCTTTTCTTTATATGTTGGCAATTTGTTTTCAAGTTTAACATCGTAGGGAATAAACGAATTATTGCTTTTCCCCGCAGGAAGAACACCTTCATTTACCGATGAAATTATAACCGTTTCAAAATCTAAAACACGCGATTCCAACATTCCCATGATTTGTAGACCTTGTAAAGGTTCGCCTTTAAAATCCAAGGTTTCTGAGTTTAATAATTCTTTATAAACGCTATATAACGTTGTAATATCTGTAATGTGACCGTACTTTGAATTTAGTGTGGTGAGCTCGTTAAATAGCTCATGAAATCGAAAAACATATTCTAAAGAAAGTAAATTTGATGATTTGTTTTCATCTAAATAATTCTTAATGTTTAAGATAAGTTGTGAACAATTTTTTAAAGCTAAATCTATGGTTTTATCCCAGTTTTCAAACAAGATTTCAATCAGAGTATTATTTGTAGCATCAGATATTTCTTTTAATTTTTCAGTATTTAAATAAATCAGGTTATTGCTTTCAATGGTTTCAATGAGTTTTGAAGCATAATCAATGCTGTTTTTAAAAAATAAAGGGCGTATAAATTGGTGAGATATAATTTTAATGATGTCTTTGTAATAAAATATTTTTGATGGATTTTTATGAATATGAAATAAATGCTCAAACAAAGAGGCTAATGGGATAGATTTTAAAGGAAACCCCATGGTAATATTTAATGCTTCTATATTTGAAGGGAGTGAATTTAAAACAGGAATCAATAAATTTTCATCACTCAACACTACGGCTGTATTGTTTAAAGAATCGTTTTGTGTTTTTAATTTATTTAATATTGAGCCAATATATTTAGCTTGACCTATATTTTTTGGAATTCCAAAAACAGAAATATTTTTTTCTTTTGAGTAGTTGTTTGTTATCCAATTAAAAGAATTAGTCTTAAAATAATTCCATTTTTTTTTATGATTTCTGGTAAAAAATCCGGCATCGTGCATGGGGTTATTTATAAAAACATCATCAATGTCCCAATAAATATTAGCCAATTCATTTTGAAGCAACTCTTGAATAATAATTTCTTCGGAAGAGTTTAACGCATTAAACCCTAAAAACACATGTTTGGTCTTTTGATTGTTTTGAATATAGCTCACTAAATTTTCAACGGCTTCTCTGTAAATAAGCCCTTGATATCCAATCTTTTTATGAATGAGTTGCTCTGTAAAATGAGTATAATAGCTATAAAGTTTATTCCAGAAGGATAAATAGTTAGCAACAAAATCTGTTTTGTTAACTTCTAAAGACCAGTGATTTAAATCTTGAATGGCACTTAAATATTCAAAAATTTGTTTTTGAGGGATTAGATACCTATCAATTTCATTAAAATCCTGGATAAGAATCTGAGCCCATTTTGAAAAAAATTCAAAGGACTCTTGGTCTTCTTTATTTGTTAAATGTGTATACGTGTTATAAAATTCAAAAAGCAATTCTGTATTTGAAATGGTTTTAAGGCGTGAAAGATCTTCAACAAACTCTTCAATACTTAAAATATTTGGAGAAAATATACTTTCTTGAACAACTTGAGACAGTTGGTATTTTAAAAACAATCCTGCCCTTTTACTTGGTAAAACAAAGGTTATTGAAGATAGCTTTGCGTTTTTGTTTTGCAAATCTTTTAGTACATCAAAAATAAAAGTAGCCATTGTATAAAAATAAAAAACGCTTCGGATATCCGAAGCGTTTTTAAGCTTATTATTTTTTAGCTATTTTAATTATTTAGCTAAGTTAATTTCAACACGTCTGTTGTTAGCTTTACCTTTGCTTGTAGCATTAGTGTCAATAGGTTTAGATTCTCCATAACCAATTGAAGAAAGTCTAGATGCATCGATACCATTTGTTACTAAGTAATCTTTAACTGCACCAGCTCTTGCTTCAGATAATTTTTGGTTAGTAGCATCACTACCAACACTATCAGTGTGACCTTCTACAGTAAATTTAGAGTTTGGATATTCATTAAGAATTTTAATAATATCACCTAATACAGCTGCAGATTGAGTTTTAATGCTTGATTTACCAGTATCAAATAATATTGTTTTAGCGTAAGCGTTTAAAGTTTTTTGAACCTCGTCAGAAACTTCAGGACAACCATAGTTTGCAACAGTACCTTTTACAGTAGGACATTTATCGTCTTTATCTAACACACCATCACCATCAGTATCAGGCCAAGGGCAACCTTGGTTAGCAGCAGGACCAGCAACGCTAGGACATTTATCGTCAGCATCAGTAACACCATCACCGTCAGCATCAGGACAACCAGCTAAAGCTTTTAAACCAGCAACTGTAGGACAGTTGTCATTTTTATCAGCTACACCGTCACCATCAGTATCAGGGCATCCGTTAAATTCAGCTAATCCAGCTTCGTTAGGACAATCATCTTTACTATCTTCAATACCGTCACCGTCAGTATCAGGACATCCGTTGAATGCTGCTAAACCAGCAACATCTGGGCAAGCATCATCTTTGTCATAAATACCATCACCATCAGTATCAGATCCACCAAATTTGATAGAGATACCTGCAGTATGTTGGAAATGAGTAGATAAATAATCTTCAAATGAATGTTTGTAAGAAGATTGAACTGTTAAACCAATATTTTCATTAAACCAGATGTTGAAACCTAAAGTTCCATTAAGTGTTCCAGCTCCAATTTCGTCTACCCAAGTGTAACCTCCACCAACACCTAAATAAGGATCAAAAGTTTTACATCCAATTAAATCTTGTAAACTATATTTAATTGTACCATCTATTCCATAGTAAGATAAATCATCTCTTGAGTCATCCCCGAATTTATCTATTTTATTTAATGATCCAGCAACTCCAAAAGAGAAACCATCACTTAAATATTTTGACACAGAAATAGTTGATAAGGAAGGTAAAATATTCCAATGATCACCTACATTGAAGTATTCAGCAAAAATATCTCCTTGAGGAGCGTCTTCTCCTACAGGGAAAAAGTCAACTGCGTTTGCCCCAATAGTAATTTGCCATGGGTTGTTTTTGTCTTGCGCATTAGCGTTGCTATAACCAAGTACAAGCAACATAGCGAACAATAATCTGCTAAGATTTTTCATATTCAAAAGTTTAAATTTTTAAGTGTTAATTGTAAACAAATGTAAGTTGTTAAAATTTATTAACAAAGACAAATATATAAAAAAATTGAAGAAATCGTTTAACTATCAATAGTTCGGAATGATTTTATATAATATTTAAAGCTTTCCCAATTTTTGAAAATGCAAGAATAGCCTTATCTAAATGCACTTTTGTATGTGCCGAGGACAGCTGTACTCTTATTCTTGCTTTTTCTTTTGGAACAACTGGAAAAAAGAAGCCAATAACATAAATTCCTTCGTTTAAAAGCATATTTGCCATAGTTTGTGACAGTTTTGCATCATATAACATGACAGGAACTATAGCTGAATCTCCATCTATAATGTCAAAACCAGCATTTTTCATCCCTTTTTTGAAATAATTGGTGTTCCATTCTAAGGTGTCTCTTAATTTGGTGTCGTTGCTTAACATATCAAAAACCTTTATAGAAGCACCTACAATAGCAGGAGCCAATGAATTTGAAAACAAATAAGGTCTTGAGCGTTGGCGCAGCATTTCAATAATTTCTTTTTTGCCTGTAGTATAACCTCCCATGGCGCCGCCTAAAGCTTTTCCTAATGTACCAGTAATGATATCTATTCTGCCCATTACGCCTTTTTCTTCAAGGGTTCCGCGACCAGTTTTTCCTATAAATCCAGCAGCATGACATTCATCAATCATAACTAATGCATCATATTTATCGGCTAAATCACAAATTTTGTCAAGTGGCGCAACCAATCCATCCATTGAGAAAACACCATCGGTTACAATAATCTTAAATCTAGCTCCATTTTCATTTGCAGAAATAAGTTGTTTTTCTAAATCTGCCATATTGCTGTTTTCATAACGATATCTGGCAGCTTTACATAATCGAACCCCATCAATAATTGAAGCGTGATTTAACGAATCTGAAATGATAGCATCTTGTTCGCCAAAAAGTGGTTCAAAAACGCCTCCATTGGCATCGAATGCTGCTGCATATAATATGGTATCTTCAGTTTGATAAAAGTTTGCGATTTTTTGTTCTAATTCTTTATGAATATCCTGAGTTCCACAAATGAATCTCACAGAAGACATTCCAAAGCCATGAGTATCCATGGCATCTTTGGCAGCTTGAATAACATCGGGATGTGATGATAGACCTAAATAGTTGTTGGCACAAAAATTTAAAACTGTTTCTCCTGTGTTTAATGTAATTTCAGCGCCTTGTGCAGAAGTGATTATACGCTCTTTTTTAAAAAGACCATTGTCTTTAATCTCGTTAAGCTCTTGCTGCAAATGTTGTTGTAGTTTGCCGTACATGATTTTTATTTTTTTACAAAGTTATATTTCTTTTACTTGAATGACATCATTTATATAAACAAGAAATTTTTTAACAACCTTAAAATTCATTGATTCTAATACATCTTGATAGGAAATTATTTGTTGAATATGACTTTTATCTTCCTGACCCGTTTTGTAATCAAGAATGATTGCTTCTTTTTTCGAATTAATAACCACTCTATCTGGTCTTAAAATTTGACCTTGTTTCGTAATGATATCACGTTCATTGTAAATTTGATGTTCTGAAATGAAACAATCCTTAAGATTTGGATGTTCTATAATTTCTAAGACGTTTTTTTTAAGAATATGGGCTTGGTCTTTATCAATAATAGAGGATTCCACAAAATCATTTAATACAAAATCAACATCGTCTTTCGTGTTGATATGCGACATGATATTATGAATAAGATTCCCTTTTTCAATGGCTTCTTGCTGACTGGAATCCCATAAATAACCAGAATTTGTGACAATTTTTATATTGTGATCTTCTTTTGCTGTTGAAATAAATTCCAGTTCTTGTAATTCTGAACTTTCAGAAGAGCTTTCATAGATTTTTTCACAATTTCCAAAACTGTATGTTAAATCAGAGTCATTCCATAACCCTAAATGGGTAAGATAATTTATAAATAATCCCGAATATTTTTTCTGATTAACCTCTCCTTTTGAAGAAATATCTTTTTTTGAAATGATGTACAATTGTTCAATTGCCCGAGTTAAGGTTACATAAAGCAAATTGATATTATCCAATTCTTGTTCAGATTGGTGTTTATTATAAATGTCTAAGCCTTCATTTCCAAAGAATTCAAAATCTTTATTGTAATTTAAAAGTGTATGTGAAAACCCGTTGTAAGTATCATTTTCTAAAGGGAACCATTCTTTTGGTTCTTTTTCAAAGTAAATATCCAAATCGGCGTAGGGAAAAATAACAACAGGAAATTCGAGCCCTTTTGATTTGTGAATGGTCATAATTTGAACAGCATTTTGTCCTTTTGGAGACACAATACTTAAAGAGTCTTTTTTCTTGTTGAAATACTCTAAAAACCCCGAAATATCTGAACCTTTCTTTTGAACGTATTCTAAAACAATGTCTAAATAAAACTGAACATATGCATTTGATTTTTTAACCAGATTAAAGCTTCTTACAATTGTTTCGGTTAATTCATAAAGTGAAAGTTGCAATAATGCATTACTGTTAATATAAACGCCAAAATCTTCAAATTTTTTAAATAATTGTGTTATTGATAAATTTATGTGATTGCTAAAAAACTCATGCTTATCATCAATATTAAAAAGGGTGGTTAAGTAATTTAGAAGAGATGCCTTTATCTCATTGTTTTTTGGTTGAACTAAAAGTGTAAGCACATTATTAATAAAGGCAACTTCGGGAGCATTACAAATCAACAAGGTTTCAGAAGAAATAATAGGAATATTTTGCTGACTCAAATAATTGGCAATAGCAACCCCTTCTTTTTTCTTTCTTACTAAAACACAAATATCCTGAAGCTTATAATTGTTATCAATGCAGCTGTTTATTGTTTTTAATACGCTTTCAGAAAACATCTCATCTCTATCATCTTCTTTAGCAATTTCAAGAAAAGAAAGATTTACGTATCCATTTTCTCCTAGGGAAAAGTCTTGATTTGCATTTTGATAAAGGGTTTCATAATCTTTATTGCAAAACACTTCTGAAGCTAAATATTTAAAAAAGTCATTATTAAAACTTACTATTTCTTTAAAACTTCTGTAATTGGTTGGAAGGTTATATACCTTTTGTTCTACTTGAAAAGGGTTTTTGTTTTTGTTGAACAAATTGATAAACTGTTCTGCTTTTCCACCACGCCAACGATAAATAGCTTGTTTGGCATCACCGACGATCATGGCACTTCCTTTTTCGGTAGAAAGGGAGTTGTCTATTAACGGAATTAAATTATCCCATTGTAAAACAGAAGTATCCTGAAATTCATCAATAAAATAGTGATTGAATTTTTCGCCAATTCGCTCATAAATAAAAGGTGTTGGCTGATTTTTTATTTCATTGCTTATAATGCTGTTAAATTCTGAAATAAGCATTTTATTTTGCTCATCTTTTAGGGTTTTAAGTTCTTTATTAATGGCATTTAAAACAGATAATGGTGTGATGTTTTTGTAAAAGGATTTTAAAAATTTAAGATGAAAAACGGCTTGCTTAGTTTCAATAAAAGCTGAAATTAATTGGCCTTGAATAGTGTCTATAATTGATGCTATATCTTGAGTAACTCGTTTTGGATAAAGCGGATTGTTTTCAAGTAAATCTATTTGCCATTTTGCTTCAAAATTTAAAGCATATTTTTTATTAGCTAAATTTTCAAAATGTTTTGGTAAATAAGCACTTGAAAAATCTTTAAATTCTAATCCACATTCTTCGATTAAGGTTAAAACATTTTTGGCATTTTCAACAATAGCTGCTTCTGTAAGTTCTAATTTATCTTTTAATAATAATTTAAGTGAATTGAAATCGGCAATGGATTTATTTTTAAGTGTTTCAATAAACGGAATATCATTTTCGTTCACTAAAAGCTTTGCAATTTTATTAAAATCATAAGACACATCCCAACTTTTATCATCATCGGCTTTTTCAATAGCAAAATCCACCAATACTTTAGTGAGATTTTTTTCTATTCCCGCTTTCGATATTAGGCTGTCTACAGCTTCATTTAATAGAGAATCTTGGTCTAGTTCAACTTCAAAATTTAAAGGAAGTTTTAAATCGTGAGCAAATGTTCTTATTAGTTTATGCGTAAAACCATCAATAGTTGAAATATCAAAAGCCGCATAATTATGAATAATGGCTTCTAAAAGTTTTATAGATTTTTCATGAAGTGTTGTTGGCTGAAGCTGTAACTCATCACAAATTGCACAAAACATTCTATTTGGGTCATCTAAAATGGTTCTATCCGAAAACTGTTTTAAAGTATCAATAACCCGTTCTTTCATTTCAGCAACCGCTTTATTTGTAAACGTAACAGCTAAAATGTGCTTAAAAGGTTCTTTTTTATTTGATTTGAATAGTATTTTAAGATATTCTTTTACAAGCGTATAAGTCTTTCCGCTACCTGCAGATGCATTATAAATTGTAAAAGAAGGATTAATTTGCATAACCATGAAATTTGCATACAAGATAAAAACTATCAATGAGTTGATAACAATTAATTATTTATAATTGAAGCCATTTGTCTGTAAATGCGTAAATTTGAATGAAATAAAATATTAATAAATTAAAACAAAATAATTATGGCTTTTGAATTACCAAAATTAGGATATGCATATGACGCTTTAGAGCCTCATATTGACGCTCGTACCATGGAAATACATTATACAAAACACCACCAAGGGTATACAAATAATTTAAATGCTGCTTTAGCTGGTACCGATTTAGAAAGCAAATCTATCGAAGATATTTTAGCAAATTTAGATATGAATAATGCAGCAGTAAGAAATAATGGCGGTGGATTTTACAATCACTCATTATTTTGGGAAATTATGAAACCAGAAGGAAAAGGATATTTGTCTGGTGAATTAAAAGATGCAATTATCGAAGCTTTTGGATCTGTAGATGCTTTTAAAGATGCTTTTAGTAAAGCAGCTGCAACTCGTTTTGGATCAGGATGGGCTTGGTTATGTGTTCATAAAGGAGGAAAAGTTGAAGTTTGTTCAACACCAAATCAAGACAATCCATTAATGCCTGGTGTTACCTGTGGCGGAACTCCAATTTTAGGAATTGATGTTTGGGAACACGCTTATTATTTACATTACCAAAATCGTCGTCCAGATTATATTACTGCCTTTTTTAATGTAATAAACTGGAATGAAGTGGAAAGACGTTATGCCGAAGCAAAGTAATTAACTTTTAAAGCTTAAAAATTAAAATCGTTTAGAAATTTTCTAAACGATTTTTTTATGTGTAAAATTTAAAAATTCTATAAAATGAAAAAGGCGAACAGATGTTCACCTTTTTGCCCCAAATCTACCATGAACTTAACCTACTTATGTTATGGTGATTCAAAAGTATAGCGATATGTGTTTTAATAAAAATAATTTAGTCAAACTACTGATATATTGGCTTAAGCGGTACAAATAAAGGATTTGTTAGAAAATGAATACAATTAAAAAATAAAAGGGCATAAAAAAAGGCGAACAGATGTTCACCTTTTTTTGCCCCAAATCTACCATGAACTTAACCTACTTATGTTATGGTGATACCAATTTATATGTATTTTAGATAATTTTTTTATTTTTTAGATAAAAAGCACTTTTTTCAGGTAAAATGCGTTTTTATTGGATTAATAGCCCAAATTTTATGATTTTTTAATTAATAGGCCCTTTTTTTATTGCCTTCATAAAAGTTAATAAAAGCTCGGTTAACAACCCTGTTTCCACCTACTGTTGGATAATTACCAGTAAAGTACCAATCACCTAAATGATTTGGACATGCTTGGTGTAAACTTTCAACGGATTGGAAAATTATTTTCACTTCAGATTTAACATTTTCTCCAGTTAGTAATTCTGCTATTTTATCTGAAATCTGCTCATCTGTAAATGGTTCATAAATTTCTGTTACAAAGTTTTTTACGTTCTTATCTTCTAATTCAGTTTGATCGACACATTTATCATAAACCTCTTTAACTATGTGATATTGATTGGTTTCTTTTAATAATTCCAAGGCAGCTCTAAAGGCTACTAAACTTTCAAGGTTTGCCATATCAATACCATAACAATCTGGATAACGTATTTGAGGAGCTGAGGAAACGACAACAATCTTTTTAGGACTTAATCTGCTAAGCATTTTAATAATACTCATTTTTAAAGTGGTGCCACGAACAATACTATCGTCTATAATAACCAAATTATCAGTTGGTTTAATAACACCGTAAGTAACATCATATACGTGGGCTACCAAATCATCACGGCTGCTATCTTCAGTAATAAATGTTCTTAATTTAACATCTTTAATGGCTATTTTTTCAATTCGTGGCATTTCAGATAAGATTTCTGTAACGCGTTCTGCCGATAAATTTCTACTACCGTTTAAAATAGCATCCGTTTTCTTTTTGTTCAGGAAATTTTCAACAGTTTCAATCATCCCAAAAAAGGATGTTTCAGCAGTATTTGGAATATACGAAAAGACGGTGTTTTTAATGTCATTATCAATCGCTTCTAAAACTTTAGGCATTAATAACCTTCCAAGCATTTTTCGTTCTTTATAAATTTCGGCATCACTTCCTCTTGAAAAATAAATACGTTCAAAAGAACAAGCTTTACGCTCAAGCGGCTTTAATATTTTTTTAATAACTGTTTTCCCTGATTTTTTGGTGATAATGGCATGACCCGGTTCCAATTCCTTAACATCTTCATACTTAACGTTAAAAACTGTTTGGATAACAGGACGCTCTGATGCTACAATAACAATCTCATCATCTTTATAATAATAAGCAGGACGAATACCTGCAGGATCACGCAGCACAAACGAGTCGCCATGGCCTAATAATCCGGCCATAGCATAACCACCGTCCCAATTTTTTGCTGCTCTTTTAAGCATTTTAGCAACATTTAATCTGTCGGCAATTAGCGGCGAGCATTCATTTTTATTATAACCTTCGTTTTTTAATTCCTTATAAATTTTGCTAACAGAATCATCTAAAAAATGACCAATTTTTTCCATGATTGTAATAGTGTCAGTATATTCTTTTGGATGCTGACCTAAATCAATAAGGTTTTGAAAAAGTTCTTTAACATTGGTCATATTAAAGTTTCCGGCAAGGATAAGATTTCTGTGTTGCCAGTTATTTTGTCTTAAAAACGGATGGACACTTTCTACGCTGTTTTTTCCAAAAGTACCATATCTAACGTGTCCTAAAAAAAGTTCTCCAATATATGGGATATTCTTTTTTTGAAGCGAAACATTGTCAACATATTCAGGGTTTTCGGTTAGTTCCTTATTAATACGCTGATTAATTTGGGCAAAAATATCTTGAATAGGCTGTTGTGCTATAGACCTTACTCTGCTTATATAACGCTCACCTGGCTTTGTGTCTAATTTAATACTCGCAAATCCAGCACCATCTTGACCTCTATTGTGCTGTTTCTCCATCATAAGATACATCTTATTCACACCATAGAAAGCACTTCCGTACTTTTCTTTGTAGAATTCTAATGGTTTTAAAAGTCTTAAAACAGCGATTCCGCATTCATGTTTTAAAGCATCACTCATTTTGTTGTATTTGTTTTATGTAATTAAAAAACGCGCTCTATTTTGAGCGCGTTTACTTATGTTAATTGTATTTTATATGTTTTTAATATTTGCTTTTTAAAGGTCATATATAATCGTCTAATTTCCATGACTTAAAATTACAAATTATCGTTTAAGACGATTTCAAATTGTGTTAATCTCTTAAATTGAAGTAAACGCTTATGTACTTCATCATGCGTTAAGTTTTTCATCCGCTCAGATCCAAATTTTTCAACGCAAAACGATGCTAATGTAGAACCATAAATAACAGCATTTTTCATGTTCTCAAATGAGGTGTCTTCTGTTTTTGCAATATATCCAGCAAAACCACCAGCAAATGTATCGCCGGCACCAGTTGGATCAAACACTTCTTCTAATGGCAAAGCAGGAGCATAAAATATATTTTCATTATGAAACAATAATGCGCCATGTTCTCCTTTTTTAATGACGACATATTTTGGCCCCATTTCGTTAATTTTTCTAGCGGCAACAACCAATGAATACTCTCCGGTTAATTGTCTAGCTTCTTCATCGTTAATGGTAATAACATCAACGCGTTTAATAACCTTGAGTAAATCATCAAGCGCACTATCCATCCAAAAGTTCATGGTGTCTAAAACAACTAATTTAGGTTTGGTTGTCATTTGATCTAAAACACTTGATTGGACGATAGGATGCAAATTCCCTAACATAACTACTTCGGCATCACGATAATTTTCTGGAACAACAGGATTAAAATCAGCAAGTGTGTTAAGTTCTGTTGCTAACGTATCACGCGTATTCATATCATTATGATACTTGCCGCTCCAGAAAAAAGTTTTTCCGTCTTTCACAATTTCAATACCCGAAATGTCAATGTTTTTACTTGATAATAAGTCTAAATATTCTTGAGGAAAGTCTCCTCCAACTACAGAAACTATTGCAGAATCAATATCAAATTGAGAAGCTGATAAACCAATAAATGTAGCTGCACCACCAAGTATTTTATCGGTTTTACCGAAAGGAGTTTCAATAGCATCAAAAGCTACTGTACCTACAATGACTAATTTACTCATGAAGAGGGTTGATATTTTTGTGCAAATATAAGTCTTTTAGATGCTAAAAACCGAATTTATTTTCGCCCAAAATCGGCAGGAATTTCTCCCCAAGCTTTGGTTTCCCATTTTACAATAACTGTTTTATAGGAGTTGGTTTTTAACCAGTTGACTGCTCTTTCAACCAACTCAAAAAGCGATTTGTTTTTTTCGTTTAGCTCCAGTTTAGTATTGCAAGTCTTCTTTTTTATCCAACTTATGGCTGTTTTAGAGTCGGTGTAAATAATTTTATCACTATTGTTTTTTTTAAGAAGCGCTAATCCGTGAACAATAGCTAAAAACTCACCTATATTGTTGGTGCCTTCTTCAAAAGGACCTTGAATAAATAATTGTTTTTTTGTTTTGGTGTCAACACCACGATATTCCATTTTACCAGGATTTCCACTTACTGCAGCATCTACCGAAATGGAATTATAATTTGGTTGCCCAATTTTTTTGAGTTGCTCTGGAGACAATTCACTTTTAAATGAGCTAGATTTTCCTATATAATCTTTATAATTTCCTTTTAGAGCCTTTTTAGCAGCGTCAAAATTTTCAAATGATTTATATTGAGCTCCTTCAAAATTTGTTATTTGTGCTTTGCAATCATCCCAAGATTCAAAAACACCAATATGATGACCTTTCCAAACAGTGTAATATTTTTGTTTTTTTTTACTCATCAGGAAACAAAATTGATTCTACAACCTTTGGGAAGTATTCCATCTCTAATTCATGGATTTTTGATGCAACATCATTAGCTGTGTCTGAATCATCAACTGTGCATTTTGCTTGAAAAATAATGGCTCCTTCATCATAATGTTCATTAACATAATGAATAGTAATGCCGGTTTCTGCTTCCTTATTAGCAACTACGGCTTCATGTACATGCATTCCGTACATACCTTTGCCGCCATATTTTGGTAACAATGCCGGATGCACATTAATGACTTTATTTGGGAACTCATTGAGAATAGATTCTGGAAACTTCCATAAAAACCCAGCAAGAATAATTAAGTCGGGCTTAATGTTTTTTAAAATATCTAAAACATGATTAGCACTATAAAAAGCAATTTTATTAAAAGACAAACAACTAACTTTCAGTAAATTACACCTTTCAATAACTTTGGCATGAGGATTGTCAGTAAGCACCTGAATAACAGAAGCATTTTCTCTGTTGTGAAAAAACTTGATTAAATTTTCAGCATTAGTTCCAGACCCGGAAGCAAAAATTACAATACGTTTCATAAAAACAGATAAGAATGTGATAAATATTCAAACAAAAAAAAGAATAATTATTAACAATTAGAAGGTAAATCACAAATACTTAAAAGTTATTTGATAAATTAGAAACACATTTTTAAACTAAAATCGTATTTTAAGAATAAAGTTTTTTATTTTTGCCAACTAATTAAAACCTTAAATTAAAAGATTATGTCAGACATTGCATCAAGAGTAAAAGCGATTATCGTAGACAAATTGGGAGTTGATGAGAACGAAGTTGTAACTGAAGCTAGCTTCACAAACGATTTAGGAGCAGACTCATTGGACACAGTTGAATTAATTATGGAATTTGAAAAAGAATTTGACATTCAAATCCCAGACGATCAAGCTGAAAATATCGCAACAGTAGGTCAAGCTATATCATATATAGAGGCTGCAAAATAAGAAAGAACTTTTATGGAATTAAAGCGAGTTGTAGTTACAGGATTAGGCGCTTTAACCCCAATTGGGAATACCAAAGATGAATTTTGGAAAGGCTTAATTGGAGGTAAAAGTGGTGCTGCACCTATAACATATTTTGATACCGAAAAGTTTAAAACAAAATTCGCTTGCGAAATAAAAAACTTTGAGGCTACCGATTTTCTTGATAGAAAAGAGGCACGCAAAATGGATAAATTTGCGCAATATGCTATGGTTGCAGCTGATGAAGCAATAGCAGACGCCAAATTAAATCTTGATGAAGTAAACAAATTGCGAGTAGGGGTTATTTGGGGAGCAGGAATTGGTGGATTGGAAACGTTTCAAGACGAAGTTTTAAACTTTGCATCTGGTGATGGCTCTCCAAGATTCAACCCATTTTTCATACCTAAAATGATTGCCGACATTGCTCCGGCCAATATATCCATAAAATATGGATTTATGGGGCCAAATTACACAACAGTTTCAGCATGTGCTTCTTCAGCTAATGCTATGTTTGACGCACTAAACTCTATAAGATTAGGACACTGTGATGTAATTGTAACTGGTGGTAGTGAGGCTGCTGTAACCATTGCAGGTATGGGAGGGTTTAATGCGATGCATGCTTTGTCAACCAGAAACGAAACTCCAGAATCTGCTTCTCGTCCATTTGATGGAACAAGAGATGGGTTTGTATTAGGTGAAGGGGCTGGTGCACTGGTTTTAGAAGAATATGAGCACGCAAAAAAACGAGGCGCAAAAATTTATGCTGAGTTTGTTGGTGGCGGATTATCTTCTGATGCTTACCATATGACAGCACCACATCCTGATGGAATAGGCGTTATAGCCGTTATGAAAAATTGTTTAGAAAATGCCGGACTTAAACCTGAAGATGTAGATCATATAAATACACACGGGACTTCTACACCATTAGGAGATGTAGCTGAACTTAAGGCTATCTCAGAAGTTTTTGGTAATCATGCTAAACATATTAATATTAATTCAACAAAGTCAATGACTGGCCATTTACTTGGTGCAGCGGGCGCTATAGAAGCAATTTCTGTAATATTGGCTATGGAACATGGAATGGTTCCACCAACCATTAATCATACTACTGTTGATGAAAATATCGATCCTGAATTAAATTTAACTTTAAACAAAGCTCAAAAAAGAGACGTTAAAGTAGGTATGAGCAATACCTTTGGATTTGGAGGTCACAATGCTTGTGTTGTATTCAAGAGATTAGAATAATTAACGATTGAAAAATATTCGAAACATATTGAAATCCCGTTTTAACAATAACGGGATTTTTTTTATTCAATTAAAAAAAGTATTAGGGTTTAAGCCTAAAAGCATACAGATTTATAAAACAGCATTTACCCATCGTTCTATGAACATAAAGGATGGAGAAGGAAATGCCATTAATTATGAACGTTTAGAATTTTTAGGAGATGCAATGCTTGGAGCCGTTATTGCATCACATTTATATCTTGAAGTTCCTGGTGGCGACGAAGGTTATTTAACCAAAATGCGTTCTAAAATTGTAAGTAGAGAGCATTTAAACGAATTAGGAAAAGATTTAAATCTCATTAAACTTATAGAAAGTAAAATTTCATCTGCACAATTTGGAGATAATATTCATGGTAATTTGTTCGAAGCCTTAATAGGAGCTATTTTTTTAGATAAAGGATTCAAGTTCTGTGAAAAATTTATTTATAAACGTGTCATAATTCCTTACGTAGATATTGCTCAATTAGAAGGGAAAGTTATTAGCTATAAGAGTTTACTCATTGAATGGTGTCAAAAGGAAAAGAAAAAATTTGACTATAATGTTTATGAAGATACTGGTAATGATGAAGTTAGGCACTTTTCAGTAAAATTATCAATTGACAATAAAATTATAGCTAAAGCTCGAGCTACTTCAAAGAAAAAAGCTGAAGAAAAAGCATCAAAAAGAGCCTTTTTTGTCTTTCAATCAAGAATGTCTAAATAACATTTTATTTCTTTCATTAAAACCATTTACTACAACGTTTTAGTTGTTGATTCTTATTAAGATTTCCTAAATCTTATTAATTTGAATGTTTTAAATATTATATTTACACCGATTTTATATAAGTTATGGCGATACACAAACTTATTCTTGATGATATTTTTGATGAATCAGTTTTTACTTTAATAGCAATTCATTGCACCATTGAAGACTACCGGTTAGCATATCTTCTTAATAAGTTTTTAAAAATTAACCTTGAAAGAAAACGATGTGATTTGGATTTCAATCATGGTAAATCTACCTATTCTATATATAAATGGGAAGACCAAAAACAACTTTTAACTTGGAATTTGGTTTCAAATATATGTAAGATAAATGATTTTACAAAAGCTAATTCGGGTTCGTTATTTGAAACAGCTCATAGTGTTACAAAAACTTTTAATTTATTGCCCGAATTAAAAAACGTAAATTATTTATTAAAAATTGATGATGAATTTAATGTTAAAAAAGAAAAACATATTATCAATACCATACTAAGTATTCCCCAAATAGCAACAGCGTATACTGTTGATCAAAGTCAATTAAAATCTAAAGACAATTTAATTTTTTACTAATGCCAATCAGAAAAAAAACAAAAATAGTAGCCACATTAGGCCCTGCATCAAGTACCAAAGAAGTATTAAAAGGAATGTTGGATGAAGGAGTAGATGTATTCAGAATAAACTTTTCTCATGCAGATTACAATGATGTAGCAGAGCGTATTAAAATAATAAGAGAGCTTAATAAAGAATACGGATATAACGCTGCCATTCTAGGCGATTTACAAGGACCCAAACTTAGGGTAGGCGTTATGAAGGAAGAAGTTGTAGTTCATCCAGGTGATGAAATCGTCTTTGCAACCGGCGAACGTTTTGAAGGAACTAAAGAGAGAGTGTATATGACCTATGATAGGTTTCCACAAGATGCTAAACCTGGAGAGCGAATTCTGTTAGATGATGGAAAATTAATTTTTGAAGTTGTTTCAACTGATAAAATTAGTGAAGTAAAAGCTCGTGTTATTCAAGGAGGACCATTAAAATCTAAAAAAGGAGTAAACTTACCAAACACCAATATATCTCAGCCAGCGTTAACTGAAAAAGATATTGAAGATGCTTTATTCGCCATTAAACAGCAGGTAGATTGGATTGCATTGTCATTTGTTCGACATGCAGAAGATTTAATTCAACTACGTGATTTAATTAATGAGCACAGTGATGAAAAAATTCCAATTATTGCAAAAATTGAAAAACCCGAAGCTGTAGAAAACATTGATAAAATTGTTGCACATTGTGATGGAATCATGGTTGCACGTGGTGATCTTGGGGTTGAAATTCCTGCTGAAGAAGTACCTCTAATTCAAAAGCAATTGGTGTTAAGAGCTAAAAAAGCTAGAATACCTGTTATTATAGCCACTCAAATGATGGAGACTATGATTTCTAGTTTGACCCCAACAAGAGCTGAAGTTAATGATGTTGCAAACTCTGTGATGGATGGTGCTGATGCCGTTATGCTTTCAGGAGAAACATCTGTTGGGCAATATCCGGTTCAAGTTATAAGGCAGATGTCAAACATATTAAAAAGTGTTGAAGACTCTCCATTAATTAAAGTGCCTCAGTTAGCACCACATATTCGTACCAATAGATACATTACAAAATCAATTTGTTATCACGCAGCAAATATGGCTAACGAAATTAATGCAAAAGCCATTTCAACTTTAACAAATAGTGGATATACTGCATTTCAAATTTCTGCATGGAGACCATTATCTCATATATTAGTGTTTACATCAAATAAACGCATCCTTACTCAACTAAGCTTACTTTGGGGAGTAAAAGCATTTTTTTATGACAAGTTTGTAAGTACAGACGAGACTATTGAAGATGTTAATAATATTGCCTGTAAAATGGGTTATTTAGACGAAGGCGACATGTTAATTAGTTTAGCAGCAATGCCAATTCAAGATAAAGGAATGGTTAACACCTTACGTGTTACAGAAATTACCTCTAGTTCAATTTAAAGAGTAATTAATTAAAATATTTAAACGTGATTTACTTTACTTTTTAATGTAAATCACGTTTTTTATAATTAAAAATCAAATTTTAACTGTACACTCACACTTTTTTGTTCAGGTATTTTTTTAGTCTCTGTATTTAGGTTTGACATTGAAATACCCAATAACCGAACCGAATTACTCAATTTTTCTTGATACAGTAAATCTTTCGCTGTGTCTAAAATCAAAGATTTATCATTGATGAAATAGTGCAGTGTTTTACTTCTTGTCTGTAATGTAAAATCACTATACTTTATTTTTAATGTTACTGTTTTTCCTGCTACTTTACTTTTAGTTAACCTTTGTGACACTTCACTAGCAATTCGCTCTAATTTTTCCAGCATAAAAATCTCACTAGATAAGTTTTCATTAAAAGTATGTTCGGCAGCTAAACTTTTTCTAATTCTGTTGGGCTTTACCTCACTATTATGAATACCTCTAACCACATAATAATAGTATCTACCCGACTTTCCAAAATGGTCATCTAAATAGTCAATGGTCTTTAATTTTAAATCTTTTCCAGTAAAAATGCCTAATTGGTACATTTTTTCAGCGGTAACTTTACCAACGCCATAAAATTTTCTAATATCAAGTTGTTCAAGAAATTCAATAACTTCTTCAGGATTCACGGTTTTTTGTCCGTTTGGTTTATTATAATCACTAGCAACTTTAGCTATAAATTTATTAATTGAAATGCCTGCTGAAGCAGTTAAACCTACTTCATTAAAAATGCGTTCCCTAATCTCTTTGGCAATTAATGAAGCACTGGGGTTTCCTTTTTTATTTTGTGTAACGTCTAAATAAGCTTCATCTAATGAAAGAGGTTCAACCAAATCGGTATAATCATAAAAAATAGCTCTTATTTTTTTTGAGATTTCATGATATCTTTCAAAACGCGGTCTGACAAAAATAAGTTCTGGACAATTTCGTTTGGCCTGAACACCACTCATAGCACTTTTCACTCCAAATTTTCTTGCTTCATAACTAGCAGCACTTACAACACCTCGTTTTTCACTTCCACCAACAGCAATAGGTTTCCCTTTTAGTTCAGGATGATCCATTTGCTCTACGGACGCATAAAATGCATCCATATCTACATGAATAATTTTTCTAATAGGTGGAATCTCAGACATCTTGTAAAAATATAATATCTTTATCAAAGAGAATTACATGCCATGTCAAAAACAGCAATTATAATTGGAGCAACGGGTCTTACAGGCAGCATCTTAGTGCAAAAACTTTTGGATGATAAGCGGTATAAAACAATTAAACTTTTAAGTAGAACTTCTTGCAATATAGCACATTCAAAAATTAAAGAGCATTTAATAAATCTGTTTGAACTAGAAAAATACGAGGATTTATTTATTGCCGATGAGGTATTTTGTTGCATTGGAACAACCAAGGCAAAAACACCTGATGAAGCCACATATCTTAAAATTGATTATGGAATTCCAGTGAGTTTAGCACAAATTTGTGTAAAAAGAGGGATAAAAACTTTTATTGTTATTTCAGCTTTAGGCGCTAACAAAAAAAGTAAACTGTTTTATAACAGGACCAAAGGGAAAATGGAAGAAGATGTGTTGAGAGAAAAAATAATGAATACATACATTCTTCAACCTTCATTAATTACTGGAAACAGAACAGAAAAAAGATCAAGCGAAAAAATAGGAAAGATTTTCATGACTGTTTTAAATCCTCTTCTGTTGGGAAGCTTAAAAAAATATAGATCCATTCAGGCAAAAACCATTGTAAACGCTATGATTTGGTTAGCAAATAATAATTATAAATCGGGTAGAATTTTATCAAACGAAATTCAAAAAATTTCTGATAAATTATGATAGAAATAGAACGTAAGTTTTTAGTAAAATCGCTTGATTTTAAACAAGAAGCATTAAAAAAAACAAGAATTATTCAAGGGTTTTTAAACACAGATAAAAAGAGAACAGTTAGGATTAGATTAAATGAAGATAAAGGATTTATAACTGTTAAAGGACAATCTGACAATGAAGGTTTAACACGTTTTGAATGGGAAAAGGAAATTTCAAAACATGAAGCAGAATCGTTATTAAAACTTTGTGAACCTGGAGTAATTGACAAAACACGTTACGAAATAAAAGTTGAAAAGCATATTTATGAAGTAGATGTTTTTCATGGTGATAATGAAGGTTTAATTATTGCTGAATTGGAATTAGAGCATGAAAACGAGGTTTTTACAAAACCTAACTGGATTGGTGAAGAAGTAACGGGAAATATTAAATATTATAATTCTCAATTAAGTAAGCAACCATATGATACATGGGAAAAAGATTAGTTTGTTTTTTTAAAATTATTTATGGTAGTTAACAAAAGGATTTCCTTTAAGATAATACAAACGGTTTTAAGGGTTATTTTACAACTCATAAATGTTGTGGTTATTTTAAGCCTAATAACAAGTCACTTTGTTATAAAAGAGCGTACTTTTTGGTCTTCGTTATTTTTTTATGGGTTTCCTTTACCGGTCATTATTGTTGTAGTTTTAGTTTTAACCCTTTTTCTTACTAAACAATGGAGACGATATAATTTAATTATAGCTTCGGTTTTGTTGCTGGTATGGTTAAGTAAAAGTTTTAAAGTGCATATTCCTGATACTATTAAAGAAAAGGATTTAGAAGTAGTGTTTTGGAATACTTCTAGAGAAAACACTTTTGAAATGGCTTTTAATGAAAAGGGAGATATTCCAGATGTTATGGTATTAGCAGAGTTTAGAAAAAACAATATTGAGGAATTAAAAAAAAAATATCCTAAATATCATTTTTATAGGTCTGATAGAGAGCTGCTTATTTTTTCTAAAACACCATTGGATAGTATAAGTGAAAACACTTCAAAATTTAGCACATCAGTTATTAATTTTAAAACTGCAGGGATTAATTTTTATGCAATTGATGCCATTGGAAGTCTTGATGTACCTAAAGAATGGGGATTAACATATATCAATAAATCAATCAAGGAAAAGAATAACACCATTGTTTTGGGCGATTTTAATACACCTTATGAATCTATATATCTAAAACAACTTAAAACAGATTTTAACCAAGCATTTAATAAAAAGGGTAATGGTTTTAGAGAAACCTGGTTTTACAATATACCATTGCTTTCATTAGATCATATTTGGGTCTCAAAAGATTTAAAAATTTTAAAAACAGAGAAAATTTTCACAACAAAATCTGATCATAGTATGTTGAAAACATATATTAAACAATAGGTTTTTGATTGTTAAAACTGTATTCCCGTTCTACTTTACAAATTTTTACATTGTACCAACTATACCATTCTGTTTTTCCCTTTTGTTGCGCTTCAAGATGATCTGTTTGTTGTTTCCAATTTTTAATAGCATCTAAACTTGCCCAGTAACTTACGGTAATACCAATTTCATTTCTAGCGCTGTCAATGCCCAAAAAACCTTCTTGCTGTTTAGCTAGCAATTCCATTTTTTCAGCCATTTCTGAATAGCCTTCGGTGTTTTCAGAATGTTTTGAGGTAAAAATTACCGCATAATGTGGAAGGCTTTTATTCATTGTAAATTCCTATATATAATTCACCCAAATCATTCATAGTGGCTCTGTACATACCAGCAGTATTAAATTCCATAACCATATTACCCTGCTTGTCAATAGCAATAACACCTCCATCTCCACCAAGATCAGGTATTTTTTTCTGAATAACTTTTTTTGCTGCTTCACTTAATGAAAGCCCCTTATATTCCATTAAAGCCGAAATATCATACGCCACAACAGTTCTAATAAAAAACTCGCCCCAACCTGTACTTGATACGGCACAAGTATTGTTATTAGCATAAGTTCCGGCGCCAATAATAGGAGTGTCGCCAATACGTCCCCAGCGTTTATTTGTCATACCTCCAGTAGAAGTTCCAGCAGCTAGATTACCATTTTTATCTAATGCTACGCAACCAACTGTCCCAAACTTTGAATCTTTAATGTTTGAGTCGTAAAAGGCATCTTTTTCGTCAAGTTTTATTGAAGACGGTTTATTGCTTTTAATTTTTTGAAGCGATTGAAATCTGTTTTCTGTGTAAAAATAACTTGGATCAACGATTTGTAAACCTTGCTCAACAGCAAATTCTTCTGCCCCATTTCCAGAAAGCATCACATGAGGAGAATTATCCATAATAGCCCTTGCTAAACTAATAGGGTTTCTAACTGTTTTTGTTCCAGCCGATGCTCCTGCATTTAGCGTTTTTCCATCCATTATAGAGGCGTCATGCTCATTAGTCCCTGCATTAGTAAAAACAGCACCTTTACCTGCATTAAATAAAGGAGAATCTTCCATGACGTTAATGGTTTTTTGAACAGCATCTATACTACTTCCTCCATTTTTTAAAATAGTGTACCCTACTCTTATTGCTTCTTCTAATTTTGCCTTGTATTCAGCTTCTTTTTCAGGAGACAAATTCTTTTTTAAAATTGTGCCTGCACCACCATGGATTACAATTGCAAACTCATTTTGTTTCTCCAGTATTAATTTTGATTCTACTGGATCGTTCCCTTTTTTACAACCAATCAAAAGCGTGAAAATTAATATTGAAACAAATAAATTTTTCATTGTTAAAAGAAATTTAAAGTAAGGTTTAAAGTTACATTTTTTAAAAACTAAGTCTATATTTGAAACAACTTTTTATTAGTACCTTTACAACAAAATTAAATAATTCGTAAAAAACAAGCATATATGGAAGCTACTGCTACCGATTTCGGAATAAAACAAGCATTAAATCAATTAGGTGTAAAAGATATTAACGAGGGATCATCAACGGGTTCTCTTTCTTTTTCAAACGGCGATATTTTAGAATCCTATTCACCAGTGGATGGTCAATTAATAGGAAAGGTTAAAACCACAACAAAGGAAGATTACGAAAAAGTTATGGATGCTGCCACAAAAGCATTTAAAATTTGGAGAACGACACCTGCGCCTCAAAGAGGTGAAATTGTTCGACAGTTTGGAGATAAATTGAGAGAGAAAAAGCAGGCATTAGGCAAATTGGTTTCTTATGAAATGGGAAAAAGTCTTCAAGAAGGCTTGGGAGAAGTTCAGGAAATGATTGATATCTGTGATTTTGCTGTTGGACTTTCTCGCCAACTACATGGTTTAACCATGCACAGTGAACGTCCAGGACATAGAATGTATGAACAATATCATCCACTTGGTGTTGTGGGAATTATTTCAGCATTTAATTTCCCAGTCGCTGTTTGGTCTTGGAACACAGCATTATCTTGGATTTGTGGTGACGTTTGTGTTTGGAAGCCTAGTGAAAAAGCACCATTATGTGGCATTGCATGCCAAAATATAGCAGCTGAAGTTTTTTCAAAAAATAATTTGCCAGAAGGGATTTCTTGTTTGATTAATGGAGATTACAGAGTTGGAGAATTTATGACGAAAGATACTAGGGTACCATTAATTTCTGCAACAGGTTCCACCAGAATGGGAAAAATTGTAGCTCAAGAAGTGGCTGGTCGTTTAGGAAAATCATTATTAGAATTAGGAGGAAATAATGCCATTATTGTAACACCTGATGCCGATATAAAAATGACTGTTATTGGAGCGGTTTTTGGAGCAGTTGGAACCGCAGGTCAACGTTGTACAAGTACACGCAGATTGATTATTCATGAGTCTATTTATGACAAAGTTAAAACAGCAGTTACAGATGCCTATAAACAATTACGAATAGGAAATCCATTAGATGAAACCAATCATGTTGGACCATTAATTGATACTGATGCCGTTAAAATGTATCAAAAGGCATTATCAAGTGTAGTGGAAGAAGGAGGAACAATTTTGGTTGAAGGAGGCGTACTTACTGGAGAAGGTTATGAAAGCGGATGCTATGTAAAACCTGCTATTGCTGAAGCAAAACCACATTTTAAAATAGTTCAGCATGAAACATTTGCCCCTGTTTTATATTTATTAAAATATTCAGGAAATATAGAAAAAGCCATAGAAATTCAAAATGGTGTTGTTCAAGGATTAAGTTCGGCAATTATGACTAATAACTTACGGGAAGCCGAATATTTCTTATCTGTACAAGGTTCAGATTGTGGAATTGCTAATGTGAATATAGGTACTTCGGGAGCAGAAATTGGAGGTGCTTTTGGCGGAGAAAAAGAAACTGGTGGAGGCAGAGAATCAGGTTCTGATGCTTGGAAAGTGTATATGAGACGCCAAACAAACACTATAAATTATACTACTGAGTTACCATTAGCTCAAGGAATCAAGTTTGATTTATAAATTAAAGTGAAATAAAAAACCTTGCTTCAATGCCGATTTTTTCGGGAGAGACAAGGTTTAGTTTATAATTGATTAATAGCATTACAAAAATCAAAAAAAAAATTGATTTGTAATGCTTTTTATTGTTAAGATATGGTTAAATGTAGTTTGAAATTTAACTGTATTTTACTTTCCTTAAAATCCTAATTGATTCTTTGTAAGAGTTATAAATTTCTTCGCTATAGTTTTTTAGAAAAGGTCTGGATTCGTTAAGTTTATCAATAGCATCATGGAACAAGTTTAGATAACAAATCAAATATGTGGCAGGTAAATTTTTTAAATCTAACTCTTCCATTTTTGAAAGCGTCGATCCTTTTTTAAGCTTCTCTAAAATAGCATTATTACTGTTGTAAATATGATGTAATGTTTTTTTATCATATTGTGGTGGATGAAACAATAACTTAGTTTCAATAGTATAATTGGCATTATTTTCAAATTGAATTATGGTTTCTTCAAGTTGATAGTATTTGTTATTGTTTTGCAAACCAAGATTCACGTATTCAATGATTTTAAAATAGTCTTCTTCATAACTTATTGAAACTTCATCTAAAGTTGAAAAAAACAATCGCACTTGTTCATTTACAAGTTCAATATCGACTCTAGAGAAAAATGTTTCCTCTTTTACAACCTTTTTTTGTCCTGCCCAACATACCACAAAATATTCTTTAAACACTTTATACTGTGGATTGTAATCTTTTCGTTTATTCATAAAATCAAAAACACCATTAAGCGTATGTTCTATATTGTTTTGAGCATTATTTTCAATGGCTTCAACAATTTTTGAATTGATATCTTTTATTTCAACATCAAAAACTTTTGGCATACTCATACTACCATCCCTAAAAAAAACAGAACCACCGTAATATTTCCAGATATTTTTTCTGAGTGAGGTTATTTTATCAATAGGTCTAATGGTTACCAACCCTACTACTTTATCGTCTGGTAAGTGAGGAAAAGGAATATTTTCATACTGAACAATTGGGGGATTAGTTAGATAAGCATTGATGAGGTTTTGTATTTTACTGTCATCAAAAAAATCTACTCCAACAATAGTATTATCTTCATCCTCAACGCCAATTACAATGTAAGAGTTGTTTTTTGGGTTGCTGTTTGATAAAGCACAGATATGCTTTAAAAACTTCGCTTTTCCTTCTTTATGGCTAATATCTATCCTACGCTTTTTATCATAAAAGCTATTTTCATCATTATGAGCTAAAAGATGCTTTATAAGTAGGCGTTTGTTAATCATAATTTATCTTGCGTTCGCAAGAATCTATTTTATATATTCTTTTTCAAAGTTGTACTATTAGCTTGAGCCGTTGGAAATACTAATAAATCTGCAATATTTACATGATATGGCCTTGATACAACAAAGTAAATAATCTCTGCAATATCTTCAGCTTGTAAAGCTTTAAACCCTTTGTAAACAGTATCAGCAATTTTATCGCCTTTAAAGCGAACTTTTGAAAATTCGGTTTCCACCAATCCAGGATTTACAGCACCGACCTTAATTCCAAACGGATTTAAATCAATTCGCATCCCTTCGGTTATAGCTAAAACAGCGTGTTTGCTGCCACAATACACGTTGCCTTTTGGATACACTTCTTTTCCTGCTGACGAACCAATATTGATGATATGCCCTGATTGTCTTTCGGTCATTTGAGGAATTACTGCTTTACTAACATATAGCAACCCTTTTACATTAATATCCATCATGGCATCCCAATCATCAAGACTCCCACTTTGTATAGGATCTAGGCCATGAGCGTTACCTGCATTATTTATTAGGATGTCAATCTGTTTGAATTCATTAGGCAATGATGCAATGGCTTTTTCAACCTGGCGTTTATCTCTAACATCAAATTGTAAAGTGCAGACTTTGGTTAGAGACTCAAGTTCTTTTTTAATGGCTTCAAGGCGTTCCTGCCTTCTTCCACAAATGATTAATTGAATGCCGTGTTTAGCAAATTCATAAGCTGTTGCTTTTCCTATGCCACTTGTTGCACCAGTAACTAAAGCTGTTTTACTCATTTTATATTCTTATTTTTAATTGTTACCAAATTTTCACTCTTACAGAATTTGCCCTAAACATATCGTCTCCATTTTCTACATGAAAAGTCTCATAAAATGGAACCAAATTACTTACTACGCCATTTACTCTAAACTTATATGGTGAATGCACATCGTTCATAATTCGATTGGCTAACGATTCGTCCCTTTGGTTCATCATCCAAGCAAATGCGTGACCCAAAAAAAAGCGTTCTGATGGATTTAACCCAGCAATAATTTCGTTGTTTTTAAATTGAGGAGTCCTTTTAAAAGCTTCATATCCTACAACAAGTCCGCCTAAATCTGCGATGTTTTCCCCTTGTGTGGCTTCACCATTCAAATGAAGACTATCAAGTACGACATAATTGCTATACTGAACTACAATTAATTTTGTTTTTGTTTTAAATTTTTCTCTGTCTTCTGTGGTCCACCAATTATGTAAATTTCCATTTTCGTCGTACTGACTTCCTTGGTCGTCAAAACCATGCGATATTTCATGCCCAAAAATAGAACCACCAATAATACTGTATAAAATAGCGTCGTCTGCCATTTTACCTTCATATCCCGGAACAATAATATTGCAAGCAGGCACTACAATTTCGTTAAAACTTGGACTGTAATAAGCATTATAAGTTTGTGGATACATATTCCATTCAGAACGGTCGACAGGCTTTCCGTATTTGTCAATCATTCTGTTAAACATCCACACATTAACATTTATAATGTTTTGAATATAACTTTCAGGGCTAATGGTTACACTGCTCATATCTTTCCATTTGTCGGGATATCCCACTTTCATGTTTATTTTAGCCAACTTAGAAAGCGCTTTTTGTTTGGTTTCATCGCTCATCCAATCTAATTCCTTTATGTTTTCGGCGAAAACACTTTTAATGTTTTCTCCTATTTCCAATAATTTTTCTTTTGTATTCTTGGGTAAATAGTCTTTTATAAAAACTTGACCAATTAATTCTCCAAGATTTTTATTGGTTTGTTTAACAATGATTTCCCATCTAGGTTTTTGTTTGGTTACTCCAGTCATTGTTGTCGAATAAAAGTCAAATTTTTCGTCAGCAAAATCTTTTGATAAATCACTTGCAAAGGCATTGATTAAATTCCATTTGCAATAATTTTTCCATTGATCAATACTGTATTTGTTTAGAATACCACCTAAATTTTCAAAAAATTTAGGTTGGCCAATTATAACAGAGTCAACGTTTTTAAGATTCCAGGTACTTAATAATTCATTCCAAAGAATATTTTTGTAAGCGTTGTTTAAGTTGCTAACAGCAATTTTATTATAGTTTTCGTAAGGATCTCTTAAATCTTCGAGCTTCTTACTCTGTTGAGCCAAATCTGTTTCAATTTGCATAATAGTATTAGCAATATTGATTGAATTAATACTATCATTGCCCATTAATTCAAACATTTTACCAAGATGTTTTTGGTATTTATTTCTAATGGTTGTATTTCTTTTATCTGTATTGAAATAATAATCTTTTTGACCAAGACTTAAACCTCCTTGAATAAAAAAACAAGCATTTTGTTGACTGTTTTTGTCATCTACACCGACACCAATTCTTAATAAAGGAGAGGCGCCAATTTTTATAAGATGAGCAATTTCTTCTGTAAGCTGTTTAAGGTTTGTTATATTATCTATGTTATCAAATTCAGCCTTAAGAGGAGATAACCCTAATTTTTCAATAGTAATGGTATCCATTCCACTAGTATAAAAATCACCAATTTTTTGTTGGTTGCTTCCTTTTTCGGCATTGGCTTTAGAAGACGAAATACAAATCTTTTTTATGGCAGCATTAACGGTGTCTTGGATAGTTACAAAAATACCGTTGGCTCTATCAGTTGGGTTTATTGGGTGTTCTTTAAACCAGCCGTTATTGGCAAACATGAAAAAATCGGTTTTAGGAGAATAACTGGAGTCAATATGAGTTACTAGCGGGTCAATGACGGTAAAGTCTTTAGAATTTTTTTTGATTTTTTGATTACAGGCAATTAAAATAAATGCAAACAATAAAAATGAGATTGGATAAATAGATTTTTTCATTTTGTAAGATGATGATTAAAAAAATAACAGTTAAATATATAAAATTAAAAAGCAGTCATTTTAATTTACTCAAGGCTGAATGCTTCAGGTCTAAAAATTTGATAACATTTACTCTTGATATAGATTTTTATGCAATTCGTATATAAAAATACTCAAAAGCGATATAAAATTGTATAATTGTTTTTGTATTTACAAAAAACACGAATTGCAGTTGTTAAAAAAGTTCTTAGAGGTCCTCTCTGTCAGGTAGATAAGAATTTTTTCCGAAAGAGGTAATCCAATTTATAAAAAGACTGCGTATATAATTAACGAACTTCGAGTAAATATAAAAAACTATGAAAACTATGAAAACTTTAATTAGATTAAAATCAGTATTTCTATCACTTTTAATGTTATCCGTTTTTGGATGTAAAGATTCTGAATCGGACAACATATCTCTAGAAGCTCCTACAATTTCGATTAAATTGGTTGATTCTCCTGGAGATTTCGATGAAGTTAACGTAAATGTTGTTGGGGTTATGATTAAAATGGATGATAGCGAAGATGACAGTGGTTGGATTAATTTAGATATGATTAACAGCGGCCCAATTAATTTATTGAATCTTACTGGTGGCGTTAATGAAGTATTGGTAGAGCGTTTCCCAATTCCTGTTGGAACATTAAAACAAATACGTTTAGTATTAGGTGATGGTAATACAATTGTTATTAGAAATGATTCTGATGTGCCAGAAACTTTCGAATTAAAAACACCAAGTGCACAACAATCAGGACTAAAAGTTAAAGTAAATGCAGTTATAGAAGAAGGCTTTACTTATAATTATGTTTTAGATTTTGATGTAGATAAATCAATTGTTATGGCAGGTAATTCAGATAATATTATTTTAAAACCAGTACTTTATGCTAGTGCAGAAGTAAGTTCAGGCATTATAGAAGGAACGGTTGCACCAAGCGATGTGCCTTCAACAGTATCTGTATTGGTAGATGATATGGGAACACCAGAAACAGATGATGATTTTATTATTTCAGCGAATACAGACGAAACAGGTGCATTTGCTTTATGGGGCGTACCAGCAGGAACTTATGATGTTATTGCAACACCAATTGACTCTGAATCTGATTATGCTGAAGGAATGGCTACCGGAGTATCTGTGGTTAATGGTGAAATCACAACTATTGCAGATCCTATTCAATTAACCATGAAACCAGGTTCTATTAGCGGCGATGTAACAAATGATATTGTTGTAACGATTACCATAAAAGAAAAAGATACAGAGAATGTTATTGCAACAATGGATTCAAATGAAGCTGGAGAATTTCTTATTGAAGGTATTCCAGTAGGAACTTACAAAGTAACCATTAGCGCTACGGGCTATATTTCACAAGATTATACTAAAGACAGTTCTACAGATGTAGTTGTTGAGGCTAATACCGAAACAGTTTTAGACCCTATTACTTTAGTAGCAGAATAAATATTAAAATAGTTTTATCCATTACAAAGGGCAACATCATTGATGTTGCCCTTTGTTTTTAACCTATTATTAACTGAAAACCCAAAATATTTTAACCAATTGTTAACAGCATACCATTTAAAATTTTAACAATTTGCAATGCTCAAATAAGCGTGCTATATTCGGGCTTTAAAAAATTTAAAAAATGATGGAAGAAACAGGTATAATTGATATTAAAACTATTAATGAGAGGATAGAAAAGGAAAGTGCTTTTGTTGATTTACTAATGCTTGAGATGAATAAGGTTATTGTAGGTCAGAAACATATGGTTGAACGACTGTTAATAGGTTTATTAGGACAAGGGCACATATTACTTGAAGGTGTTCCAGGATTAGCAAAAACATTAGCTATTAATACGTTGGCTAAAGCTATAGATGGTTCATTTAGCCGAATACAATTTACTCCAGATTTATTACCTGCTGATGTTACTGGAACATTGATTTATAACATAAAGGTTAATGATTTTTCAATTAAGAAGGGGCCAATTTTCGCAAATTTTGTATTAGCTGATGAGATAAACAGAGCACCGGCAAAAGTACAGTCTGCCTTACTTGAAGCCATGCAGGAAAAACAAGTTACTATTGGTGATGAAACTTTTATTCTTGATAAGCCATTTTTAGTAATGGCAACTCAAAACCCTGTTGAACAAGAAGGAACATATCCATTACCAGAAGCCCAAGTTGACAGGTTTATGTTGAAAACAGTGATCGATTATCCTAAAATAGAGGAAGAACAAATGATAGTCCGAGCTAACTTAAAAGGAGGTTATGATACGGTAAATTCAGTGGTTTCAATTGATCAAATATTGAAAGCTCAAAAAGCGGTTAGAGAGGTTTACATGGATGAGAAAATTGAAAAATATATTCTTGATATTGTTTTTGCCACTCGTTACCCAGAAAAATACAAACTGCCTGATTTAAAACCTTTAATTTCTTTTGGAGCTTCTCCTCGTGGTAGTATTAATTTAGCAGTTGCTGCCAAATGTTATGCCTTTATTAAACGTCGTGGTTATGTTATCCCAGAAGATGTTAGAGCAGTTGTGTATGATGTATTAAGACACAGAATAGGTCTCACCTATGAAGCCGAAGCTGAAAATGTAACTTCAGTCGACATCATCAACAAAATTGTAAACGAAATAGAAGTACCTTAAAAAGTTCAAAGTTTTAAGTTCAATGGGAATTGTGCCTTGAGCTTTAAATATTTAACATTGAATATTCCTTATGGATACTAATAATAAGTTACATTGAATAATCATCAAAACATAAAAGTCTCCGAAGCTTTAAAAAAAGGCAATAAATGGTTGGTAATGCCATCTATATCTTTGATGCTGTTTTTCTTTTTAGTTACCCCTGCAGCTTTAATGTATTTTTTTAGAGACGATAAAAACAGTATTTTATTTATAGTTTTATCTATAAGTAGCTTCGTTTTAGGAGTTATTGTTCCAATATCATGGTGGTCAATTAATGTTGTAAAATATAAAATTTGGGCAGGAAATAATGTAAAAGATATTCATAGATTTTATAGAGAAGCTCAAATAAAAAATTTAATTGATGAAAGACCTTTTTTCAGGAAAATCGAAATTAAAACTGAAAAGCAAAAGAAAGAGTTATTAAGATTTTATAAAAGGTTAAATTCTGAAAAAGTATTAGTAAGAGATATTAATAATGCTATTTTAAGAGAAACAATTTTTAAAAGCACGCTTAAATGGAATATCCTTATTTATTTAATACTAATGATAGGTTTGTTTTATATGTGTCTAGCAGGAAAATATAATTTAAAAAACTCTTTAATATTGGCGAGTGTTTTTTTGGTATTAATTGGATTAGATTTATATAAAATATATAAGTATAAGTTTATTCTTAAAATCAATGATACCCTAATATCATATAAAGATGATAAAATTTTAGTTTATTGGAAGGATATTGTTAGTTATTTTACAATTCCAGGTATTCAATATAATCCATCAAAATTAATTATAAATACAGTAGATGGAACACATGAGTTATTGCTTGAGAATTATGGCAAAATAAAATTAGATAAAGTATTAGACGTATTAAATGAGAACAAACATCGGTTTGATATTAATGAATCAGTGAGATAATGGATACCAAGGAGCTTTTAAAAAAAGTACGAAAAATAGAGATTAAGACACGCAGATTGTCTGATCATATATTTGGGGGAGAATATCATTCTACCTTTAAAGGCCGTGGTATGACATTTAGTGAGGTTAGGCAATATCAATATGGAGATGATGTAAGAAATATTGATTGGAATGTTACAGCCAGATATAGCGAACCATTTATAAAAGTTTTTGAAGAAGAGCGTGAATTAACCATGGTGTTAATGGTCGATATTTCGGGTTCAGAATTTTTTGGAACACAAGAACAATTTAAAAACGAAGTAGTCACAGAAATTGCTGCAACTTTAGCCTTTTCAGCCACTCAAAATAATGATAAAATAGGCTTGATTTTGTTTTCTGATAAAATTGAACTTTATATTCCGCCCAAAAAAGGACGTTCACATGTATTAAGAATTATTCGTGAACTTATTGAATTTGAACCTCAAAGCAAAGAAACCAATATTGCTGAAGCCTTAAAGTTTTTATCAAGTGTTATGAAGAAGAGAGCCATCGTTTTTGTGCTTTCTGATTTTATTGCAGATGATTTTCAACATACCATGAAAATAGCATCAAAAAAGCATGATGTTACTGGCATACGTGTATATGATAAACGAGAAGAGAGTATTCCAAATTTAGGAATGGTTCAAATGCAAGATGGTGAAACAGGAGAGCTTATGTTGGTAAACACTGCATCAAAAAAAGTAAGACTAAATTATGGAAAATACTATCGTGAACGCGTAGATTATTATAAAGATAGTTTTTCAAAATCAGGAGCAGGAGCCATTGATTGCCGTGTTGATGAAAGTTATGTTAAAAAATTATTGGGATATTTTAAAGCTAGAGCCTAAACAATCTATGAATTACGATTTCAGAGTTATGAATAAAAAAGCATCCATTTTCGGTTCTCCGTCATTGGTCGTTTTGTTTACATTCTTTTTCCTGTTTTCTTTAGTATCGTTTTCTCAAGTAAAAGCTTCTATAGATTCAACATCAATAAAAATTGGAGCACAAGTAACCTATAAAATTCAGGTAGAAACTGATACAACCAGTTTAGTGGTATTTCCAGAAGGACAATCATTTACGCCTTTAGAGGTGATTGATTCTTATAAAACAGATACTATTAAACAAAAGGACAAATACAATCTTATTAAAGAATATGCATTAACCCAATTTGATTCTGGAGCCTATACCATTCCTCGCCAAAAAATCATTATTGGAGATAAAACATTTTTTACCGATTCTTTAAAGGTTGAGGTTAGAAATATTCTGGTTGATTCTACCAAACAAGGGCTTTACGATATTAAACCAATCATAGAAGTTAAAAAATCTGCTAGTCAATGGTGGAAATATTTATTAATTGTTTTATTAGCCATTGGTGTTGTCGCCGGTTTATTATATTGGTTTTTATGGAGAAAAAAACCACTCACAGAAGAAGAGCAAATTGCCTTGCTTCCTCCATACGATAGAGCAAAAATTGCTTTGAAAAAACTAGAAACGAGTCCTTATTTAAAACAAGAGGAGTTCAAAGAATACTATTCAGAATTAACACTTATAGTTAGAAAGTATTTAGATGAAAAGGTGTATGACCATTCTATGGAAAGTACAACAGACGAGCTTGTAAGCAGACTAAGATTACTAAAAGAAGGAAATCAAATAGACTTAAGTCAGGAAACCATTAAAAACATAGAAAGTATTTTAAAACGTGCCGATTTGGTAAAATTTGCTAAATCTAAACCAGATGTTTCTTTAGCAGAATTAGACAGAAAAACGATTGATGTAGAAATTGATCATGTAAAAGAAGTTTTACCTGAAGCTTCTGAAGAAGAAAAATTGCTTGACGAAAAATATAGGGAAGAATTAGAAAGAAAAGAAAAACGCAAAAAAATATTATTAACTGTTGCTGTATGTGTATTTCTTTTAATGGCAACATTTGTTGGATTTGGTATTAAATATGGATTTAGTTATGTAAAAGACACCATCATAGGAAATAATAGCTTAGAATTGCTTGAAGGCGAATGGGTAACAAGTGATTATGGTGTTCCTCCAATAGCCATTTCAACGCCAAAAGTATTAAAGAGAATTTCACCAGAATTACCTAAAGAAATTGCTCAACAAACTCAAGTAACTATGTTTGGTTATGGCAGTTTAATAGAACGATTCAATATTGTAGTTGCAACTTCAATAGTAAAAACTCAAAACCAAGGTGATAAAAAAGAAGAAAGTAAAGTAGATTTAAAACAAGTAGTTGAAAATAACATTAAAACATGGGAGAAAGGTGGTGTTCAAAACATCATTGTTAAAGACAAACAATTTGTAACACCAAATGGGGCTGAAGGATTGAAAACTTATGGAAATGCTGATTTTCCTTTTGGATCAACTGAAAATCTATCAAGAGGGAATTATATTATACTTGCTTTTAACTCTAACAATGTAATTCAAGAGGTTATTTTATCTTGGAGAGAAGGTGATGAATATGCTGCCCAAATAGTAGAGCGAATCTTAAATTCAGTAGAACTTATTAAACCTAAAGAATAATGTTTGAAGGCATTGAATTTGTAAATAAAAATTTGTTCTGGTTGTTTTTACTACTTCCGGTAGCTATTCTTTGGTATATTATTAAGCACAAAAAACAAACCGCTGAGCTTAAAATATCAAGCTTAAAAGGGTTTAAGGTTACAAATTCATGGTTGCCAAAACTAAAACATTTGTTGTTTGTTTTAAGATTATTGGCACTAGCTTTAATTATAATGGCCATTGCAAGACCTCAAACGGTTGACGTTTCTACAAAAACGAAAACAACAAGAGGGATTGATATTGTTATGGCTATTGATGTTTCTGCCAGTATGTTGGCAAAAGATTTATCGCCTAACAGATTAGAGGCTTTAAAAAAAGTTGCTGGAGAATTTATAAAAGGCAGGCCTAATGACAGAATTGGTTTGGTTGAATATGCAGGTGAAAGCTATACAAGAACCCCAATTACAAGCGATAAAGCGATCATTTTAAGGTCTTTAAAAGATGTTAGATATAATACCGTAATAGAAGGTGGTACAGCGATAGGTTCTGGTTTGGCAACAGCAGTTAATAGGTTAAAAGACAGCAAAGCAAAAAGCAAAGTCATTATATTATTAACAGATGGAGTCAATAATTCAGGGTTTATAGACCCAAAAATTGCGAGTGAATTAGCCGTTGAATATGGTATAAAAGTTTACACGATTGGATTAGGAACCAATGGAACGGCCTTATCTCCAATAGGCATTTTACCAAATGGAGATTTTCAGTATGGACGTGTTCCTGTAGAAATAGATGAAGCTTTACTTAAGGAAATTGCAGACGTAACCAGCGGAAAATATTTTAGAGCTACCAATAACGAAAAGTTAGAAGAAATTTATGCAGAGATTAATAAGCTTGAAAAGACCGATATTGATGAATTCAAATATTATAATTATCAGGAAAAATTTCGACCATTAGTGATTTTGGCTGGATTTTTATTGCTAATAGAGTTTTTGTTGCGATCTACAATTTTTAGAAGTTTTGTTTAAGTAGGATAAAAAACATAAAAAGATTTAATGTATCAATTAGATGAAAAAATATGGTTTTGGGTTTTAGGAGTTATTCCAGTAATATTCCTATTCTTTCTTATTTTGCAAATTTGGAAACATAAATCGCAAAGTAAATTTGCCGATAAACAATTACTTAAAAGACTAAGTCCTAACAGTTCTTTATTCAAATCCATATTAAAAATAGTAGTGTTAAGTTTAGCATTTGCCTGTCTTGCAATTGCTTTGGTGAATCCTAAAATAGGCACTAAACTTGAAACCGTTAAAAGGGAAGGCGTTGATATTGTATTTGCAATAGATGTATCAAAAAGTATGTTGGCTGAAGATATTGCTCCTAACCGATTAGAAAAAGCAAAGCAATTAGTAACACAAATCATTAACAATTTAGCTAGCGACCGCGTTGGTATTATTGCTTATGCAGGAAAAGCATTTCCACAGTTGCCAATTACAACAGATTATGCGGCGGCCAAAATGTTTTTACAAAGCATGAATACCGACATGCTTTCATCACAAGGAACAGCTATAGACGAAGCTATTAAATTGGCTAAAACATATTATGATGATGAAGAGCAAACCAATCGTGTTTTAATTATTATTTCAGACGGAGAAGATCATAGTGAAGAAGCTGCTTCAGTTGCAGAAGAAGCTAATGAAGAAGGAATTAGAATTTTTACAATTGGTGTAGGCGATGTTAAAGGTGGCCCGATTCCAGAAAAAAGAAACGGCATTGTTTTAAATTATAAAAAAGACAGTAATGGAGAAACTGTTATTACCCGTTTAAATGAAGAAATACTTGAAAGTATTGCCAGTAAAGCCAATGGCGATTATGTTAATGGTAGAAACACTAATGATGTTGTAGATAAAATAGGAGAAATTTTAAATAAAATGGATAAAACAGAGTTTGAGGCAAAACAATATGCCGATTTTAAAGACCAGTTTCAATGGTTTTTAGGCTTTGCTTTATTCTTTTTGTTTTTAGATATTTTCTTATTAGAACGTAAAACAGGTTGGTTGAAAAAATTGAATTTATTTAATGAGAATTTATAAAACATTTAACTATCTGAAATTTATTGGTTTAATATCTTTGAGGTAGTTTTTGTTAGCTATTAAAAGACTGTTGAAAGACAATGTGCATGAAAAATATAATAATAGTCATATTAACTTTAAACATAGCATTTTCTTTTTCACAAGAAAAAGAAAAGCAGGATTTAGCTGCTTTAAAAAAAGCTAATGATTACGTTTATGAAGGTAATCAATTATCAGATAAGGATGATTTTGTTGCCGCAGAAATGGAATATAGAAAGGCTATTTCAAAAGATGCATCAAACACTGTTGGAGCTTATAATTTAGCAAATTCCTATTACAAAAAAGGAAGTTTTGATGAAGCCTTATATCGCCAACAAGAGGTCGTTAAAACTTCAACTTCCAAAGCAGAAAAACATAAAGCATTCCATAACATTGGAAATATTTTAATGAAAAACAAAAAATGCAAAGAAGCTGTTGAAGCCTATAAAAATGCATTGCGAAACGATCCTACAGACGAGGAAACGCGTTATAATCTTGGTTTAGCTAAAGAATGTGCCGAACAACAAAAAGATCAACAAGATCAAAATAAAGACAATAAGGATAATAAGGACAATCAAGATAAAAAAGACGAGAATAAAGACAAACAGGATCAGAAAGATAAAGAGGGCGATAATAAGGACGATCAAAAAGACAAAGGAGATCAGGATAAAAAAGAAGGCGACGATAAAAAAGATGAAGATGGAAAGCCTAAAGATGAAAAACAAGATCAGGATAAAGGTAAGCAGGACGACCAAAATAAAGACCAGCAAAAACCACAGCCACAACCAGGAAAATTATCTGATCAGCAAATAAAAAGTTTGTTAGAGGCCATGAACAATCAAGAGCAAAAAGTTCAAGAAAAAATGAATGCTGAAAAACAAAAAGGAGTTAAAGTAAAAACGGATAAAGATTGGTAGGAAGATTGACGAATCGCGAATCACAATTTTATAATGGTGCATCGTAAAACCCCAATCGTTAATTAATATGAAATTTATAAAACACATAACCATAGTATTGATTTTGCTTGTTTCAGGCATTGCTTATGCACAAGTAAAATTTGAAGCTAAAGTAAGCAAGAACAAACTTGGTGTAAATGAACGTTTACGAATTGATTTTGAAATGAATCAGGATGGCGATCATTTTAATCCACCAGACTTTAGCAATTTCACTGTTGTTGGTGGACCAAATCAATCAGTAAGTAATTCTTGGATTAACGGTGTACGTTCATATTCTAAAACGTATAGCTATTTTTTGGCTCCTAAAAAACAAGGTAATTTTACTATTGACCAAGCATCTATAACCATTGATGGAGAAACCTACAAAACGGTTCCTTTAAAAATAGAAGTTACTTCGGCGGTTGATATTCCTAAAGATCCTAATGACCCAGATTATTTAGCTGCAGAAAATATTCATTTAGTTGCCGAAATTTCTAAAACAAATCCTTATTTAAATGAAGCTATTACGGTTGTTTACAAACTATATGTGTCGCCAAACACAGGAGTAGATAATTGGCAGGAAATTGATAGTCCAAGATATAATGATTTTTGGAGTCAGAATATCGATATGCAAGGTCAAAAAGTACAAACAGGAACTTTTAATGGAGAAGATTATCGTTTTCTGGTGCTTAGAAAAACAGTCTTGTATCCTCAAAAAACAGGAAAGTTAAATATTGAACCTTTAAGCTTAGATATTTCAGTACAAGTACCAACAAACAGACGCGATATCTTTGGAAGAAGAATGATGGCACAAGCCCACAGAACGGTTTCTGCAGGCAGTAAAACCATTAATGTTAAACCATTGCCAGAAGCAGGAAAACCAGCAGATTTTTCGGGTGCTGTAGGAGATTTTAGTTTTGATGTTTCTATGTCTAAAACAGAACTTAAAGCATCAGAATCGCTACAAGCTAAGGTAGAAGTTAAAGGAAAAGGAAACTTAAAACTTATAAACCTTCCAAAAATATCCTTACCAAGTTCTTTAGAGGTTTTTGAGCCAGAGCACAATGAAAATGTCATAACAAATTTGGATGGCATGCAAGGAAGCATTTCAGATACTTACACAGTGGTTCCTCAATATAAAGGTAAATATCCAACACCAAGTATTTCGTTTTCTTATTTTGATTTGAAAACTGAAACTTATAAAAGAATTGATTCTAAAGAAACTATTATTAATGTTTTAGAAGGCCCTACAAGTTCGGCAAATTCAAATGATAATTTAGTTGCAAACAATGCTAAAAAGCCCGTAGTTTTAAGTAGTGATCAATTTGCGTTTATAAAAACGAAATCAAATTTCAAGCCGATAACGCCTTCATACTTTTTTCAATCAAATCTATTTTGGAGTAGTTTGTTGTTGCCTTTTTTAGCAATTCCTCTTGCTATTGTTTTTAGAAGAAAGAAAGCAGAACGCGATGCCGATGTTTTTGGAAATAGAATTAGAACAGCCGATAAATTGGCCAAAAAATATTTGAGCAATGCGAAGAAGGCTTTAGGCAAAAAAGAAGAGTTTTACATAGCACTTGAAAAAGCTTTACATAATTATTTAAAGGCAAAATTGCATATAGAAACCAGCGATTTCAGTAAAGATGTCATTAAAAATCTTCTTGGAGAGCGCAAAGTTGATGTTCAAACAATTACAGATTTTATAGCAATTTTAGAAAATTGCGAGTTGGCAAGATATACACCAATTACTATTGTAACGATGCAGCAAGATTACGATAAGGCTGCAAAAACTATTTCATTAATTGATAAACAAGCTAGTTAATATGAAACAGATATTATACATACTTATAGCGTTGTTTAGTGCAGGAATGTTTGCTCAAAATCAATCTTTATTTGAACAAGGAAATCAGCTTTATAACCAAGGAAAGTATGCCGAAGCCATAGAAAAATATAAAGCAATACTTGAAACAAACAATCATTCTGAAGCCTTATATTTTAATTTAGCCAATGCACATTATAAGTTAAATCATATTGCACCAAGTATTTTCTATTATGAAAAAGCTTTAAAATTAGCTCCAGAAGATCAGGATATAAAAAACAATTTAGCCTTTGCTAAAAACATGACCATTGATGCTATTGATACAATTCCCGATGCTGGATTTTCAAAAGTTATAAAAAAAATCACCGATATTATGAGTTTTGACGACTGGTCGAAAGTTGCAGTTGCTTCAGTCATCATTTTTGTGCTATTAATTTTGCTCTATTATTTTACATATTCTACTAATAAAAAAAGACTGGCTTTTATTACCAGTAATATATTTCTTTTTATAGCAGCTATATCATTATTAATTGCGTTTCATAAATATAATCTTAGTCAAAAAGATAAGCCTGCCATTATTTTTGCTCAGGAAACTGTTATTAAAAGTGAGCCAAATAACCGTAGTCAAGAATTGTTTAGATTGCATGAAGGCACCAAAGTTCAAATTCTCGATACCATTAACCAATGGAGGGAAATTAAACTTGCCGATGGTAAAACAGGTTGGATAGAGAAAGAAGATATTAAGGAACTTTAATTTTTTTGAATTATCTTTAACTCATTAAATGGCATTCTATGGATTTAAACAGAGTTTTTACAAATAATGAGCATTGGATTAAAGAAAAGCTTGCCTTAAATCCAGATTTCTTCAACAAATTAGGTCAAGGTCAAAATCCAGAACTTTTATTTATTGGTTGCTCTGATAGCAGAGTTTCTGCTGAAGAATTAATGGGTTTGGGTCCAGGAGAAGTTTTTGTTCATAGAAATATTGCTAATATGGTCATTAGTATTGACTTGAATGTGATGTCTGTTGTAAATTATGCCGTTGAACATTTAAAAGTGAAACATGTGGTGGTTTGTGGGCATTATTCATGTGGAGGTGTTAAGGCAGCAATGCAATCTGCAGATTTAGGGATTTTAAATCCTTGGTTACGTAATATAAGGGACGTATTTCGTCTTCATAAAAACAAGTTAAATGCTATTACAGATGAAGAAGAAAAATATGATCGCTTGGTTGAACTTAACGTACAGGAGCAATGTGTTAATCTTATTAAAACTGCAGCAGTTCAAAAAGCATCAAGAGAAAGAGATTTAAAAGTACATGGATGGGTTTTTGATATTCACACAGGAAAACTCATTGATTTAAAAATAGATTTTAACACCATTCTTCATAACATCATGGAGATTTATCATCTAGATTAAACAAAATTTAAATTTCTTCCTCCACGTTTTCTTCCTTAAGATCATCACCTATTGGTTTTCCATTAACAATAACATTAGGGAAAATGGCAGGGATTAAAGATTTAATAGGGCTATAAAGCACAGATTCTTGTTGATCTTTTTCTTTTACAAAGGGAACATTTGCATTCATTTTATCTAAAACAATAAGAATAACACTTAGTATAAAAGCAACTTTTAAACCACCAAAAGTGGCTCCAAGTATTTTGTTTAAAAGACCAAGCATTGCAAAATCGGCTATTTTAGTTAACGCTTTTCCCGCTAACGAAATAACTAAAACTATAATTACAAAAGTGATAACAAATGCCATGATATTAACCGAGTTCTCGTTCCAATCAACACGATCTTTTAAAAAAGAAGCAGCAAAATTACTAAAGTGAAAGGCACCATAAACTCCTGCAATCAAGGCAACTAAAGAAGCTAATTCTACAAAAAAGCCACGTGTAAAACCACGTGCTAATCCTAAGATTAATAAAACTAATAAGGCGATATCTAATATACTCATAACAAATAGATTTATAACAAATATAAAGTTTTGATTGCAAACTACTTTGTAACTTTGCATCTTTAAAATTATTATGTCTAGAGACGAACAATTAAAACAACGTTGGGAATTAGTAACAAAAAAGTTATCTAATCAGTTTGCAGATGGAGATACTTTAGATCTCGATGCCATTATTTATTTAATAGGTGTTCAAGAATTAGGTCAATTGGACCGAACATTTAAAAAAGACCAAAAGCTAGATTTAATGCACATAGCTATTTGTAAGTTATTAATGCCTTATGGCTATTATGAACTGGATTTTGTTGATGATGAAGGATGGCCACATTATAAAGCAAAGGAAGCATTGCCTTTTTTAAAAGCAGGAGAACAAAGTGTATTAATGAAAGAAGCTATAGTAAACTATTTTGTTGAAACAGAATATATTGATTAATCCATAAAACACAATTACTTCATCACTAACGCATTTTACACAAAAATCATTAAATTTGCCAACATTTTGAATTGATATCATGATAGAAAAGATAAAGGAACTTATTATAGAAGCAGAAGCTTTCAAAGCGCAGTCAAAAGAAGAAATTGAAGCTTTCAGAATAAAATATTTAGGTAAAAAAGGATTGTTAAATGATTATTTTGCTGAATTTAAAAATGTTCCTAATGAGCTGAAAAAAGAGTTTGGTCAGGTTATAAATAAGCTTAAAAAAACTGCTGAAGATAAAGTCCTTTCCTTAAAGGAAGAACTTGAAAGTAAAGAAGAAGTTAAAGGAGTTTATGGTGATTTATCAAGACCAGGTGAACCTATTCAAATAGGTGCTCGTCATCCAATATCGATTGTTAAAAATCAAATTATTGATATATTTTCACGCATAGGGTTTAATGTAAGCGAAGGCCCAGAAATGGAAGATGATTGGCACAATTTTACAGCTTTAAATTTACCGGAATATCATCCAGCTCGTGATATGCAGGATACTTTTTTTATACAAACAAACCCAGATATTTTATTACGTACTCATACAAGTTCTGTTCAAGTGCGTTATATGGAAAATAACAAACCCCCTATTAGAACAATTTCACCAGGACGAGTGTTTAGAAATGAAGCTATTTCTGCCCGTTCACATTGTTTTTTTCATCAGGTAGAAGGGTTGTATATAGATAAGGATGTTAGTTTTTCAGATCTTAAACAAACACTTCAATATTTTACAACTGAAATGTTTGGAAAATCTAAAATTCGTTTGCGCCCATCATATTTTCCTTTTACAGAGCCAAGTGCTGAGGTTGATGTATATTGGGGATTAGAAACAGAAACAGATTATAAAATGACCAAAGGAACTGGTTGGTTAGAAATAATGGGTTGTGGCATGGTTGACCCAAATGTTTTGGAAAACTGCGGAATAGATTCTAAAGAATATTCAGGTTTTGCATTTGGTATGGGTATTGACCGCATTGCTTTATTACTTCATCAAATTAGTGATATACGCTTATTAAGCGAGAATGATGTGCGTTTCTTAGAGCAGTTTAAGTCTGCTTTATAAACTATAATAACTTTTACTATAATTATTAACCGATATTAATTATCGGTTTTTTATTTAACAATTATTTAATTTCGTTTAGTTCGGAAAAAAACGAACCTTACATATATTTGCATTCAAATATCTCAGTTATGAATGACGAATTGTGTAAACAAAAGCATGCTTTAGTTGAAAAATTAGGAGTTTTAATAGAAAGCAAAGACCAACTCGCTCCTATTGAAGCGCGTATTTTATCATATATAATATTAACAGGTAAAGCTGGAACCACTTTTGAAGATTTAGTAACAAAACTTTGTGCCAGTAAAAGTACCATATCAACACATTTAAATCATCTTCAAGATTTAAAGAAAATAGAATATTTCACAAAGCTAGGAGACCGAAAAAAATATTTTGTAGTTAACCACAGCTCTATTGTTCAAGGTATTAATGCTATGATTGAAAGTTGGACAACTCAAAAAGAATTGCATTTAGAGATTAAAGAATATAAAGAAAATAAGAACGTGACTATTTTGGATGTAGACTCAAAATTTGATTTAACATTTCATGATAATTATATCAAGTTTTTAGACGAAGCCACAAAATCAATTTTAGAGCTTAGAACAAAAATAACGAATAACGTAAACCAATAATAATCCTTTAATAATGAGAAGAATCAATCTAAAATCAATAATAACAATATGTTTTATAACAGGGTTATTATCAAGTTGTGGTAATAAACAAGATAGTGGACAAGCTCCTCAAAGACCACCAGCTTCATTTTCTGTATCGAAAATTAACCATAAAACAGTAACTGGTTTTCAACAGTACCCAACTAATATTGAGGGTATTGTAAATAGTGATGTAAGACCAAAAGTAACAGGATATATTCAAAAAGTACTAGTTGACGAAGGTCAAAAAGTAAAAAAAGGAGAAATTTTATTCAAATTGGAAACACAGGCATTAAGTCAAGATGCTGGTGCAGCTAAAGCCCGAATAAATGTGGCACAAGTTGAGGTTGATAAATTAATTCCACTTGTTGAAAAAAATATTATTAGTCCAGTGCAGTTAGAAACGGCTAAAGCAAATTTAGTTCATGCCAAAGCAAATTACAGCAGTATTGCGGCTAATATTGGTTATGCAACAGTAAAAAGCCCTGTTGATGGATATGTAGGAGCTATTAATTTTAGAGAAGGGTCATTAATAAGTCCAAATGATAAGACCCCATTAACAACCGTTAGCGATATTAAGCAGGTGTATGCATTTTTCACCATGAATGAAGTGGGTTATTTAGATTTTTTACAAAACACTAAAGGGAATAATTTAGAAGAAAAGATTTCTAATTTTCCCGAAGTTAATTTGATACTTGCAAACGGAGATGTGTATTCAGAGAAAGGAAAAATTGAAACAAGTTCAGGACAAATAAACCAAAAAACCGGAACCGTTAGTTTTAGAGCTGTTTTTAACAATCCTAATAAGTTGATAACTAATGGAAATAGTGGAAAAATTAAGATTCCTACTATTTACAAAGATGCCATAGTAATTCCGCAAGAAGCTACCTATGAACAACAAGGCAATATTATGGTATTTAAAGTTGGAGAAAACAATACGGTTTCAGCCTCAATAGTCAAAATTAAAGCAAGTATTGAGAACTTATATGTTGTAGAGTCTGGTGTTATAGAAGGCGATAAAATTGTGGTTTCAGGGGTCGGAAAGCTAAGAAATGATATGCCAATTACACCACAGGAAGTTCCTTTTGATAGTATTGTTAAACCTATTAAAACATTGTTTAAAAACTAGAAATTTATCATTATGCTAAAGACATTTATTGAAAGACCTGTACTCTCTACAGTTATTTCTATCATTATAGTTTTACTAGGATTTATAAGTATCAAAAGCTTACCCATAGAACAATATCCAGATATTGCGCCACCAACCATTAAAGTAACCGCAAGCTACCCAGGAGCTAATGCAGAAACGGTATTGGAAAGTGTTATTATTCCTATAGAAGAGCAAATTAATGGTGTAGAGGGAATGACCTACATAACATCAACAGCCTCAAATAACGGAACAGCAGATATTACCGTATATTTTGATCAAAATGTAGATGCCGATGTGGCTGCTGTAAATGTTCAAAATCGTGTATCAAGGGCTAATCCATTGTTGCCTCAAGAGGTAAAACAAACGGGTGTTACCACTCAAAAGCAACAAACAAGTGCTTTGATGTTCTTGTCCATGTATTCTGAAAATGAAGACTATGATGCGACTTTTATTCAAAATTATCTAAAAATTAACGTAACACCTAAACTCCAAAGGATTAAAGGAATAGGTGAAGTTGGTGTGTTTTCACAACAAGATTATGCCATGCGAATTTGGTTGAAACCTGAAAAACTAGCCACATACAATTTAATACCTTCAGACATTACAGCTGTTTTAAAAGAACAAAACTTGGAAGCAGCAGCAGGATCTTTGGGGGAAAATAATGGAGAAGCATTTTCTTATGTTTTAAAATATAGTGGTCGATTTAAAGATGAAAAGCAGTATGCCAATATTATTGTAAAAGCATTAGGGAATGGAGAGTTTTTACGTTTAAATGACATTGCCGATATTGAGTTAGACGCGCAATCATTTGGTTCTAGTGCAGTTAGTTTAGGGCATCCAGCTGTTTTTATGGGGATTTTTCAAACAAAAGGTTCTAATGCTGAAGAAATCATTGAAAATATTAAAACTACTTTAGAAAGCGTTGAAAAAGACTTGCCAAAAGGGATACATATTTTTATTCCGTATGATACCAGTTTATTTTTAACAGCTTCCATTGATAAAGTAGTAACCACGTTGTTAGAAGCATTCTTATTAGTGTTTATTGTGGTGTTTATCTTTTTACAAGATTTACGGTCTACATTAATTCCTGCCATAGCAGTTCCTGTGTCTATTATTGGAACTTTTTTCTTTTTGAATTTATTAGGGTATTCAATCAATTTACTAACTTTATTTGCTGTTGTTTTAGCTATTGGAATTGTAGTTGATGATGCTATTGTGGTGGTTGAGGCGGTTCATGCTAAATTGGACCATGGTGAGAAGAATGCTAAAAAAGCAACATTAACCGCCATGCATGAAATAGCAGGAGCTATTGTGTCTATTACTCTGGTAATGGCAGCTGTGTTCATTCCTGTTACCTTTGTTGAGGGACCAACGGGGGTATTTTACAAGCAATTTGGGGTAACTTTAATAATAGCTATTCTTATTTCTGCTGTAAACGCATTAACCTTAAGTCCTGCTTTATGCGCTTTGTTTTTAAAATCCCATAGTGAAGAAGAGGAGTTAAAAAGCAAAAACCCAGTCCATAGATTTCACGCACTTTTTAATCACGGATTTAATGCGACCATCGAAAAATATGGAAAGTCAATTCAATTTCTATACAAACAAAAATGGATTACAATTCTTTTATTAATTATAGCGGCAGTCGGACTTTTTTGGGCATCAAAAACGACACCTACAGGGTTTGTGCCAAATGAAGACAGAGGAATTATATTTGCAAACGTTGAGTTACCCGCAGGCGCGTCTTTAGATAGGACTGCTGAGGTAGTAAATCAATTATATGAAAAAGCGCATAATCTACCCGGGGTTGAAGGTGTTTCTTTTATTAGAGGAAGAAGTTTAATAAGTGGTTCTGGAAGCAATTATGGGTTTGGAGTTATAAAACTTAAAGATTGGAAAGAACGCGAAGATCCATCACTTTCTACTGAAGCAGTTACAGGTAAATTATTTGGTATTGCTTCAACAATTCCAGATGGCAATATTATTTTCTTTGCACCACCAAGTATTCGAGGGTTTGGTAATTCTGCTGGTTTTGAAGTTAATTTATTAGATCGTTTTGGTGGGGATTTTACTGAGTTAGACAAAGTCAATCAAGAATTTATTGGGGCTTTAATGCAGCATTCTGAAATTAAGTATGCTCAATCTTCTTTCAATACTAAATATCCGCAGTATGAAATGGAAGTGAATGTGCCTTTAGCAAAAGAAAAAGGTGTTCCGATTAGTAGTATATTTTCAACATTACAAGGATATATAGGCGGTGTTTATGCTTCAGATTTTTCAAGGTTTGGAAAACAGTTTCGTGTCTATATTCAATCGTTACCAGAAGACAGGGCGGATGTTGATGCTTTAAATAGTATGTATGTTAGAACAGATAATGGAGAGATGACACCAATTACTCAGTTTGTGACTTTAAAAAGGATTTATGGCCCACAGTCTGTAACACGTTTTAATTTATTCAATTCAACAAGTATTACTGGTGCTACAAATGCTGGATTCAGTACAGGAGATGCTATTAGAGTGATTGAAGAAGAAGTTGCAAAATTGCCAAGTAATTATACGATTGCTTATTCTGGTTTAACACGTGAAGAGGTAAATTCAGGTAGTCAAACCACCTTTATTTTCATTTTAAGTATTCTGTTTGTTTACTTTTTACTGTGCGCACAATATGAGAGTTACATTTTGCCATTTGCCGTTGTATTTTCCATACCGCTTGGAGTTTTTGGAGCCTATATAAGCACGAAATTTTTAGGACTGGAAAACAATATTTATTTTCAAATAGCATTAATTATGCTTATTGGACTGCTTGCTAAAAATGCTATTTTGATTGTAGAATTTGCACTTCAAAAACGCAGACAGGGAGAGAGTATATTAAATTCTGCTATTCATGGAGCTAAAACACGTTTGCGCCCTATTTTAATGACATCGTTTGCTTTTATTTTAGGACTAATGCCTTTGGTGTTGGCAAAAGGTGTTGGTGCAGAAGGGAATAGATCTATTGGTACCGGTGCCGCTGGTGGTATGCTTATAGGAACCGTTTTGGGAGTGTTTGTAATTCCTGTTTTATTCATTTTATTTCAGTGGTTACAAGAAAAAATTTCTAGTAAACCAGCAATCAAAACTATTGAAGAATAATCATTATGAAATCAATTATAAAAAATAAATTTTTAGGTAAAGCAATTCTTTTAATAATCGTTTCTTTAACTCTTCAAAGTTGTTTTGTTGCTAAAGATTATACGACGCCAAAGTTAGAGGAAACACAAAATTTATATAGAACCGATAACCTTCCAACAGATAGTTTATCAATGGCCGATATTTCTTGGAAAGCATTATTTACAGATTCTTATTTGAATCAATATATTGAAGAAGGACTTCAAAACAATATTGATATTCGTATTGCAATCCAGCAAATTTTGTCGGCTGAAGCTTATTTAAGACAGGGGAAAGCAGGATATTTGCCAAACTTAAGCGCAAAAGGAACAGCTTCACGTTCTTACTTGTCTAAAAACGGACAGCAAGGAGCTATTTTAAGTAGCTTGGGAGAAGACCATATTGATCAATTTGAATTATCTGGTGCCTTATCATGGGAAGCCGATATATGGGGAAAAATAAGAAGCAACAAACGCGCTTATCAAGCGAGTTACTTGCAAAGTGTTGCTGCGCATAAGGCTGTAAAAACACAATTAATTTCTAGTATTGCCTCAACGTATTATCAACTTTTGGCATTAGATGCTCAATTAGCAATTACAAAACAAACTATTGTAACGCGCGAAAATAGTGTGGAAACCATTAAAGCATTAAAAGATGCAGGACAAGTTACACAAGTTGCAGTAGATCAAAACATTGCACAATATAATAACGCAAAGGCTTTACAAGTAGATTTAGAAACCACTATTTTTAAAACCGAAAATGCGTTGAGCATTTTGCTTGGAAAAGCTCCTCAACATTTTGAAAGAAGTACAATAAACAGTCAAATAATTGAATCAGATTTAAAAATTGGCGTTCCTGCTACTTTATTAAGTAACAGACCCGATGTTATGGCTGCCGAGTATGGTTTAATCCAGTCTTTCGAATTAACTAATGTGGCACGTAGCAGCTTTTACCCGTCATTAACATTAACAGCGTCAGCAGGTTTTCAAAGTTTAGAATTTGATAACTTATTTAATTCAAATTCACTTTTCGCCAATTTAGTTGGCGGATTATCGCAACCTATCTTTAACCAAAGAAAAATAAAAACGCAATATGAAGTAGCCAAGGCACAACAAGAACAGGCCTTGTTAAACTTTAAACAATCACTTTTAATTGCAGGCAATGAGGTGTCAAATGCTTTGTTTGCTTATAATGCCGAAACGAAAAAATTTGTATTCAGACAAAACGAAGTAGAAGCGTTACGTAATGCCGAAACCAATTCGGAAGAATTATTAAAAAACGGATATGCTAACTATTTAGATTTATTAACAGCTAGACAAAGTGCACTGAATGCTGAATTAAATGTAATTGATAGCAAACTACAACAATTGCTTTCTGTTGTTAATTTGTATGAAGCTCTTGGAGGTGGCTGGAAATAATATAAAGATTTTGGTTAATAGTTAGTTGGTTATGCTTGGCAGGAATGGTTTTATTTTTTAAATCATTTCTGCCTTTTAACTTAAGTTAAATTTGAAATGACGACAAAAGAAGAGGTTTTAGAGTGTTCAATAGCCAACTTTACAAAGTTTGGAAGTAAAAGTTTTACCATGGATGAACTTGCTGGCGAGCTAGGAATGTCTAAAAAAACGATTTACAATTATTTTAAAAACAAAGAGGATTTAGTATCTGAAAGCTTAGAGTTTTTAATTAAAAAAATCAAAAAGCAAATAGATTTAACTTTGCTTCAACATACAGATCCTATTGTTAAAATCATAGAAATTTATAAGATAGGTTTTGATTATTTTAAATGTTTTAAACCTTCATTTACATTTGGATTGAAGAAGTATTATCCGAAAGCAGATGAAGTGTTTGAAACATTTAGACATGAAATTGTTTTTGGAAAAGTATATAATTTATTGGAACAAGCACAACAGCAAAAATTAATTAAAGAAGAAATTAATATAAAACTGGCTTGTGAATTATATTTTTTAAGAATAGAAAATGTAATTTACAAGCCAAATAATTTTTTTGATGAGTATTCTAAAAAAGAATTATTAGAGCATATGATAGTTTATAATTTGAAAGGAATTTCGAATGCAAACTACACGAATTCTTATTTTGAGTGAGTTATTTTGATTTCATCATTTTAATTGAAAACCATCCAAGAAGTGCAACCATCAATACAATAATAATCCATAACCATATTTTATTTTGAAATAATGGAGCGTTATTAGATGTAGGCTTTTTATAAATTACTTGTTCTTCACCTAATGTTAAACTGGAAATGGTATCAGGAGTTTTTGAAACAAAACGCTCAATATCATAATTTGGCCTGTAAACATTTGAATTTCCGTAGGTTAAAAAGTATGTAGCTGGTTCAGTAAAGCGAATATCTAAATTATAAACATTTCCTTTTACAGTAACATTTTCAATTTTTAAGGGTTCATTATCTTGATTATTGACAATAATTTTAAGTTTTTTTAAGACTGTATTTTCAAATGCAAACACATTATTTTCTATTGAATTTAAGGTGCCATTTGTTAAAGTTCTGTAATTATAAACATACCCGTTTTGTGTTTTAACACTATCTGAAACATATTTAATCATAATTGGACGATAATAGTCATAAGATGCATCAACATCAATTTTTAAATAGCTTACGGGTAAACGTTTTGATAATTCTATATTAATATCCGAACTTTTTTCTTGCTTTTTTTCTTCTATTTCCAAGCTCTTAATTTCGCAACCATAAAACTCACCTTTTTCAATGGTGGTGTAACTTGCTTTAACGGATTTTAACTCTGGTTTTTCAAGACTTTTCACAAGAATTCTGAAATAATTATAGCTAGAATTTGGGAATGTTATATTGTTGTATTCATAAAAGGTCTCGGCATTTTTTATAGACAATATTCGGTAATCGTCAACTATGGTAAACCATTCGTTTTGATTGTTGCTGCCTTCTAAAGAAATTCTCCAATCAAAATTAAATTGTTTAAAATCTATTTGTAATTGATTTATAACGTCTTGGTTTGGAACTTCAAGTGTGAAATAATAGCCTTTTTCATTATGAGACGTATTAATTATTTTGAAATTCACATTAGTTTTTACCCGTTTTTCGCGTTTAAGTTCTAAAAGGTAAGGTGCTTCAATGGTGTCGTTTTTTTCAGAAATTCCAAAAACTCTTATATCGGATAAATCAGGGGATATTTTTTTAAAAATATCATTAGGTAATTCTAGTTTATGCCAAGAATTTGTTACTCCTTCTAGCTCACGTTTGTAGCTATATTTTTGCATTTGTCCAAATGAAAACACAAAAGGTAAAAGGAGAAAGCAAGTAAAAATTTTAGACTTAAATGTCATCAGAAATATTGCTTTTAAATTTATTATATAAAAATGAAATGATTAATAAAAGAATACCTAAAGATACAAATACAATGGTTTTTGAGATGGTTCCTAAATGTGAAATATCGTAGAAAAATAGTTTTATTAACGTAATTGAAAATAGAACGATTGCCGCAATACGCAAATGTTTTCTCTGCTTCCAAATTCCTAAAGCAATTAATAATAATGAAAAGACACCCCAAAGAATACTTAGTCCTAATTTATAGGATTGTGTAGAGCCAGACATATCCAATAAATTAACAAGTTCGCTGCTAGCAATCCATAAAATGATAAAATAAAATAAAATGCTAAACGGAACTTTGTTGGTAATTTTCATGAACTCTTCAAGGACATATTTATAGCTAACAAATAATGTTACCGCAACAAATACATATGAAACATAACGAATAGCAATATACCATGTTCCAATATGATAATATTCAGATAGGTTTTGATTAAGATAATTATCCCTTAATTCACTTAAAGCATATAAGCCAAGAGTTAAAAAGAAAAAAACAGTAATGCCGTTTAACCCTATGTTTATATAGCCAAAGGTTTTGTTCTTTAATTTTTTAATATTGAAAAAAGACATTGCAGAAACAAAAACCATGGAATAAATGAGCAACCAAACAACTTTAAATTTTAATAAACTATAGTTATTGTAATTCTCAAAATACTCTTGATTATTAATGGTCAACTGTGATTCATTATAAAGCCTTTGAAAATAATAATCAATTTCCAAAAAGAGTCCTATATAAACAGTGCTAATAATAATAGCAGGAACTGCAAAAGAGATTGTTTTTTGGTTATCTTTTTTTGAATGCTCTTCTGAAATAAATGCTGAGTTTTTGTTAATAAAATATATAAAGCCAAAAGCAACAACAACTAATATGGTAGTTAAAAAGTAAATGTTTAAAAGAGGCATTATTTTGTTAGAATCACTGATATTCCAATAACTCAAATATCCATTGCTCCAATCTTCATATAAACTTATTATGGCTAAAGCCATTAAAGGATACGAAATATATTCATATACCGAAATTGATTTTGTGCGTCCTATCCAAAACAGAAAAGCCGCTTCTCCAGTCCATAATAAAGTAACCCAATTACCATCTAATTGTACAGGAATTGTAATGGTAATAAACACTAAAACCAACCCTACAACTAAATAGAATAGGTTTTTATCGGCCAATTTTAATCTATATATAATTACACTCACAATAAAATGTAAAATAGCATTACAAAGCGTAAACAATCCAAGTAATTGGTTTCCTGTTTCATGGTTTTCAAGAATTGTATATCCAAAACCGTAAAAAATAAAAGAGTTCGCTAATATCAGTATAACATCTAAAGTATCAAATTGCTCTTTTTTAATCAATTTGTAAGCTAAAAATGTAGCATAAAAAATAACAAAAAAGACACCAGCAAAAATGAGCGCAGTTGCAAAGTCGTTAATGCTATTATAATTAATGGTAAACCAAGACAAATAAATTAACCAAGTTAAAACGAACGAAACATAGTTAAGAGGTTTCCAGTATTTGTAGAATGCCAATACTAAAATACCAATATTAATTATTGACATATAACTAAACAAAACAGTAGCATTACCTGAACCATCACTAAGCAAAAAAGGCACAGCGTACGCGCCAACCAAACCTATATGGGCAATAAGCTGTTTGTTGTACTTTAAAGCTGCAAATACTGTAAAGCCTGTAAAAACAAACATAAGCACAAACGTTATTATTTGAGGTATTAATCCATAATAACTATAGGCTGCATAGGTAAGAAAATACAAAATTGCCATAGCACCACTCACTAAAACAGCACTAAAATTCTCAAATTTTGGTTTAAGCTTGATCGATAAACCTAACAACCCTAATCCTACTAAATATCCAAGAATAATCCTTGTTAGCGGACTTATTAAATCGTTTTCAATGGAATATTTTGCTCCAATTGCAACGCCAATAATTAAGATAGCAATACCAATTTTATTAATAAGATTCTCTCCAATAAACTTTTCTAGTTCGTTACTGATTTTTATAGGATTTTGAGCCGGAGTTACTGTTTGGACTTGTTTTGGAGCTTCTTTTGTAATTGTTTGAATAGATTTTTCAGACGTAGCTTCTTTTTTAATTTTTGGCACAGCAATCCAAAGAATTAAGTATAGAAAAAAGCCAATTCCAAAAAACAAAGAAAGGAGTATCCATAGAAATCGAACCAAGTATCTGTTAATACCAAGATAATTCCCTAAGCCAGAACAAACACCTCCTAAACCACGATGATATACATCTCTAAAAAATCCTTTATGAGTTTCAGTAACTGACTCTGCCTTCTCTTTAAAAGAAGTTTTTTCAACAACAGGAGCCTTTTCAATTTCTTGTTGCTTTTCAGAAATTTTAAACAGGTTTAATTCTTTTTGTAAGTCGTTAATTTCTTTTGAAAAAACCTCCTGTTTTTTTAAAAGTAAGTCTAACCTTTTTTGAAGTTCATCAACTTTGTTTTGATTATCCATAATACGCTTTTATTAAATAAAATAATCATTTTATTGGTGGAGAAACAATCAACATTATAAGTTGAACAGCTAATGTAGTTGTTTTTTTAATACTAATTCAAGTTCAAACAATTTGTTTGATAATCACCTAAAATAAGTATTTTTGAGCTTTGAAAATTTATGTTGTGAAAAAAGATATTAATATTCCAAAGGTTGAAAACGTTTATGTTGCAGTAATAAATGAGTATAATGATATTTATAAAACCAATGACTGGAATGCCTATATTATTAACGATAGAGATACAGACTTAGATATGGTTTTAATTGTTGTAAATGGTTTTGCAGAAACTAAAGTAACATCAACAATGCGCCATAAACTAGATAAGCTTCCTGCTAAAAGTTATGCAAAAATTGAACTGATGCAAGAGGATGTTTTACAATTAAACAATGAGTTTAAAGTCACTTTTTTTGTAGGAAATAATATGTTTGATAAAACCTATTTATTTAGAAAAAATACCATTAACACAAAAGCTTTCCAAAACATTCCTGTAATAAACAAAAAAGGTGTTTTGGTAAAGTAAATTAATCCAACTTCTCTGTTAATTTTTTAAAGGTCTTTTTGGGGTCTTTGCCTTCATATAATATTTCGTAAACGGCTTCTATAATAGGTAAACGAGTTTTCTTTTTGTTTTTCTCATTAAGTAAATGGGCACTTTTTGTAGCATAATATCCTTCGGCAATCATACTCATTTCCATTTGTGCCGATTTTACCGTATAGCCTTTACCAATCATATTACCAAACATTCTGTTTCTTGAAAAAACTGAATATCCGGTAACCAGTAAATCACCTAAGTAAGCCGAATTATTAATGTTACGTTTCATTTTGTGCATTTTTTTAATAAAACGTCTCATTTCGCGTATGGCATTGCTCATAAGGACGCTCTGGAAATTATCGCCATAACCCAAACCATGGGCAATACCGGCTGCAATGGCATAAATATTTTTAAGCATCACTGCATATTCTGTACCCATAATATCATCACTTGTTTTTGTTTTGATATAATCACAGGAGAGTTGTTTAGCAATTCCCTCTGCTTTTTTAGAATCGGCACATGAAATGGTGAGATATGATAAACGTTCAAGAGCAACTTCTTCTGCATGGCATGGACCTGCGATAACAGCTATGTTGTTAAAAGGAACCTTGTAAAACTGATGAAAATGTTCACCTACCAACAAACCGCTTTCTGGAATGATACCTTTTACTGCTGAAACAATTATTTTATCTGAAATATCAACTGTTAATTTTTCTAATTCACTATACATAAAAGCTGAAGGAACGACAAAAATCAATACATCTGCATAAGTTGCCATTTCATTGATGTCATTACTTAATTTTAATTGCTCCAAATGAAATTCAACAGAACTTAAATAATTAGGGTTGTGTTGCTCTCTTAACAAATGCTCTTTAGTATAAACACTACGCATATACCAGCCTACTTCAGGAAGATTTTCACAAAGCATTTTCACAATAGCCGTGGCCCAACTTCCGGCGCCAAAAACGGCATATTTTAGCTGATTACTCATACTTAAAATAAATGGTTATGGTTTCAAAAGTACATAAAATATTAGTCATAGTTAAGTACTTAAATTCATAATAAATATTTTTTGGCACGTGTTTTGAAAACCATTAAGTATTAACCCTTAAAATGAGTGATTATGAAGACTATAAAATTACTTTTAAGTTTTGCTTTAGCAACAACACTTTTTACTTCTTGTTATACAGAAGTTGTAGTAGACGATTATATTGATGAACCAACAATTTCGTTAAACCAATTATTAGGGGCCTATGAGTTGTGGTATGTAGACATTAATGAAACCATTGGATATGGTTCAACACCATTTTTGCAAAAGGCTTTTACACTGTCTTTTAGAAACGGAACCATGTTTGCCAACAATAATTTGGTAGGTATAGGAAGTACAGGAAATGGTTTTGGAATTGCAGTTGCAGATTATAATGCGTATGACATGATTTTAGATGTACATCATGATGTTGATGGACTTTCAACCTTTGATGTGTATCAAGTAAATAATAACACCTTAGAACTTTACAATCCAAATAACGATACATCTTACTTTTTAAAGGGTTATCAACGCAGCAATTTTGATTATGATTTTGTTTTTTACGATAACATTCACTATTTCTTGCAAGAATATGAAGCTTGGGAAAAAACATATACCAGTGATTTTGGAGCCATTAATGAGTTTGACAATGAAAACTTCTTACAGTTTTTAGCAGGAGGCAACGATTCAGAATTTAGAAGCTCTCAAGATGCGCCTGGAACAAGTGTTTCTAATTTATATTGGGATTATACAGGAGTTTATGGAGTTGGTAACGTAAGTGGTAATATGTACTTGAAAACTTTAACATTAGATTATGATTTCTTCAACAATGAACACTTTGAATTAAGCGTTATAAATGACGGAAAGATTGAGTTATATCATCCAGCATCACAAACCGTTTACGATTTTGTTGGCAGAGGTTATATTCAATTCTTGAAAACATCAAATACAAAAAATAGTACTGCTACGTCAACAGAAAAGTTGCGTAAAGAAAGAAAAGATAAGGTAGAAAATCCAAGAGAGAGCACTCGTGGATAACATATAGTTAGTTTGGTTGGTTATTTAGTTTTGAAACCGCTTAAAAGCTCCTTGCTTCAAGCGGTTTTTCTTTATTTAAGGATATATTAAATACTTTTCCCTTATTTTTTTGAATTCAGATAAATCATTTTGCCAAGTAGCTTTAATGTCTTCAAAAGTAAGTCCTTGCTCAATTTGCTCTTTCAGTTTTGTTGTACCAGCTAATTTGTCAAAAGCCTCTTTATCGAAGAACGTTTCTTTATGAGAAGATGCGTGGTAGGCATCAATGAGCCAGTTAAAATTTAGACTACTCAAATTTTCAGCCTTTGATAAATCTAAACCATGACATTCTGTGTTCAAGTGTTTTGGTGTTTTAGATCCAAAATTTGGTTGAGGTGTAAAGTTGAAATGATACGTTTCAGTTGGCAGGTATGGCGATCCAAAAATTTGAAACTGCATCTCTGTACCTCTTCCACAGCTAACACTGGTTCCTTCAAACATACACAAACTAGCATATAGGTTTATGGATTTATCATTAGGAAGGTTCGGAGATGGTCTTAAAGGGAGGCTATAAGTAGATTTATGAGTGTAATTTTTTAAGGGAATTACAGTAAGGTCGCACTGAACGCCATTATTTAACCATTTTTCTCCATTTGTCATTTTAGCATATTCCCCAATAGTCATTCCGTAAACAATTGGAATTGGACCTAAGCCTTCGTAACTTTTTGATTCTTTTTCTAAAACTGGACCGTCAATGTAATATCCGTTAGGATTTGGTCTATCAAGAACTATCACAGGTATTCCATTCTCAGCACATGCCTCCATAACATTATGCAGTGTTGATATATAAGTGTAAAATCGTACTCCAACATCTTGTATATCAAATACAACAGCATCTGCATTTTGTAAGTGGTTTGGAGTAGGTTTTCTGTAATTATATATTTGTTTGGGGTTTTCACTTTTCCCATACAATGATATTATGGGTAATCCTGTTTTTGCATCAATAGCATCAGTTAAATTCTCACCCGCATCAGCATTTCCTCTAAAACCATGTTCGGGAGAAAAAACTTTTACAATATTAACCCCTAATGACAATAATGAGTCAACAATATGCTGATTAGGGTTTGCCTTATCGTTTTTAAAAATAACAGACGTGTTATTGGCCACAAAAGCAATTCTTTTACCTTTTAATAAACTTAAATATTTTTCGGTTTGATTTGCTCCAACAATAATGTTTTCTGTTTCATTCCTTATCGGTGAAGCCTTTTTGTTGTCATTTGATTTTTTACAACTAAGGCATAATAATATCAGTATTATTGGAAATAGAATTGTGAGTTTTGACATTTTGTAAGTTTTTAGATAAATTATTTTGAGAATGTCTATGTTTTATTAATTATAACATTATGTGTTCTTTTTCAAAGTAGTGCTCAATGGATTCCTGCACAGCCTGTAAAGAACTATATTTTGGGATGTAGGTTATTAATTTCTTAGCTTTTGCAATGCTTCCGTTTGGGCTATGTGCTATATGATCCCAGGTTAATTTTGCTTCGGTTTCGCTGACTGTGTTTTTCCATTCTTCCCAAGGCAAAAATTTTAGCTTTGCTTGTTTTCCAAACCATTTGGCCATTGCATTGGCATAACCTCTTAAAGTGATAGCTTGCTCTGAAACAATATGGAAACTTTCCCCTAATGCATTTGGTCTGTTTTCTATTGTATTTATAAATGCTTGAGCAACATCACTAGCATGTACATGATGGACTGTTTCCATTCCAATATTGGGTAAAATTAATTCTTCGCCTTTTGCTAATTTTAAAAATACGTCTGGGTTTAGGTTTCCAGCTGGATTAATAGGTAACCATCCTGGTCCAGTGATATGTCCTGGATGTAATATAGTAGCAGGAAATCCTATTTGTTGCGATTTGAAAAGCAAGTAAGATTCTATTTTAGCTTTATTTATACCATACTGACCAAATGGATTACGCTCTTGACTCTCAAGGGTTGGGACTAGTTGGCTGTGTCCATGAACCCACATAGTTCCACAATGAATGAAGTGTTGAATATTTTCTGAAAGTGCTTCTACAAGTATAGTGGCACTTTCTAAAGTAAAACAAATAAGGTCAATAACAATATCGGCTTTTAATGCTCTTATTTTATCTCCGAAAACACCTTTTTCTTCAGCTTCTGTTCTATCTATTTTAATTTGTTTTACAAATTCCCATGCTGGAAGGATGTCATAAGGCTTGCTTATATTACGGGTCACACAAATAATCTCGTGCCCCTTCATGGCCAATTTAGGAATCAGATAGGTGCCGATGTGCCCTGTTCCACCTATTACAACTATTTTCATCTATTTCCCATCAAGGGTATATTAAATACTTTTCTCTTATTTTTTTGAATTCAGATAAATCATCTTGCCATGTAGCTTTAATGTCTTCAAAAGTAAGTCCTCGCTCAATTTGCTCTTTTAATTTACCGGTGCCTGCCAATATATTAAAAGACTTTTCTTTGAAAAATTTGTCTTTATCAGAAGTTGCTTTATAGGCGTCTATCAACCAGTTGAAATTCAGGCTACTTAAATTTTCAGTTTTTGAAAGGTCTAATCCATGGCACACTTGCCCCATGTTTTTAGGGTTTTTCGACCCAAAATTTGGTTGGGGAGTAAAGTTGAATTTATAAATATCGCTCGGTAAATCTGGTGAACCAAAAATTTGAAACTGCATTTCTGTTCCTCTACCACAACTAACGTTAGTTCCTTCAAACATACATATGCTTGCATAAAGGTTTATAGATTTATCGTTAGGAAGGTTTGGTGAAGGTCGAAAAGGAAGACTGTAAGTAGATTTATGAGTGTAATTTTTTAAAGGAATCACAGTAAGATCACACTGAACACCATTGTTCAGCCACTTTTCGCCATTTATCATTTTAGCGTATTCGCCTATTGTCATTCCATAAACAATTGGCACTGGATGCAGCCCAACAAAACTTTTAAACTCATTTTCTACTATAGGACCATCAATATAATGTCCGTTAGGGTTTGGTCTATCTAAAACTATTACTGGAATTCCATTTTCAGCACAAGCTTCCATAATGTAATGCATGGTAGAAAGATAGGTGTAAAAACGAACGCCAACATCTTGAATATCAAAAACCACCAAATCTATATTCTCTAATTGTTCTTTAGTTGGTTTGAATTTATTACTAGTATCATTATTGTTGTCACCATAAAGCGAAACAATTTGGATGCCCGTTTTTTCGTCAATTTCGTTATTAATAATCTCACCAGCATCTACAGTGCCTCTTAAACCGTGTTCAGGAGTAAATATTTTTTCAATTTTTATATTAAGAGATAATAATGAATCTACTAGGTGTTGATTAGATTGATTATCATCGCTTTTAAAGATAACCGAAGTATTGTTTGCTGCTATAGCGATCCTTTTCCCTTTTAATAAATCTAAATATGCTTCTGTTTGATTGGCCCCAACAACAATACTCTCTTTTTCACTTAAAGTTGTAGCTTGTTCTTTGGTTTTTTTCTGACAACTGATTACTGAACTTGACAATATAAATAATACTGAAAGGAGTAAAAGACTTTTTGAAATTTCTTTTTGCATGGTTAGAGTTTTTATTAAGTTTTTGGTTACAATAAATTTATACCTGCTGAAATATAATCTTTCAGCCTTGGATCTTGCTTATCTAAATCTGTTACTACTGTGTCAATTTCTTTTAAATTACACACATCATAATTAAGTCTTAAGTTTAACTTGTTTGAAGTTGCTAAATAAACTATATGTTCGGATGCGGTTATCATAGCTTTTTTTATTAATGAAACCTCGTAGCCTTCATCTGTAATACCTTGTTCAATGTTTAAGGCACTTACGCCCATAAAACAAATACTCGCTTTTATGTTAGACAGATATTGAATAACATCAATACCTGTAGTAACCATTGAATTTCTCTGAATTTTTCCACCAATAAATATGGTCTCTATTAAAGGATGCTCTGTTAATTGCATGGCTATTGGTAAACTATAAGTATAGATTGTAGCTTTTAAATTTTTCGGAAGTAACTTAGCAAGCATTAAGTTTGTGGTTCCACCACTAATAATAATTATCATACCATCTTCAATTAAAGAAATAGCTTTTTGAGCAATACGAACCTTTCCTTCTCTATTATATATTACATCTTCATTGTAATGATAAAGCTTTTGAATGTTTGAGATTGCTCCACCATGAACTTTGGTAATCATACCTTTGTCATGTAGCTCTTTAATATCTCTTCTTATGGTGTCTTCAGAAACATCAAGTTTTTCTGATAAAAAACTAGAACTAACCTTTCTATTAATACTTACTTCGTCAATTACTTTTTGTTGTCTCTCTCTCTTTTTCATAAAAACTGATTTCTTCAAAAATAAGATTAAATTAAATTAAAATGCAAATTAATATTTAAAAATAAGCATTTTTTTGCTTGTTTAAACGCATAAGCATGCATTTGTTTAAAAAAATACATATATTTGATAGTATTTTTTTAAAAATTTTAATAAAAATATAAAAATTATGATTATATCAAAGAGATTAATTTCATTAGATGTTTTAAGAGGAATAACTATTTCATTTATGATTTTAGTAAATAATCCTGGTAGCTGGAAATATGTTTATTCACCTCTTCGGCATGCCGAGTGGAATGGTTGCACGCCAACAGATTTAGTATTTCCTTTCTTTCTTTTTATTGTTGGTGTGTCTGTATGGTTTTCTTTTGAGAAGTATCAAACCAAAATTTCTAAAGTAGCTCTATTTAAAATATTAAAGAGAACCGCAATTATTTTTCTGTTAGGATTACTATTAAATTTATTCCCCTTTTTTGATTTTGATAAAGTGCGTATTATGGGAGTTTTGCAAAGAATAGCTTTAGCTTATGGAATAGGTTCTATTCTTTGTTTAAGTTTTAAAAGAGATAAATTATTAATTGTTTTAGCCGTCATTTTATTGGGCTATTGGGCATTGTTGTATTTTGGGTCTGAATTAGATCCGTATTCGTTAAAAGAAAACATCGTCAGGAAATTTGATTTGTTTTTGTTTGGTGAGAATCATGTATATAAGGGTTTTGGTATTCCTTTTGACCCTGAAGGATTATTGTCTTCTATCCCAGCTGTTGGAACGGTAATCATTGGGTTTTTGGTTGGTCAAACTATTAGTGTTGAAAAATCCATTTTGTTAAAAATAAAAAAGTTATTATTTCATGGAACTATACTAGTTATTTTAGGTGCTGTTTGGGGGTTGTTTTTCCCTATTAATAAGGCTTTATGGACAAGTTCTTATGTGCTTTATACTGCTGGATTGGGAACATTATTTTTAGCTTTTTTAATTTTCATCATCGATTTTAAAGGATATAAAACTTGGGCAAAACCTTTTGTTCATTTTGGAACTAACCCTCTATTTATATTTGTTTTCTCTGGGTTATATGTAAAAACAATTATCTACTTAATTAAATTGCCTGTAACAAACTCAGGTGATAAAATATCGGCCTATCAATATATGTTTGATGAAATATTTTCTCCCATAGCGGGAAACATGAATGGTTCATTGCTCTTTGCTTTAACGCATATTGTTGTTTTTTGGCTTATTTGTTTACTTCTTTATAGAAATAAGATTTTTATAAAAATCTAGGGTTTTTAATAATGTCTTTGAATTACGTAAGATAATTCGAATTATTTAATCAAAACACGCATTTTTTTGCAAAAAAAATGCGTGTTTTAGATTTATTTTTATATTTTTAGCTAAAATAACTTAAACTCAATCTCATATGAAAAATTATTATTTTCAATTAATCATCTTGATACTGTTGTGTTTTGCTCAGAGTTCTTTTGCGCAATCTGTAACAGTTTCGGGTGTAGTTACTGAAAAAGGAAGTGCGATTCCCTTAGCTGGTGTAAATGTTTCTATTGAAGGGACATCAAAGGGAAGTGTTACAGACTTTGATGGAAAGTACTCAATTGTAGCTGAAAATACCAAAGGCAAATCCCTTGTCTTTAGTTTTTTAGGTTTTAAAACAGTTTCTGTAGTGTTAACAGGCGTAAATCAGGTTGTTAATTTAGAGCTTGAAGAAGATGCTACTAGCTTAGATGAAATAGTTGTTACCGCATTAGGTATTAAAAGAGAATCTAAAGCCTTAGGGTATTCATTGACAAAGGTGGATGGTGAAGATGTGTCGCAAGTAAAAACAGCGAGTGCCGTTAATTCATTGCAGGGGCGTGTTGCAGGTGTAAATGTTTCTACAAGTAGTACAGGAGCTTCAGGCTCAAGTAGGATAGTTATCCGTGGTGCGAGTTCCTTAACCGGAAATAACCAACCACTTTATGTTGTTGATGGGATTCCTATTATTAACAACACCAATGGGTCTGTTGTTGGCCCAACTAATGATGGAACTGGAGACGGTGGAGATGATATTTCTACCATCAATCCAGACGACATTGAATCTGTATCAATATTAAAAGGAAGTTCGGCATCAGCACTTTATGGCTCTTTGGCTTCTAACGGAGTTATTATGATTACAACGAAATCAGGCAAAGGTCAAGAAAGTTTAGGTATAGAATATTCTAGTTCTTATACTTTTGATAAAATCAACACAGGTCTTCAAGATTTCCAAACTTCATATGGACAAGGCCTTAATAGGTTAAAACCAGGATATGAATATGATTCAAGTGGTAATCCTGTTGAGATAGCTAATCCTACAAATGCTATTAATGATGCTTTTAATAGTTCATTGCAATCTTGGGGCGCTCCAATGGACGGATCACTTGTTTATAACTGGGATGGTGTTAAGAGACCATACTCGTACACAGGGAATAACCTCGATAAATTTTATGATACAGGAACAACTGCTGTTAATTCGGTAGCCTTATCAAAAGGAGGAGATGGCTATAATTATCGTTTTTCTTTTTCTAATTTAGAGAATAAGGATATTTTCCCAAAGACTAGATTAGACAGAAAGTCATTTTCATTAAATGCCTCAGCAAAAATTAATCCTAAGTTAACTTCAACTATTAATGCAAAATATGTTATTGAAAAAGTACATAACCGTATTAGTATTGGAGATACTCCGGGAAATGCAAATGCGACGGCGTTTAGATTGCCAAGTAGTTTGGATATTTATGATTTAAAACCTGGGTCTAATTCAGATGGAACAGAACTTTTATTTCAACCAAGTCAGTTTAATTCAAATCCTTATTGGGCCGTTAATGATTTTAATAATGACGATAAGAAAAACAGATTAACAGTATCAACCACTTTAAGATATGATATAACAGATTGGTTATATGCTACGGGTAGGGCAGGTTTAGATACATATGATTTATCTAGAAGAAATGTAACGCCTTACGGAACAGCGTATCGTCCCGCAGGTATATTTTCTCAAAGTAAATCTACCTATTCATCTTTTGATGCCGATTTTATGCTGGGTGTTGAGAAAGCCATAACAAATAAAATTTCAACAAACTCTATAATTGGAGCTAATACTAGAACAAACACTTTCGAATCCTTAAGTGCAGAAGGTAGAGGCTTTATAGTAATAGGCTTAGAAGATTTAAATAATACCACACTACCAGAACCTAAAAATAATTATTTTCAAACCAAAACTAATTCGTTGTATGGGTCATTTGAATTCGATTATGATAAATTCTTTTACCTAACCTTTACAGGAAGAAACGATTGGTTCTCAACATTATCTTTCCCAGGAAAAACAACTCCAAACAATGATTTTTATTGGTCATTAAGTGGAAGTTTACTATTAAATGAAGCTTTTGAATTACCTAAAGCAATCAATTATGCAAAATTAAGAGCAAGTTATGCACAAGTAGCTGGTGGAGCTCAAGATGCTTATGCATTAAATTTAGATTATGCTGTTACTGGGTCTTTTCAAGGGCAATCTTTTGGACAGTTAAATGGAAATACTATTCCTAACCCAAACTTAATACCATTTCAAAAGGATGAATATGAAATTGGATTTGAGGGTAGATTTTTAAATAATCGTTTAAATCTTGATATGGCATATTATTCAAATAATACAAAAAATGATATTGTTAGTGCTGCTGCTTCCCTATCATCAGGCTATACATCGTCAATACTTAATATTGGAGAATTGGAAAACAAAGGAATCGAATTTTTGATTGGAGGCACACCTATTAAAAACGAGGACTTCTCATGGAGTACGTCATTTAATTTAGGGTATAATGATAGTAAAATTGTTCATACTGATGATGAAGATACTCCTATAAATGTTGATGGTAGTCAAAGTAGAGATAGAACCGCAATTATTTCTCATATTGTTGGTGAACACTATGGTGTAATTTATGGTTCATCTTATAAAAGAGATGATAACGGAAACATAATGTATGATATTACAGGTTCTATTCCAAAACCTGTTCAAGGAGAAAACAAGATATTAGGACAAGGTGTTGCTCCATATACTATGGGATTCTCTAATACTTTCAGATACAAAAATATATCATTAGGGTTTTTAATCGATGCGAAATTTGGTGGATCAGTTTATTCTGGAACCAATCATGATATGACTACAGTAGGTCTAACCAAAAAAACTTTAGAGGGGCGTGATACTGGTTTAGTTGTGTCAGGTATTGATAATGCAACAGGTCAGCCTTTTACTATGACAGTGGCGCCAGAAAGCTTGGGGAATTATTGGGGTTTAATAGGAGCAGAGACTGCAGGTATAGCAGAAGAATTTGTTTATAGTACAGATTTTATTAAGTTTAGAGAATTGAGCTTGTCTTATAATTTGCCAAAAAAAGTATTGGAAAATATTTTTATAAATGATTTAAGAATCTCTTTAATTGGTAGAAACTTATTCTTTATCTCAAAAGATATTGAAAATGTTGATCCTGAAGCCGCTTTAAATAATCTTAATTCGCAAGGGATAGAAAGATTTGGGATTCCATCAACCAGAAGCTACGGTTTTTCTATAAATGTTAAATTTTAAAAAAAAAGAGAATGAAAAAAATACTTATTTTACTAGCAATAGTAGTAACATTTGGATCTTGTGATAACGGCTTTGAGGAAATTAATGTAAATCCTACGAAACCTACTCAACTTGATCCATCAACAAAATTGACATATATTCAATTGTATACTGCAGGAAGTAGTTATGCGTCTTATTTGTTTTGGAATGTTATTCATTTAATGCAAAATGTTCAACACCTTAATGAGACCAATTATGGAACTATTTTTTTATATCAAACGAACAACACACATTGGTTATTTGAAGAGCAGTTTAAAACTACAGTTAAAAATATTGCAGATTTAGAAGCTCAATTAGAAACAAGTGAAAAACCTACTGCTGCTGTAGATTTAGCCATAGCTAGAGTACAAAAGGTTCTTATATTTAGTAGAATAACTGATGTTTATGGAGATATACCTTATAGCGAAGCTGGTAAAGGGTTCCTAGAAGGAATTCGTTTCCCTAAATATGATAAGCAAAGCGATATTTATGCCGATATGTTAGCAACCTTAGAAAGTTCTGCGGCAACATTAAGTTCTGGAGGAGCTAGTTCTTATGGTTCTGCAGATTTATTTTATGGCGGAGACGTTGTAAAATGGAAAAAGTTTGCCAATTCATTAATGCTGCGTTTAGCAATGCGTATGGTAAAGGTTGATAATGCAGGGGCTCAAGCATGGGCATCGAAAGCTATTTCTGGTGGTGTTATGACAAGCAATGGTGATATTGCCTATATAAAATATGAAAATTCTGCTAATGATGGCGGACCTAATGTAAACCCGCTTACAAAATGTTTTACATCAAGAGGAGTAAATCAGAATAAAATTTCTAAGACTTTTATGGATTTCATGAAAGACAGAAACGATCCGCGTGTTTCTGTTTTATGTTCTACTACCGATGGTGATACAGATTCAGCATTACAATTTGGTCAAGATATAAACGATGCCACTCAAAGTTCTGCAAACTCAAAGCCAAATGTCAATATTTTTGGAGGGGCATTAAATGACGGGTCTCGAATTATTATTTATGACGCGCCTTTTTTCTATCAAACCTATGCTGAAGTAGAATATATGTTAGCTGAAGCTGCTGAACGTTGGGGATTAGCAGGTGGTGATGTTGAAGCTCATTATAATGCAGGTGTAAAGGCTGCAATGGAATATTTATCTCTATATGGGCATGGTGTTGAAATTACACCAACCCAAATAAGTGATTATTTGGCAGCTAATCCTTTTGTACCAACGCAAGCCTTAAGAATGATAAATGAGCAATATTGGGTTGCCACTTTTGGAAATGCTAATGAGACTTTTGCAAATTGGAAAAGATCAGGGTATCCTGTTTTGGTTCCCGCAAATGCAGCAAACGTTTATACAGGCGGTGAAATACCAAGAAGATTGAATTATCCAGGATCTGAAAAATTGAATAACCCTGACAATGTAGAAGAAGCTATTTCTCGACAAGGAGGAGATCTTTTAACTACTAGAATGTGGTGGGATGTTGAATAATTTATTAAATAAAAAAATACAGGCTTTATTTATTAGTAAAATTAAAGTCTTAAAGTTATAGTTTTTATGTTTAGTTTATTTTGAGTTAGTAAATGAGGTGGGAGATCAGTTTTTACTCTCACCTCTTTTTTTAGACTTGTTTGTTGTGCCACAACATACTAATTAATTCTATATAATTCTTTAATGTTTAGTATTAAGTTGTTGTAGAATTGTTTTTTAACATAGTCTTAATTTATATGGTTCATTTTTTCTAAATTTTAAAGATTGATTATTCAAAATCTTCGATTTTCTGATATATTGACAATTTTAGATCATTTTTTTTCTAATTTAAAGATTAAAACCTGCAATTATTTGCAAAATAAATGCAGGTTTTATGTTTATTTTTTTTATTTTTATCGTAAATAACTAATCTTTCCATTCTCATGAAAAAAACTAATACAATACTCTCTTGTTTTAAGAGAATCAAACTTCTAAGTTGCTTTTTGCTGCTTATGATGTTTGGGTTTACTTTACAGAGTCAAACCCTTTATACATTAAAAGGTAATGTAAAAGACAATTTAGGTGATCCAACACCAGGTGTTACGGTTCAAATTAAAAACACCAGTCTAGGAGCGATTACAGATTTTGATGGAAACTATGATTTGAAAGCAAATCTTGAAGCAGGTAATTATACCCTTGTTTTTAGATCATTAGGATTAACAACTCAGGAAGTTAAAGTTTCTTTAGGAAGCCAAACTGAAGTTGTTAATGAAATTGCCATGACTATGGATATCTTGGGGTTAGATCAAATTGTAATCACTGGTGCAGGAGCTTTGACCGCTAAAAAGCAACTAGGTAATACAATTTCTAGCATTAAAGGTTTGGAAATTGCAGAATCTGGATCAGTAGATATTACTGGCGGACTTTCTGGAAAATTGGCAGGAATTCAGGTCAATCAAAATTCAGGTGATCCTGCAGGAGGAATAAGTGTTAGATTAAGAAGTGCAAGTACTGTGAATGGAAGTTCGGATCCTTTATATATTATTGACGGTGTAATTGTTAATAATAATTCTACAGATGTTTTAGGCACAACAAGTGTTGTACAAAATAGGTTATCAGATATTAGTCCTCAGGATATTGATCGAATTGAAGTTATAAAAGGTGCAGCAGCAGCAGCAATTTATGGGTCTAGAGCTAGTAATGGAGTTGTTCAGATTTTTACAAAAAAAGGACAATCTGGAAAACCTGTAATTACTCTTTCGAGTAGTGTAAATTTTAATTCTTTAAGAAAGAAACGTGATTTTAACCAAGAGCCTTTTGATTGGGCCTCAACTGATATTACTAATCTTGATAAAGTTGCAGCAACTAGATATGATTATCAAGATATGGTTTTTCAAAACTCTGTTGGAACAGATAATTATGTCTCTATGTCTGGAGGAAAAGATAACACAAACTATTTTGCTTCTTTTTCATATTTAAAGAATGATGGTATTCTTAAAAGTACTGATTATGAAAGACAAGGAGGAAGAATTAGAGTTAATCAAGTAATCAATGATTGGGCTTCTGCTTCTTTTGGAACCTACTTTTCAACAAGTAAAAGTCAAGATCAGCCTAATGGAGGTTATATTGCAGGTATTTTACCAACAATATTATTTGCCAACAACACTGTAGATCCTAGACCGGATGCTGACGGAAATTATCCGAGTATGACTTTTTATCCTAATATTCTAGAATACATTAATAATTTTGATTTTAATCAAAAGAACAATAGAAATATCAGTGATTTGCAAATTACCTTAAAACCAGTTGATGGTCTTAAAGTAAACTATATACTTGGTTATGATAATTCTGAATCTATTGGTAACACATATATTCCTATTGGAACCAATACGATTGTATTAGGTAGAGCAAGTACCACTACTATTAGCACAAAACAATTTAATAGTGATTTGAATGCTTCATATGATATTGATATCAATGACAAAATAACATCAACAACAACAGCAGGTTTTTCTTGGCAATCAGACGAAACAATGTTGCGTTCAATCTCTGGAACAGGATTAGCATTAGGAGTTAAAACAACGAATGGGGCTGCTTCAATTTCAACCAATGAAAATAGAAGCGAGAGAAGTTTTTGGGGAGGTTTTCTTCAACAAACATTTGGGTTAAGCGACAAACTATTTGTTACTGGAGCCATTAGATTAGACGGTTCTTCAGTTTTTGGAGCAGATGAAAGAAACCAAATATATCCAAAAGCAAGTATGTCGTATTTGTTATCTGAAGAAGATTTTTGGAAAGAAAGTTTTGGAAGTACACTTAATAGTTTTAAAGTAAGAGCAGCTTGGGGACAAGCAGGGAACCTTACCGCAATTGGACCTTTTGACAGATTGTCAAATTATGCTGCAACTAGTATTGATGGAACTTCAGGTTTAATTGCTCCTACCCGATTAGGAAATGCTGGACTAAAGCCTGAAAGACAAACAGAATTAGAATTTGGTATCGATATGGGCTTGTTTGATAATAAGGTAGGTATTGAGCTTACATATTATAAACAAGACATAAAAGATCTTTTATTGGCAAGAACATTGTCTCCATCTACTGGTTTTGGGTCTAGAGTAGAAAATATTGGAACCATGACTAACAGAGGTTTTGAAGCATTAATTACGGCAACACCAATTCAAACAAATGATTTTAGTTGGTCAGTTACAGGGACTTTTTCTACGAACAAAAATGAAGTAAACAATATTGAAGGAGAGCAATTTGGTATAGGGAACTTTGGTTTTTCTGTTGCTAAAAACGGTCAACCTTTAGGAGTTTTTTATCAAGGTTACTATGCTAGAAACCCTGACGGAAGTTTACTTTTAACTTCAGGAGGACTTCCTCAAAGAGAGAAAGGATCATATGATTCTAATGGAAATCCTGTTCCTGAGCGAGATGGATCAGGACAACCAAGTGGAGCAAATTTAAGTAAGGTTATTGGAGATCCTAATCCTGATTTTATAGCATCTTTAACTAATGAATTTAAATATAAAAACTTTTCATTTAGAATGCAGTTTGATGCCGTTCAGGGAGTAGATGTTTTAAGTTGGGATACACGTATGTTCTATCGTTTTGGAGGTGGTCCAGAAACAGCTAGCGAGTTAAGAGGTGACAGTGTTAGAGGAACTGGAGCGGCTAAGTTTGGTATTGCAGAATCGTATATTGAGGACGGGTCTTACATTAAGCTTCGTGAGCTGTCAACTTCTTATTTATTGAAAAGCCCTTTTGAAGGGGTTGATAGTTTAAAATTCACTTTAACTGGTCGTAATTTGTTTTCAATTGATAATTTCTCTGGCTACGATCCAGAAGTAAATATGGATGGTCAAAGTAATGGAGCAAGAGGTGGCGTTATGGGATTAGTTCCTATTCCGAGTGTAATTAAATTTGGTGTAATAGCTACTTTTTAAGTGTCTAAATAAAAAATATTAAAAGATGAAAAATTTAAAAATATATATAACCATAAGTGTTTTGCTTATTAGCAGTGGTTTATTTACTGCCTGCGACACTGAGTTTGAAAATCCAAACAATCCAACCGAAGATGTTGTTTTAGGAACAAAAGGAGGTCTGTTTGCATTAGCCACAGGAATAAGACAATATTATTCTGTAACAGCATTGAGACAGATAATTGAAGCACCAGGTATTACAACCAGAGAATTAGGTGTAACCAATACGTTTTTAAATATTAATGAATTGGCCAAAGGTGGTGCAGAATTACCTGCTGAAAGTGGTGGAATCACAAATCCATGGGTAAATCTTTTACGTGCTAAAGGAATGGCAGAATCATTAATTGATGGCGCAAATTCTGTAGAACTTTCAAGTGGTACCAAAAGCGGACTTTTAGCTTATGGAAATTTATTTAAAGCCATGTGTCTTGGTTCTTTAATTGAAATGTTTGAACAAGCGCCAATAAATAATGCTGCAGATGGAGCTGCGGAATTTAGTGATAGGGCAACAGTGCTGGCCAATTGTATTTCACTTTTAGAAGAAGCAAGAGATGTTTTAACATCAACACCTATGTCAGATGAATTTAAATCAACCGTTCTATGGTCAGATATTAATTTGCAAAAAACGGTTAATGCATTTTTATCTAGATATCAATTAATGGCAGGTAATTATCCTGAGTCAATTGCTGCTGCTGACGCAGTATTGAATGATAGTGATGCTACAAGTTCAATGTGGGTTTATGATGCTAACAACCAAAATCCTATTTGGAATAGAACTGTTAATTCAGCCGATTTAAATCCTCAATCAAATTTTGGTTTAGTAGGAGCTTATGTTCCTGAAGCTGGAGATGGTCGTCTAGATTTCTATTTAGGAGCCGATGCTGGTTTTGCAAATGCCGATGCAGGTGGACAAGCTCTAAGTGAGATGCTTGGTTTTTTTGGCACTAGTACAGCATCAATTCCAATATACCTTAATGGAGAAATGATGTTAAACAAAGCAGAAGCTTATGCAAGACAAAGTCAATTAGGTAACGCAGTTATTCAATTAAATTTGGTAAGACAAAAGAATAATGATCCACTTGGTGTTAACGCCAACCTACCTGCTTGGACTGGCGATGAAACAAGTCAAAGTGATATTTTAGAAGAGATTTATAAAAACAGATGTATCGAGTTATTTTTAACAGGTTTGAGATTTGAAGATAGTAAAAGGTTCCATCCTGATTTTGTTGTTCCTACTTCAGCTAATACAACAAATGAAAGAAACAGGAATTATTACCCTTATCCAAGCATAGAGAGAGAGAATAATCCAAATACTCCAACAGATCCATCTATTTAAATATTAAAAACATACATTTTAAGTTAGTTTGTTGTTTAGTTAAGTTATTTAGGGTAACAATTTTGTTACCCTAAATAAAATTAAAAAACCTATAGGCAGCTTAATAAAATTCAATAAGAACCATGAAGGTAAAAACAGGTTTAGATGTATTGATAAATGATAAAGAAATTCAAAAAACATTTAAAGGCAATGTCGCGTTGCTTTGTCATAATGCATCCATTGATTCAACATATACGCATACCGCATTAAAATTTAAAGAACTATTTGGCGAAAGATTCGTGAAATTATTCGGACCTCAGCATGGATTTTCTACAGATGCTCAAGATAATATGATAGAGACCGATCATTTTATCCATCCGTATTTTAAAATGCCTGTGTATTCTTTGTATTCTGAAACCCGCATTCCTACCGATGAGATGCTTGAAGGAATAGATCATTTATTTGTTGATTTGCAAGATGTTGGTTGCAGAATGTACACATACATTTATACCCTTACACTTTTGCTAGAAAAATGTAGTTCTAAAGATATTCAGATCGTTGTGTTAGATCGCCCAAACCCATTAAATGGCATTGATATTGAAGGCAATGTGCTAGATTTAGAATTTGAATCGTTTATTGGAAGACATGCAATTCCTGTTCGCCATGCTATGACAATTGGAGAAGTTGCCCTAATGCACCAAAAACTTTGGGCAAAGGATAAAGCCAATTTAAAAGTTATAAAAATGCTTCATTGGGATAGGAACATGTATTATGAAGACACTAAATTACCTTGGTTATTACCTTCACCTAACCTGGCAAGAATTGAAAGTTCATATACCTTTCCTGCAACCGTTTTATTTGAAGGAACTATTTTAAGTGAAGGAAGAGGAACCACACAATCTTTAGAAATTGTAGGACATCCAAAAGTAGAGCCGTTTTCATTTTATGAAAAGCATTTGTTGGATGCGGTGAAGAAATCAAAATTAGAAGGTTTTAAGTTCAGACCAATTACTTTTCTTCCAACGTTTCAAAAGCAAGCAAATAAAGTGTGTGGTGGCATCCAAATTCATGTTACAGATAAATCAACTTACAAACCTTGGCGCGTGGGTCAATTGTTAATGCGAGAACTGTATCATTATTTAGGTGAAGATTTTCAATGGAAAAAACCGCCTTATGAATATAATTATACCCAGCAACCCATTGATATTATTAATGGAACTGATAAGTTAAGGCATTGGGTAGAAAATAATGATCATGTTGAAATGTTGGATACTTTTGAAAATTTAAACGACTATAAATTACATTTTAATGAAATAAAGATATATTAGAAGCAAATTAAACCAAAATCCGCAGTGTATTTGGTAAATATAATTGCATAAAACAAACAATATAAATGGGCGCAACTCTTATTTTAATAATCATAGCATCTTATTTTGGGATATTATTACTGATATCTCATTTCGTTTCCAAAAATACAAGTGATGAATCTTTTTACACTGGTGACCGAAAATCACCATGGCAAGTTGTTGCTTTTGGAATGATTGGCGCTGTATTATCTGGCGTTACATTTGTATCGATTCCTGGAATGGTGGGAACTAATTATTTTTACTATTTGCAATTTGTTTTTGGAAACGTGGTAGGTTACATTTTTATAACCTACGTTTTGGTTCCCATTTATTACGACTTAAAATTAGTTTCAATATATACTTATTTAGAATCGCGGTTTGGAATTAAATCTTACAAAACCGGGTCGTTGTTTTTTTTAATTTCTCAGTCATTTGGGGCAGCACTTAGGTTGATGCTCGCAGCAAAAATTTTGCAATATGCAGTATTCGATGCCTTTCATATCCCGTTTTTTGTAACAGTAATCGGGATACTGGCCCTTATTTGGTTGTACACTCATAAGTCAGGTATTAAAACCATTGTTTGGACAGATACACTTCAAACATTTTTCTTGTTAATGGCTGTAGCTATAACTATTTATGTTGTTAAAGACTCCTTAGGTTTAAGTCTTTCTGAAACTTTTTCATCGGTTGTTAAACACGACTATTTTAAGGTTTTTGATTGGGATTTTAATTCTGGAAACAATTTTTTCAAACAATTTATTTCTGGTGTTTTAATAGCTATTGCAATGATTGGTTTGGATCAAAACATGATGCAAAAAACATTAACCTGCAAAAACAGAAAGGAAGCACAGCGAAACATCTTAACATTCAGTTTAATTTTAGCAGTTACTCAATTTCTGTTTTTAGGTTTAGGCGTTATGTTATATATGTATGCTGAAAAATTTGGTATTCAATTAGAAGTTGAAAATGGAAAATTTATTAACACAGACACCTTATTCCCAATGTTGTCTTTAAACCATTTTGGAACCCTAGCAAGCATCAGTTTTATTTTAGGAATTACTGCCGCTTCTTTTTCAAGTGCAGATTCTGCATTAACAGCCTTAACAACATCTTTTACACATGATTTCTTAGATATTCAACATAAGAATTCAAAAGAAAAGGAAAAATTAAAAAACCGCGTTTTATTCGGTTTTTCAATAGTGATTTTTACAATTATTATGCTGTTTTCGCATAGTAAAGGTAATGTGATATCCATGATTTTTAAAGTAGCTGGATATACTTACGGGCCATTATTAGGGCTTTATTTATTTGGAATTTTTACTAAAATAAAAATTAAAGATGCAGCAGTTCCTTTCATATGTATAGTAATGCCAATACTAACCTATCTTTTAAATTATTACTTTGTTATCTGGTTTAATTTTGATTTTGGTTTTATGAATATTTTCGTTAATGCGTTATTGACTGTTATATGTCTGATTCTTTTTAAAAACAGCAAGACAATAAGTTTAGATAAAACAATATAGCAATCTTAAAAACTTAAAAGATGAAAACTAAAAGAAACAGGGTTCGCTCATTACTGGTTTGCTGTATAGCTTTTTATTGTTTTTTAGGTTGTAAGCAAGATGTTTTAGAAAAAAATATAACCATTGAAAACGGGAAAATAGAATTAAGTTTTAGTAAAGACACAGGAGCTTTTATTGAGTTTAAAAATTTAGAAAATACTTTTGATTTTCTTGATTTAAACAGTACTGTAGGAGCACTTTGGGAAATTGATTTACTTCAACAATCTGGAATCAAAACAGTTGATATGACAACTGCTTCAAAGTTTCATTTTATAAAAAAAGATCTTCATACTTTAGTTTTAATTTGGGATGATTTTTCAGATGTTGATATGAAAGATTTTAAAATTTCTGCTACTATCTCACTTGAAAAAAACAAACCTTTATCGTCATGGGAAATATCTGTTGAAGGCACTAAAGGACAACAAATAAGTAAAGTAGTATTTCCTAAAATTAATGGGATAAAAGATTTGGGAGATGAAAATTTAGCAGCGCCATATTGGATGGGTGTAAAAATGGAAAGCCCTAGAAACCACCTTTCTAAAATAGAAGACAAGGAAAAAAAGTACCAATGGGAATATCCTGGAAGAATGTCTTTGCAATGTATCGCTTTATATAATAATTCAAAGAAATTTGGATTGTACACAGCTTGCAACGATTCTTTAGCCTACAAAAAAGATTTCTCTTATACGCTTGATAGTTTAAATAACTTAACCTATCAAATGATTAACTATCCTTCTGTAGATGCAGAGGTAAATAGTTATGCTCCAACATATAAAGCCATTATTGGGTCTTTTAAAGGCGATTGGATAAGCGCAGCAGAACAATACAGAGAATGGGGATCGAAACAGCAGTGGGTTGCAGACAGCAGATTTAAAAAAGAGTTAACTCCAAAAGGCTTAGAAAATACAGCTTTGTGGGAATGGAATAGAGGAAAATCTAGTAATGTTTTGGTTCCTGCAAAAGATTTAGAAAAAAAATTAAAGCTACCGGTTAATGTATTTTGGCATTGGTGGCATGGGTGTTCTTATGACGATGGTTTTCCAGAATATTTCCCACCAAGAGAAGGAAGTGAATCATTTATACAAGCAATGAAATCGGCACAAGAAGAAGATGTCAAAGCGATTGTTTATATGAACCAAATGCAATGGGGAACCAATACAGAAAGTTGGGAAAAGGAACATGCTGAAAAATATGCTGTAAAAGATATCAATGGAAATTTAAACACGCATACCTATAATATTTTCACAAATAAATCTTTAACCACCATGTGTATGGGAACGCAGTTTTGGAAAGATAAATATGCCTCATTGTGTGACACAGCTGTAAATACCTATCAAACTAATGGTGTTTATATGGATCAGGCATGTTTTAGCTTTTTATGTTATGACAAAACTCATGGTCATAAAATTGGTGGTGGAAATTATTGGCTAGAAAATTTTGGGAAACTAACTGAACAGATTCGTTCAAAATTTCCTAAAAATAAAGAAGTGTTTTTGGCTGGAGAAGGCGTTAACGAAGCGTGGCTACCATATTTAGATGCATTTTTAACCTTACAGGTTAGCATGGAACGGTATGCAGGCGATAATGGCTGGGAACCTATTCCTTTCTTTCAGGTGGTGTACCATCAATATGCCATTACTTATGGAAACTATTCGTCTTTAATTGTGCCTCCTTATGATGAACTTTGGCCTAAAGAATATGCACCAAAAGAACCATTGGCTCTTTTAGACAAAAGTTTTAGTAAGCAGTTTATGATGGAACAAGCCAGATCTTTTGTTTGGGGTTTACAACCAACAATTTCTAATTATCAAAGCTTTTTGTCTTCAGAAAGGAAGGAAGAAATGGATTATTTATTAAATCTGGCTAGAGTAAGATATAATGGATTAAAGTATTTGTTACGTGGCAAATTTTTAAGATCGCCAGTTATAGAAGTGCCTGATGAAGAATTACAGATGTCTAGACTATCAATCTATGCAGGCAAAACAGGACAATCTATTAGAACGTTTCAAAAAAACAACCCTTTAATTTATACTGGAGCATGGAAATCTGATGACAAGCAGGTAGGAATAGCTTTAGCAAGTATTAGCGATAATCCATATCCTGTAAACTTTAGCATTAATTCTGATGATTATGAACTTCCTTCTTCAGGAAAGATTAATATTATTGATGCCGATGGAGTAAAATTTATAACTACTTATACAAACAGTAAAATCAATATTGATTTTATACTTCAACCTAAACAGATTTGTATTATTGAAATAGAGAATGGTAAATGAATATTAAAGAAATGAAAAACAAACTAACAACTGAACAAGCGTCCGATTACAATGATTTGGAAAAAATGAGCACAGTAGAGTTGCTCTCCAATATGAATGCTGAAGATAAAACGGTTCCTTATGCCATTGAAAAAGCAATACCTTCTATTGAAAAATTGGTAGATGTAATTTTTGAAAAAATGAGCAATGGAGGTAGATTATTCTATATAGGTGCAGGAACTAGTGGAAGATTAGGAGTGCTAGATGCTTCAGAATGCCCACCAACATATGGAGTTGCAGATGACTGGGTAATTGGCTTAATAGCAGGTGGCGATTCTGCACTAAGAAAAGCGGTAGAAAATGCTGAAGATGATACAACACTAGCATGGAAAGATCTGCAAAAATTTAATATTAATGAAGATGATGTTCTTATAGGCATTGCAGCATCTGGCACTACACCATATGTTATAGGCGGTGTTAAAAAAGCTAAGGAAAACAATATTGTTACCGGATGCATTACTTGTAATGGAGCATCTCCTTTATCATTAGAGGTTGATTACCCTATTGAATTAATAGTGGGTCCCGAATTTGTTACTGGAAGCACAAGAATGAAAGCGGGCACAGCTCAAAAACTAGCTCTGAATATGATTTCAACAACTGTCATGATAAAATTGGGCAGAGTAAGAGGAAACAAAATGATAGACATGCAGCTTTCGAACAAAAAACTTGTAAACAGAGGCGTAAGAATGATTATGCATGAAATAAATGTTGATGAAGCAACTGCAAGTAGTTTATTGCTTGAACATAAAAGTGTTAGAAATGCAATTGACGCATATAATTTAATGAAATAATGAAGAAAATTTTAGGCATACTTTTTTTATCAATCCTTTTATTTGGATTCTATCCTCATAATCAGAATATACATTTTAATAACAAAGACAAAAAATCTAAATGGGTTGACAGTATTTATAATAACATGACCATTCAGGAAAAAGTTGGGCAATTGTTTATGGTGGCTGCTTATTCAAACAGAAATGATGCGCATGTAGATTCTATTCAAAAGCTCATCAAAGATTTTAATATAGGGGGTTTGATATTTTTTCAAGGAGGACCAGTACGTCAAGCTAAACTTACAAACAAATATCAAGCTATGGCTAAAGTACCTTTATTAATTGGAATAGATGGCGAATGGGGTTTGAATATGAGGTTAGATAGTACAGTAAGATTTCCTTATAACATGACACTTGGAGCTGTTAAAAACGATGATTTAATAAAACGGATTGGAACACAGATAGGGAAGCATTGTAAACAATTAGGGATTCATTTAAACTTTGCTCCAGTAGTTGATATCAATACAAACTCTAAAAATCCAATCATTGGAGTGCGTTCATATGGTGAAGATAAATATAACGTAACCAAAAAAGCCATTGCTTTTACTGAAGGCATGCAAGGAGAAGGTATTATGGCTTGCGCAAAACATTTTCCTGGTCATGGAGATACCGATAAAGATTCCCACAAAACATTGCCAACAGTTTCATTTTCAAAAGAAAGAATTGATAATGTGGAATTATATCCATATAAAGAGCTGTTTAAAAAAGAAATCGCTGGAGTTATGGTTGCCCATTTAAACGTTCCAAGTCTAGAATCTACAGAGGGCTTACCGTCTTCATTATCATATAATATTGTTTCAAATATTTTGAAAGAACAACTTCAGTTTAAAGGTTTGATTTTTACCGATGCTTTAAACATGAAAGGAGCAGCAAATTATAAAGAACCAGGAGATATAGATTTGGCAGCATTTATGGCTGGAAATGATGTATTGCTGTTTACTGAAAATGCTCCAAAAGCAATCTCAAAAATCATAGAAGCCTATAATAATAAGGAAATAACAGAAGAACGATTGTCACATTCGGTAAAAAAGATGCTTGCTGCAAAATTTGATGTTGATTTAAATCATTTTAAACCAATAGACACAAAACAACTTGTAGCCGATTTGAATGACGAAATAAGCAATCTTTTAAAACAAGAAGTGTTTAGCAATGCTATTACAGTTGTAAAAAATCACCGCAATACTTTATCCATAAAAAAGCTAAGAAAAGAAAAAATAGCATATGTAAAATTAGGTGATGGGCTTTCTGATACGTTTTTTAACACATTAAAAGCTGAAATTAATATTGATAATATCTCTGGTCTTCCTCATAAAGAATTATTACAAAAACTTAAAGATTATGATAAAGTAATTATTGGTTACCACCGTTTAAATTATAGACTTACTAAAGATATTTCTGATGAAGATAGAGCGATGATTGAAATTATTTCTAAAAAAAATAAAGTCATTTTAAACGTGTTTGCTAGTCAGTATTGTTTAGAAAAGGTGTCGTTTAAAAAAATTAAGAGTGTTATAGTTTCTTATGAAAATTCAGAAGAGGCTCAAAAAATATCAGCACAAATTATGTTGAGCAAAAAAGAAGCAATAGGCAAATTACCTGCTTCAATAAACAGTAAGTACCATGGTAATTATGGAATTTAATCTAAACAACATCTTTAAACTAAATTTTAGAATGCTAAACTTTAAAGTTTTATTTGTGTTCGTTTTTCTTTTATCTCAAGTTCTTTTATCTCAGGAAGTAATTAAAAAAGGAGCGCACGAATTACAAAAAGAAGAGTTTGGTAAACTAGAAAATGTTCACAAAGAGTCAAACACCAATAAACAAGAAATCATCTCTTTAAACCAAGGTCAAGCAAATACTTTAAATAAAATGGTGTTTGGATTTTTACCTTATTGGGAACAAAGCAGTAATGCACATAGTAACCTACAGTACAACTTACTCTCTCATTTAGCCTGTTTTGATTTTTTAGTTCAACTCGACGCTTCCATAGATACGCCATCAGGATGGCCTTGGGTTACAGAAATAAATGCTGCACATGCAGCAGGAACTAAAGTAATCATGACTGTTGTTAATTTTGGAGGCACAGATGGAGCAGATGCAGTTGCTTGGGAATTGTTTACTAACACAGCTAAAAGAGATATTTTCTTTGCTAACGTAAAAAGCAGAATTCAAACCGATAATTTAGATGGTGTTAATATAGATTTTGAAGGGCTTACAAGTGCACATAGAGGGGCTGAATTAAACACTTTTATGGCGGCTTTAACTACATATATTCATACTGAATTGCCTGGTAAAGAAGTTTCTTTTGATGGACCGGCTGTTAATTGGGGTGGTTGGTTAATAGATGGTTTAGTAAACAGTGTAGATTATTTAATTGTTATGGCTTATGATTATGTTGGTGCAAATGATGCGTTTTCTGGTCCAGTTTCTCCTTTAACTCATCACACACCTACAAAACGTTTCGTTACAAGAACTATAGAAACAGGCACTTATGCTGAGCCAACTGCAAATAAACCAGAGAAGTTAATTTTAGCAGTGCCTTATTATGGACAACATTGGAAAACAACAACAAATGCTTCAGAGTCAGTAACAACTGCTTATGTTGGTTCAACCAGATTTAAAAATACGATAACAGAAGCTGAAACTTATGGCGGTTTTATCTGGAATTCAGATTTTCAATATCCTTGGTATACATGGAATGATGGAGCCAATTGGCATCAAGTATGGACAGATAATGAGTTAAGTATCTCGAAAAAATTTGATTTGGCTATAGCCGATAATTTAGGAGGAGTTGGTATGTGGGCTTTGAACTATGATGGCAACCGTCCGGAACTTTGGGATTTAATAAACACAAAATTTGGTGCAACAGCATCATTAAGTGATGTTAATATTAAAGGGAATATTAAAGTCTATCCAAATCCAACCAGCAGCATGGTTACATTATTAAATAATGGTAATTTGAAATTGGCTCAAGTAGAACTTTTTAATGTTTTAGGGCAGTCAATTATGAAAATTAATCCGGAAAGCAAATCTATTGATTTAAGTTATTTAGGTAATGGAATGTATTTTTTGAATATTGAAAATGAAGAAGGAGTTAAAGGAACATTTAAAATTTTAAAATCAAACTGAGTTTTTGGGATTAATGAGAAAAGATGATACGGATTCAATAACATTATGAAAGTTGAAATGACACAGGCTTTAAAAAGTTTATCAAGCAATATAGAAGGAGAGGTTTTTTATGATTTGCTCCATAAAAGCATTTATGCTACAGACGCATCAGTTTATAGAAAAATCCCTTTAGGAGTTGCTTATCCTAAAAACAATGAGGATTTAAAAACACTCATTCGGTTTGCCCAAGAGCATAAAATATCGCTCATTCCTAGAACCGCAGGAACTTCTTTAGCAGGACAATGTGTAGGTGATGGCTTGGTGGTAGATGTTTCAAAATATTTTACTAAAATCTTAAATTTTAACGAACAAGATAAAACCATTACGGTTCAGCCTGGAATTATTAGAGATCAACTTAACAATTACTTAAAACCTTACGGTTTGTTTTTTGCTCCAAATACTTCTACAAGTAATAGGTGTATGATTGGTGGTATGGTTGGTAACAATTCATCAGGAACTACATCAATTAAATTTGGAGTAACTCGCGACAAAGTCTTACAATTAAAAACTATTTTAAGTGATGGTTCTGAGGCAGTATTTAACGAAGTATCTACTTCAGAATTCAACCAAAAAAGACAAGAAAACTCATTAGAAGGCAAAATTTATAACACTGTTTACAATGAGTTATCAAACCAAGAAATTCAACAAGAAATAATAAAAGAGTTTCCAAGAAAAAGCATTCACCGTAGAAACAATGGGTATCCCATAGATGAATTATTAAATTATGAAGCATTTGGAGGTTCAAATAAAACCATCAATTTAGCAACGCTTTTAACAGGAAGCGAAGGTACTCTGGCTTTTACAACCGAAATAACCTTACAGCTAGATACACTGCCACCTCCAAAAAACATTATGGTTGCTGCACATTTTAGCAGCATCCAAGAAAGTATGGAAGCTGTTGTTGTTGCCATGCGCCATAATTTATTTACCTGCGAACTGATGGATAAAACCATTTTAGATTGCACTAAAAATAATAGAGAGCAATTAAAAAACAGGTTCTTTGTTGAAGGCGATCCAAAATCTATTTTAATGCTCGAAATATGCACTCAAGATGATAATGAATCTGATGGGTTGGCAAATGCATTGATTGCTGATTTACAAAAAAACAAGCTTGGATATGCATATCCTAAATTAACAGGTAGTGAAATTGATCAAGCTGTAGAACTTCGAAAAGCTGGTTTAGGATTATTAGGAAATATTGTAGGTGATAATAAGGCCGTTGCATGTATTGAAGATACAGCAGTTGAGTTGAAGGATTTACCTAATTACATTTCAGAGTTTTCAAAAATGATGGAAGATTTTGGTCAAGAAGCTGTGTATTATGCTCATGCTGGTGCTGGGGAATTACATCTAAGGCCTATTTTAAATTTAAAGAAACAAGCCGATGTTGTGTTGTTTAGAGAAATAACAACTAAAACGGCTGAACTGGTTAAAAAATATGGTGGTTCCTTTAGTGGAGAACATGGAGATGGCATTGTAAGAGCAGAATTTATTCCAAAAATGATTGGAGAAAAAAATTACGCACTTATTAAACGAATAAAAAACACGTTCGATCCTAATAATATTTTCAATAAAGGCAAAATTGTAGATGCTTTTCCTATGGACAAAAGCCTAAGGTACGAAGTTGATAGAAATGAGCCCAAAATTGAAACCATTCAAGATTTTTCAGATAGTTTAGGAATCCTTAGAGCTACCGAAAAATGTAACGGTTCTGGAGATTGTAGAAAACTTCCAGAAGCAGGAGGAACAATGTGTCCGAGCTATAGAGCAACCAGAAACGAAAAAGACACTACACGAGCAAGAGCAAATGCGTTAAGGGAGTTTTTAACAAATTCAGAAGAGAAAAATAAATTTAATCACAAAGAACTGTATGATGTTTTTGATTTGTGTTTAAGTTGTAAAGCTTGTGCTAGCGAATGTCCAAGTAATGTGGATATAGCATCTTTAAAAGCAGAATTTTTGCATCAATACTATAAAGCAAAAGGCATCCCTTTTAGAACAAAAATCTTCGCAAATAATGTTAAACTAAATAAGCTGGGAAGTATTCTTCCGTTTGTAACTAACGCAGTTTTAAACACAAAAATCACTAAAAAAGTTTTAGGTATTGCTGTTGAAAGAAGCATCCCTAGACTAGCAGATAAAACTTTTTATAATTGGTACAAGCAAAACGAAACAAGGCTGCTTAGTAAATCAATAACAAATGGAGAGATTTTTCTGTTTATGGATGAATTTACAAACTATTACGATGTTAATATTGGCATAGATTGTATAGAACTTTTAACAGATTTAGGATACAAAGTAAATATAACAAACCACGAAGAAAGTGGCAGAAGTTTTATTTCAAAAGGTGTTTTAGATGAAGCAAAAAAAATAACTGATTTTAATGTGAACTTTTTCAAGGATAAAATTTCAAACAAAACGCCTTTAGTAGGTATCGAGCCTTCTGCAATTTTAACTTTTAGAGATGAATATTTAAGATTAGCTGATGATAAAAAATCTGCCAATGACATAGCGAAAAACACGTTTACTATTGAAGAATTCATAAAGCAAGAGTTTGATAAAAAAAACATAGTTCCAGAGAGTTTTACTGCAGAAAACCAAGTACTAAAAATACATGGTCATTGTCAGCAAAAATCATTAAGCAACATGGAACCAACATTTAAAATGTTATCCATTCCAAAAAATTATAAAGTAACCATAATCAATTCGGGTTGCTGTGGAATGGCTGGGTCTTTCGGATACGAAAAAGAGCATTATAAAATCAGTATGCAAGTTGGTGAAGACACACTGTTTCCAAAAATAAGAAATGCTAATGAGGACGTTATAATTGTAGCAGCAGGAACTAGTTGCAGACACCAAATTAAAGATGGGACACAAAAAAATTCAAAACATCCAATAAGCGTATTACGAGAAGCGCTTTTATAAAAAAAAGATAAACTAAGACAAAAAAATATAATTATGTTAAAGAGCAGTATAGACAGAGCGACAGGATTCGAGAAGAGGTTTGAGAACATAGGAACCGTGGTTTATGAGAACTCTGGGGCGGCATCAAAGGATGTTGCCAATGAAAT
>NZ_JBAWJZ010000009.1:0-156959 GCF_043876835.1 Gaetbulibacter sp. M235
CCAGCGATATCCAACCCAGGACAAGAGGACTGTGACAGTGATGGCATCGGAGATGTCTGTGAAACAGATACCGATGGTGACGGCATTCCAGACGATTGTGAAACTATAGATTTAGAGGTAGATAAAGAGGTTAGTACTAGTTCGGCTCGTATTGGAGATGTTATTACGTTTACAATTACAATAACCAATAATGGAGATTTTGAGGCTACAAACGTGACAGTTTTAGATAATTTACCAAGTGGTTATAGGTATGTTTCTCAATCAGCTTCTACAGGAGTCTATAACGAAATTTCAGGAGCATGGAGAATCCCTTTAATAGGTGTCAAAAAGAAACAATCCGTAAATATTTCGGTTGAGGTCATGGATGTTCCAGATTACCTTAATGAAGCTGAATTGACTGATTTAGACCAGGATGATACTGATGATACAAATGATTCAGATACTGCAGGTTTAGAAATAGTACTACCAGCAATAGATTGTTTAACAGTTTACAATGAGTTTTCACCTAATGGAGATAGCGTAAATGATGTTTTTGTTATTGAATGTATTGAAAATTATCCAGATAATAAATTAGAAGTTTATAATCGATGGGGTAACTTGGTGTATTCTAAAAAGGGTTATCGTAATGATTGGGATGGTACTTCAAATGGAAGGAGAACTATTAATAAATCAAATGAACTTCCTGAGGGCACCTATTACTATGTGATTACACTTAATGATCAACTTAAACCTATTGTTGGATGGTTGTATTTAAACAGATAATCAAGAATCAAATCGTAAATCAGACTATCATGAAATTGTTTTTTAATATATATACCAATTGTGTTTGTATAATAATACTTGTAATACCTCAAGTTATTTTTTCACAACAAGATGCACAATACACTCAATACATGTATAATACAATGAGTATTAATCCTGGCTATGCAGGACAAAGGGATGTACTCAGTATTACGGCGTTGTATCGCTCACAATGGGTTGGTGTAGATGGAGCTCCTGAAACCCAAACAATAGGAATTCACGCTCCATTTAGCAATGATAGGATGGGTTGGGGAATATCGGTTGTAAACGATGTATTAGGACCTACAAACGAAACCCAATTTGATGCTAATTTTTCGTATAGTATTTATTTGAACGATAATGCCTATACTGAATTGACATTTGGAGTTAAAGCAGGGATTCATTTTTTAAATTCTGATTGGACCAAAGGAAAATTTCAATTTCCTGATAATCTCTACCAAGATAATCTTGATTTGAAATCGCCCAGTATTGGAGCCGGTATTTACTTGCACAATGATATTTGGTATTTAGGTCTTTCTGTACCTAATTTTTTAACAACTGATCATTTTGATGAGGTGACCTTTTCTGCTGCTGCAGAGCGATTACATTATTATCTTATTGGAGGATATGTGTTTGAGATCAACCCGAATCTTAGTTTTAAACCAGCCTTTTTAATGAAAGCTGTTTCAGGATCTCCACTAATTGCTGATGTCTCAGCCAATTTTTTGATTAAGGAAAGGCTTACGTTAGGATTGGCTTATAGATGGGATGATTCTGTAAGTGCTTTGATAGGGTTTCAAATAACACCAGCAATTGATATAGGATATGCCTTTGACTATACCACAACTCCTTTGACTAAATATAATAACGGATCACACGAAGTTATGTTAAGGTTTGAATTGTTCAAGAACAATAGGTTCTTATCCCCTAGATTCTTTTAATACAAAATTGGTAAATCATGAAATCACGTATATTAATCATTTTGTTTTTAACATATTTAACTACAGGCAATATTTTCGCTCAAAAAGGAGTCATTGATAAAGCTGATAAAGCCTATAAAGATTTTGGATACATTAAAACCACAGAGATCTTGCTCCGTCTGGCAGAAAAAGGTTATGAGTCTGAGGAGCTTTTTCAAAAACTTGGTGATGCTTTTTATTTCAACAGTAAAATGGATGAGGCTGTCAGGTGGTATGGTAAATTAATGAATTTCAGTATTAGTGTGGATCCAGAGTATTTTTTTAGATATGCTCAAGCCTTGAAATCTGTAGAGAATTATAAAGAGTCAGATAAATGGATGCAAAAATTTTATGATGCTAAATCTTATGATACCCGAGGGCAGTATTTTACAAAGGCAGTAGATTATCTTACAATGATTGATGGACTCAGTAGAGATTTTAAGGTTTATAACCTAGACATAAATTCAGAAGTTTCAGATTTTGGAACCACTTTCTGGGGAGATAAAATGATTTTTGCTTCTGCAAGAGACAACGGAAAAATTTATAAGTGGAATAATCAACCCTTTTTACAATTATATTCAGCTACAGAAAAAAGTTTTGATTCTTTTGAGGATGCTAAAATATTTCAAAATAATTTAAACACTAAGTACCATGAGTCTTCAGTAGCCTTTACTCCCGATAAAAAATTTATGTTTTTTACCAGAAATAATTTTTTTGAGAATAAGCTTAAAAATGATGAAGAAGGAACAAATCGCTTAAGTCTCTTTAGAGCAAGATACAATGATGCAGATGGTACATGGGTTGATGTTACTCCAGTACATTTTAACAGTAACAGTTATAGTGTAGCACACCCAACCATAAATGCAGATGGCACTAAGCTATACTTTTCTTCCGATATGAACAGAACAATAGGACTCTCTGATATTTTTGTGACCGAAATTAGTGTAGATGGCACACTTGGAGAACCACAAAATTTAGGGACTAAGATTAATACAGAAGGACAGGACACCTTTCCATTTATAAACGCTAAAGGTGATTTATATTTTTCATCCAATGGCTATCCAGGTTTGGGTGGATTGGACGTGTATGTGGTAAGAGGGTTTGAAAACGGAAACAAGGGAAAAGAAAGTGTACCAGAAAACCTAGGGAAACCTATAAACAGTCCTTTAGATGATTTTGCATATTATGAAAATCTTGAGACCAAAGAAGGCTTTTTCTCTTCCAACAGAAAAGGAGGCAAAGGAGATGACGATATTTATACATTTATAATCCCTAATTGCTTGCAAACTCTGACCGGAGTTGTAGTTGAAAAAAAGACACATAAAAACATACCGTTTGCAACAGTGATTCTTTTAGATGAAACTGGTAGGGAACTTTCTAAAATTAAAACTAATGAAGAAGCAAGGTTCTCAATTGATCTAGATTGTGAAAAAGAATATTTGGTGCGTGGAGAATCCAACAAATATATAGCTGATGAGAAACGCATTGTAACACCCAATTTAAAACAGGATTTAAAAATAATTTTAGAACTTGAAAAAGAACAACAAGAAATTAAGGTTGGTGACGATTTAGCCAAAATATTGGATATTCCCATTATTTATTTTGATTTCGATAAATCCGATATCCGCCAAGATGCTGCATTAGAGCTACAAAAAATTGTTGAAGTGCTTAAACAGTATCCAAATATGACCATTGATGTGCGTTCGCATACCGATTCAAGAGGTGCCGATGCTTACAATTTAACCTTGTCTGAGAAGAGGAATAAATCAACCAAAGATTTTATTGTGAAAAAGGCTCAAATAGATCGTGGCCGTATTACTGGAAAAGGATATGGTGAGACGCGTTTAGTTAACAAATGTTCTAATGGAGTCCCTTGTACAGAAGAAGAGCATCAAGAAAATAGACGAAGCGAGTTTATAATAACCAAGATGTAGTTTAGCAGATTATAAAATCTCAATCTCAGTATTTATTTTTTATAGTTTAATTCTTATAATTAAGCTATACTTGGTATTTTTACATCATGTCAGAAGAAAATGTAATTCTAGTTAATGAATTTGATGAGCAAATTGGGTTGATGCCTAAAATGGAAGCTCATGAAAAGGCTTTGTTGCATCGTGCCTTTTCTGTGTTTATTTTTAATGACAAAAATGAGCTCATGTTACAACAACGAGCATTAGATAAATACCATTCACCAGGACTTTGGACTAACACATGCTGTAGCCACCAACGCGATGGAGAAAGTAATATACAAGCTGGAAAACGTAGATTGCAAGATGAAATGGGGTTTGTTGTTGATTTGCAAGAGTCTATTTCTTTTATTTATAAAGCGCCTTTTGATAACGGTTTAACAGAACATGAATTTGACCATATTTTAATTGGCAAGTATAATAAGAATCCCAAAATTAACACAAGTGAAGTTGCCAATTGGAAATGGATGAATATAGAAGAGGTAAAGGACGATATGATTGTGCATCCAGAAATTTATACAGAATGGTTTAAGATTATTTTTGAAAAATTTTATCAACACATAAATATTCTAGACAATGAGAGTAACAGTTAGCAGAAGAGCACATTTTAATGCAGCTCACAGATTGTATAGAAAAGATTGGAGTTTTGAGAAAAACAACGAGGTGTTTGGGCTGTGCAATAACCCTAATTTTCATGGTCATAATTATGAACTTATAGCTAGTGTTACCGGAGAAATTGATTCAGAAACGGGATATGTTATCGACATTAAAACATTAAAAGACATTATTAAGGAAGAAGTTGAAGATTCCTTTGATCATAAAAACTTAAATTTAGAAGTTCCGGAATTTAAAGACTTAAACCCTACAGCCGAAAACATTGTGGTTGTAATTTATAATAAGATTAAAGCAAAACTAGATTCAAAGTTCGATTTAGAAGTTGTTTTATACGAAACACCAAGAAATTTTGTAACCTATTCAGGTAAATAATTTTTTTGCTAAAATAGATTTTGCTAAAGCCTTTCCTAATTTAGTTGAAATTTAAATTAGTGATAAAATTATATCACTATTAGAAGTTTATGTGTAATTTTGCATCTAAATTAAAATTTTAAATATGGCAAATGTTAGAAACCTAAAAAAAGACATTAATTATGTTTTAGGTGATATTATTGAAGCAGCTTATGTTTGGGAATACGCAAACACAGATAAGGATAATAAAAAGAGTGAAGCTATTGTAGATGAGGCTATTAACACTTTTGATGCATTAATTGCAAAAATAAATGATAAAAATATTGAGAATAAAAAAGCACATTTTAAAGCGATTAATTCTGAACTTGAAGAAAAAGGAAGAGCTTTAATTGAAAAAATTAATAAGCTAGGATAATTTTTTTTAACGGATTGTTGTAGATATCAAATTTGCTATTATATTTGCATCCGTTAAAAACGCCGATGTAGCTCAGCTGGCTAGAGCAGCTGATTTGTAATCAGCAGGTCGTGGGTTCGAGTCCCTCTATCGGCTCAACAAAAACTCCAACACATTTCTGTGATTGGAGTTTTTTTATGTGTTTTTGTTTAAATTAATATGTTTGTGCTAAAACATTAATCTTTATCACCCGTAAGCCAAGAAAAAAAGCCTTTTTTCTTTTTCTTTTTAAATGTTTTTTTCTTTATATCAACTCCAAAAAGCCGTTGAAAAAAATTATCTTTTTTTGTTAATCCACAATCTAAAGACTTTAGAACCTCATCGGAAGGTTTTTCAAAAGAAGCTTTGGTAATTAGGTTATACTTAGGGTCTTTATTCAGTTGTTGTAGAAATTTTGCAAAAATGGGAAGAGCAGAATTGGCTCCTTGACCAATAGAAGTATTACTAAATCCAATTTGTTGGTTGTCGTTTCCTACCCAGGTCACTGTAATTAAATTAGGCATGATTCCAACAAACCACCCATCTTTATTGTCTTGCGTTGTACCTGTTTTGCCTGCAATATCGTTATTTAAATTATAATTAGATCTTAATCGTTGTGCAGTGCCATTATTAACAGTTGCTTTTAGAAATTCCAACATGACCTGTCTGGTATCATCACTAAATGCTTTTTCTGTGGTCTTATTTGGGTTTAAATCGTTATAAGATGCAATAACGTGACCTTCTTTGTTTTCAATCTTTGTAATGAAAACAGGAGTGGAAGGTTTACTGCCATTAACAAAAGACGTATAGGCTTTAGCAAGCTCTATTAAACTCAGGTTTGAAGATCCCAATGCAATCGATGGAACTTTGTCCATGTCGCTTGTAATACCCATTGCCCTTGCTTGGGCTATAACATTTTCAATACCAGTTTCATATAATACTTTTACAGCTATGGTGTTGATAGAATTACTCAATGCATTTTCTAATGAAAAATTTAAATCATCATTATCGTCTTTGGAAGCGTTTGTTGGTGTCCAATCATCATAATCAGTATAGGTAATGGCTTTTGTCGAAAAGTAAGTACAAGGCTTCATGCCTGCCTCTAATGCCGCAGTATAGACAATTGGTTTAAAGGTTGAGCCTACTTGGCGTTTGCTTTGTGATACGTGATCATATTGAAAAAAAAGATAGTCAATGCCACCAACATAAGCCCTGACGGCGCCTGTTGATGGTTCGATTGATAGCACTCCTGAATTTAAAAATTTTAAAAAATATTCTAAACTATCTAAAGTTGATATGGATTTTACGATATTTCCATCCCAAGAAAACAATTCTTTTTCTTGCGGTTTTATTAAAGAATCTTCAATAACTTTTTCTGTTATGTTTAGTGCTTTTAAAGATTTATATTTTGTTAAACGTTTTTTTGAAGCTATAAACGCAGGTTTGTTTTTTAACCACGGAGCATTTTGTCCATAAGCTTTTTCATAGAGATTTTGTAACTCAGCCATATGGTCACGCATGGCATTTTCAGCATACCTTTGCATGGTATTGTCCAATGTTGTGTAGATTTTAAGGCCATCTTGAAAAATATTATAGGGTTCCCCATCTGGTTTTTTAAACTTGTCTTGTTGCAGAATGCTATCTAATTGTTTTTTGATTTCTGCTCTAAAATAGGGTGCCAATCCTTGGTTTGGGGCATAATATTGATAATCCAAAACAAAATCAGTTGCTATGATTTTTGAGGCTTCTTCAGAACCTAAATAGCCATACTTTTCCATTTGCTTAATAACAACATCTCTTCTGGATCGAGACTTTTTATGAAACAACCTGGGGTTGTAACTGTTATTAGCTTTTAATGATCCTATTAAGGTTGCAGCTTGTGAGATATTTAGTTGCTTTGTGTGAACGTTAAAGAATTTAAGTGAAGCACTTTCAATACCATAAGTATTATCAGGGAAGGGTACTGTGTTGAGGTAGAAAGTGAGTATTTCTTCTTTTGAATGCATGTCTTCAATTCTTGTGGCAACAATGCTTTCTTTTATTTTATTGACAACACTGCTGAAGGTTCCAAAATCTTTCCTGCCAAATAAATTTTTTGCTAATTGTAACGTAATGGTACTACCTCCTCCTGATGATTTATTTGCTGTTAAGATTGTTTTAAAAAATACCCGGAATAAGCTTTTTGTATCAATGCCATGATGTTTATAAAATCGGGCATCTTCTGTAGAAATTAAAGCATCAATAAGATGTTGAGGAAAATCACTATATGGGATAGATTGTCTATCGTAAATATAGTATTTACCAATGAGGTTTTTATTAACATCTAAAACTTGAGTGGCCTGACTCTGTTTAAGATTTTTTAATTGGTTTGTTGAAGGTATTTTGCCCCATAGACCTAAATATATGCTCGTAAAAAAAATAACAGCTAAAACTAATAGAACTATTATACCTTTAAGAACGTATTTGAACCATTTATTTTTTAATAGTTTTTTTATAAACATAGGTTTGCTAAGTAATAGAAGTTACAAGGAAGCCAATTTTTAAGGAGCTTCCTAATAGTAACGACTATAATGTTTAAGAATTATATTAAAAGAATAATTGGTAGGTTAGTGCTAGGCTATTCTTTGCTTTTTATTGAATCAATGAATGATTGAAATTCTTTACCATACTTTGAATTTTTTACTTCAGTAGTTAAAGAAACATTTATGGTATCTAAATACTTAATTTGAGCGTTATAAATTTCTGTAAGTGCTAAATAAGGAGCAACTTCGCTATCTTTATTGTTTAAAGCAAAATTTACAGTATATAAGTATTTTCTTTTTAACAAGCTATCAAACTCATTTTGAATGCTATTGTATTTTGAAGTATCACCACTTTTTTGCGCTTCAAAACTTTCTTTAATTAGATTTAAGTTTTTTTCATTAAAACGAGACACTATCATTCGATATTCTTCTAAAATTTTTTGTTGTTTTGATCCATTAATTTTAGCGTCAAACACAAAATTCTTTAGAGTAGTATTTATTTCTGTTGTTCCCTTATCTGCAAAAAACAGAATTCTATCATCTTCACTTTTGCTGTTTTTATCTAAATAGAGAAAAAACACCTCAGGAGATTCTAAATCACTGTGCAATTCAAATTGAGAATTTCCACTTATGGCTATAGAATCTACCACTACTAAAGCTGTGTCCTTTACTTTTTTAAGATAAACGCTTCCCTTTTTAAGTCCTTTAATATTGCCAATTACAGTTAGGTCGTGCTGCTCTTTACCACATGAAAATATTAAAAGCAAGACCAATAAAACAGATATTTTTTTCATTTTATGATTAGAATTTAGTGAGCAAATATCAGATAATTATAAGTTTTAAAAAAATTAAGTGAATACAATATTTACAATTAACTTACAGACGCCAGTTCCATTAAAATAGTACATAAAATGGCACCAACAGTTCCAATGGCATAACCACAAACCGCTAGTAAAACACCGACAGTTGCCAGTGATGGATGGAATGCTGCAGCTACAATTGGAGCAGATGCTGCTCCACCAACATTGGCCTGACTGCCAACTGCTAAAAAGAAATAAGGAGCTTTAATTAATTTAGCTACTAGAATTAATAGTGCAGCATGAATAGTCATCCAAACAATGCCAATAAAAATTAATCCAGTATTGTTAAAAATAAGGGTTAAATCCATTTTCATTCCAACAGTTGCAACAAGGATGTATATAAAAACACTTCCATATTTGCTCGCACCTGCACCTTCATAATTTTTTGCTTTTGTGAATGATAATATTATGGCAATAAGGGTTGCAATGCTTATCATCCAAAAGAATTCTGAATCTAAAAATGTGAATATGTTTCTTGTAGTAGGAGACTCAATTTTTGTTATAACATCTTCAAAATAGTTTGCTAAAAACCCAGCTAAATAATGAGAAATACTTACTGTCCCAAAAGCTATAGCGGCAATGATCATTAAATCTTTTAATGACGGATTTCTCTTTACTTTATCAGTAAACGTAGAAACTTTTTCTTTTAAAGCTTCTATAGCAGAATTGTCAGCATTAAGCCATTTGTCGATTGCATTTGATTTTCCTATTCCAATTAATAATACGGCCATCCAAATATTTGCAACAACAATGTCAACAAATACCATACCTCCATATAATTTTTGGTTGTACCCATAAATTTCCAGCATAGCCGTTTGATTAGCTCCACCACCAATCCAGCTCCCGGCTAATGTTGATAATCCTCTCCAAACTGCATCTGGTCCAACTCCTCCAACTGTTTCAGGTGAAATCATTGAAATTAATAATATAGCAATAGGGCCACCAATTATAATTCCCAAAGTTCCTGTAAAAAACATGATTAAAGCTTTCCATCCTAAATTAAATACAGCTTTTAAATCGATACTTAAAGTCATTAATACTAAAGCTGCGGGTAACAAATATCTACTTGAAACATAGTATAAATTTGAACTATGCTTTGTTATTTCACCGGATGCATTAATGGTTTCCCATTCAGGAGCTATTAAACCTATGGTTGTAAATAAAGAGGGTAGCATATAAGCTACGAATAGACCCGGAACAATTTTATAAAATTTTAACCAAAAACCTGATGTTTTTGATTCTGTATAAAAAATGAGCCCTAAGGCAATCATTAGTAAGCCAAATACGATTGTGTCGTCTGTAAACAAAGGAGAATTATCCATGTAAATTTTATTTTGGCTAAAAATACCAAAATATTACAATATAAAGTATTATTAAGATTATGTTAAATTGATAATTTGGCACAATCATTGAATTATAATAATTGTTGCATTCAGAATTAAAAGTTTATTGAGTGGTTACTTTAAACTTGAGAATGTAATTATATTTTTGGTTGGTTAGTTAAAAAGCATCCTTTTTGGATGCTTTTTTTTATATTTAAACAGTCTAGACACAAGCATTTGTTGTGTTTAAAAGAATCAGGTTGTTATTGATTAATGAAATTTGAGATTGTTTCAATAAGTTCGTCTGATAATTTTCGGAAAGGTTCATTGTAAGATTTTGAATTTTCTAAATTATCACCATCAATTGTAACTAGCACATGGTTCATTTTATCAATTAATTTTAATGTGGAATTTGGAACGGCTTCATTCAATAATTCAGCTTCTTTTGGTTCTACTTGCAAATCTTTAGTTCCATTAATTAAAAGAATAGGCATTTGCAGTTTTTTAATTTCATCAACTGGATTGTATTGCATCCAGTTCATCATAAATGATTGAATATCTTTATTGAAAACAGTAGCTAATTCTTGTGGATAATCATTGGTTTTTATTCCTTTTCTCAAGCTCTCAATTACTCTTTTGGCATCGTTTGTTAAAACAGGATAGGTTTTACCAATTTGCTCAATAATAATATTGTCAATAGATTGTCCAGGTCCAGCTATAGAAATAAATCCATCTGCTTTGTCTTTAGCTGCTAACATACCTACAAGACTACCTTGGCTATGACCAATTACAAAAATATGGTTGAAGTTTTTGCTGTTTTTGAAATATTCTATAACAGAAATTGCATCAGTAACAAAATCATCAAACATAATGTTAGGATCTATTTTTCCAGTTCTAATTTGTTTTACTATACGCTTATCGTACCTAAAAGTGGCAATATCATTATTGGTTAAATCTTCTGCTAGTTTTTTTAATGAATTATTATTTAAAAAACTCTGATTGCCATTTCTGTCTGTAGGACCAGAACCACCAATAATTATAGCTAAATTTGGTTTATTAACTTCATTTGGAAGCAACAATGTACCATCAATTATAGTGTTAACTTGGATATCTTGAGAAGTGAAAGTATTGTTTTGAGAGAATGATTTAACAAAACATAATAATGATAATACTAAAATTTTAGTTTTCATTTTTTAAACGATAGATTATTTTGTTTAAACTGTTTGATATAGATTTTATTTTATAAGTAGTAAAAATATATTAAAGTTGTTGATTATTTAGCGTTATATTAAAAATTAAATGATTGAATTTTTTCTCTTATTTTATACTTAAAATAGGCTAATTTATGTTTAAATGTTAAAATATTGTGCAATACATCGAAAAAATATACTTTTTATCGGTTAAATTGAAATATTGTTTTACATTTGAAGTGTACTAAATAACATACTTTTTAGTTCAATGGATTAATTAATTAATATTTGCATTTTGTAGTAGTTATAGTAACCCTAAATCTATCTTCAAAATAAAAAAAAGCAAATTGACGAAAAACCGAGATTGAGGGATCTCGGTTTTTTTATGCAATGAATTTAAAATTCTTATTCAATTATATTTTTAATATTCTTTTTACTTTTCGTACTTATTTTTTCTCAAAAACATCCTAAATTATACTTAAATGTTAAAGTATATTGTATTTCATCGAAAAAATATACTTTTTATCGGTTAAATTGAAATATTGTTTTACATTTGAAGTGTACTAAATAACATACTTTTTAGTTCAATGGATTAATTAATTAATTAATATTTGCATTTTGTAGTAGTTATGGTAACCCTAAATCTATCTTCAAAATAAAAAAAAGCAAATTGACGAAAAACCGAGATTGAGGGATCTTGGTTTTTTTTATGCAATAATTCTAAAGGTTAAATTAATTCGCTCGCTAATAATTTTTTTGGTTTTTGGTAACTGATGTTGCCAAAATTTTTGTGTATCACCTTTCATTATCAAGAGGCTACCATGATTTAAAATAATCTTTGTTTTAAGCTGAGGTTCAAATTTGTGTTTAAAATGAAAAATACGTTCTGCCCCAAAAGTTACTGATGCAATGATTGGTTGTGAGCCTAATTCCTTTTCGTCATCGGCATGCCATCCATTACTATCTTGACCATTTCTATATAAATTTGCTAAACAGCTCGTAAAGTTTGTATTTATTTCTTTTTCAGTAGCTTGTTTTATTTCCAGTAATTCTTTTGTAAATGCTTTTGGTTGCATTGTAATATTTGAATATGTATAGGGAAGTTTGTTGTTGGCATACAAAGAAGTTAACCGTGGCTGCAAATATGTTTTTCCAAAAACTGTTATATAATCTTGTTGCCATTCAATAGAATTTAAAAGTAACTTGAAATAGTGATCAGATAGATTTTTATTAAAAAAATGGTCGTAGTAAACCACATCTGCATCTTTCATGTTTAAATTTATTGCATCTTGGAAAAGCATTTCATTCTATAATTTTAAATAACAATAAGCCCAAAACATAAGTGCAAATTGAAGTGGAATTCTTAAAATTAATATCCATTTTGGAATACTATCGAATTTCTTTTTATCTGTAAGCATATAAAAATGAACAAGCAAAAAGACGCTCAACATACTAACAATTCCATAAATGGAAATATTTTTTAATGGAGGAATGCATAAACAAATTCCTAAGACTATCTCAAAAGCGCCACTTAAGTAAACCATTAGTTTGTGGTTTGGAATGTATTTTGGCATAATGCGTAAATATATTTTTGGCTTAATAAAATGGAAAACCCCTGCCATCATATATAAAAAAGACATAAGGTATAAATGCCAAGGATAGGTCATAACTAAAAATTAATTTCTCTAAATTAGCTTAAATTGAATTGGATATGAAGTCTAAATTATTTTTGTTACTGTTTTTGGTTTGCTTCCGTGTATTTTCTCAATTACCTGAAGGTTTTGTGTATGTGGAAAATGTTATTCCAGATTTGAATGTTGAATTAAGATATCATACTTCATATAATTTTGTTGGCAAACCTATTGATGGTTATCAAACTAATTCTCTTATTTTAACAAAAGAAGCCGCAACGGCATTAAAACAAGTTCAAAAGGAATTATTACAACAAAATTTATGTTTAAAAGTGTATGATGGATACCGTCCTCAACGAGCTGTAAATCATTTTATAATTTGGGCAAGAAATTTGAATGATACCATAAACAAACATATTTTTTATCCTCAAGTAAATAAAAGTGATTTGTTTCAGGATGGATATATTGCAACCCACTCTGGTCATAGTAAAGGAAGTACTTTAGATTTAACAATTATAGATGGAAATACCGGCATTCCTTTAGATATGGGAAGTCCGTATGATTTTTTTGGAGAAGAATCTTGGGTTGATTACCAAAATATTTCAGAAAAACAAAAAGCAAACAGAAAATTATTGCAAGAAGTTATGTTAAAACATGGTTTTAGAAACTACCCAAAAGAATGGTGGCATTTTACCTTAAGGCAAGAACCTTTCCCGGAAACGTATTTTGATTTTGTTATAGAATAAAAAAACTGCTTTCATTTAGAAAGCAGTTTTTAATATTGCTTGGTTGGTGTTTTTAGTTAGTTTTTATCTAAGTTCTTGGTCATGTTGAATCCTACAAATAACCCAATACCAGACATTAGGAAGATAGTTCCCGGATAGGCTACATCTTCATCAACACCTAAATTGTACTGTAAAATAGATGCAATAAATACACCAAGGCCAATTGCCATTAATAATAAGGCTAAATTCAACAAAAATACTTTCCAAATAGGAGAACGGTTACTTCTGTCTCCCATAAAAATACTGGCATCTGCACCTTTTTCAATAAGTGCTAAACGTTCTTTGTTTCTTGTAGATAAGAATAAATATACTATTCCGAAAATAGCTAGAAACATACTGATTGGTATTAAAACTCTATCCATAATTGTTTGTTTTTAATTGATTATATTTAATGTGTTCATAGCTTATGACGACACCTTTTTAAATTAGGTTACACATTATAATAAATTTTTTTAAAATGTTTTTGTAACCTAAAACTAATTATTATCGTCTTACTATCAAATGACCACCAACGACGACATATATTATATCAATTTGATTATTGAAGGCAACTCAAAGGCATTTAGTGTTTTAGTTGACCGTTATAAAGATTTGGTGTTTTCGTTAGCGTTGAAAATGGTTAAGAATAGGGAAGAAGCTGAAGAAGTTGCTCAAGACACTTTTATCAAAGTTTTTAAATCATTGAGTAAGTTTAAAGGTGACTCGAAATTTTCAACTTGGATTTATAAGGTTGCTTATAATACGTGTTTAGATAGATTAAAGAAAAACAAAAGAGAACAGCATGTAGTTTCTATTGATGAGTTTAATTCAAATCAAATAAAGAGTCTTGATAATGCACTTGATTTAATGGAAGATGAAGAACGAAACCAAACAATTCAACATTGTATTAACCTATTACCAAGTGATGATGCCTTTTTGTTAACCTTGTTTTATTTTGAAGAACAATCTTTAGAAGAGATTGCAAAAGTGATTGGTTTAACAGCAAATAATGTAAAGGTGAAGCTATTTAGAAGCAGAAAAAAACTAACTGCTATTTTAAAAGAAAGATTGGAACCAGAAATAATTGAACATTATGGATCATAAAACAGATAAGCAAATAGAAAAACTGGTAGATAAAATGATGAAAGGAACATCATTAGAATCACCTTCATTTAATTTTACTGATATGGTTATGGCCCAGGTTTTAGAAGCTAAAACAAGTCAGGTTACTGTTTATAAACCATTGATTTCAAAATGGATATGGTATGTTGTTTTTGCCAGCATGATTGGTTTAATGGTGTATTTAACTTTTAATGATTCAAATTCTGCTTCTACCGGATTATTTGATAAATTAAACTTAAAAGCTTTACCAAGTTTGAATATTTCTAAAGCTTTTGAAAATTTTCATTTTTCAAGAACTACAATTTACGCTTGTGTTTTGTTAACGGTGATGCTTTTTATACAAATTCCAATTTTAAAGCATTATATGGATAAAAGGTTTGAATTATAGAGAAATAGAAATTTTTAAATGGAAAGAAACGTTAATACCAACGTTTCTTTTTCTTTTTAGAGCCTTCGCTTTTTCTTCCTTTTTTGTGTTTACTTTTTCCGGGAGTTTTATGAATTTCCTTTTTTGCTTTTGGGTCTAAAGGATATGGATGATCTTCAATAACATCTATTTGAAGCTGGATGAGTTGTTGTATGGTTGCTACATAGGATTTTTCATCTGCCGAACAAAAAGAATAAGATGTACCAGTATTTCCTGCACGTGCGGTTCTGCCAATTCTATGCACGTAAGTTTCTGGAACGTTGGGCAAATCAAAATTAACTACGGCATCTAAATTGTCAACATCAATACCACGAGCAGCAACATCAGTAGCAATTAAAATATTTACTTCTTTATTCTTAAACTGATTTAAAGCGGCTTGTCGGTCGTTTTGGTTTTTATCTCCGTGTAAACTAACTACTTTATAATTGTTTTTTAAAAGGGTTTGTTCTAATTTATCAACGCCAAATTTTGTACGCCTAAAAATAATAATACTTCCTTTTATGGTGTTTCGTAACAAGTGTAAGCATAATTCTATTTTATTGCGTTTAGGAACATAGTATAGCACCTGATTAACGTTTTTTGAAGTGGATGAATTTGGTGCTACTTCTACACGTTCTGGATTTGTTAAAATAGTGTTTGCCAATTGTTCCACCTTAAAAGGAATAGTTGCCGAAAACAATAAAATTTGTTTTTCTTTTGGGCACAAACGTTCAATTTTTTTCACATCATCAATAAAACCCATATCAAGCATTAAATCGGCCTCATCTAATACTAATGTCTCAATGTAATCAAGGTTTATTATATCTTGTTTATGTAAATCGAGCAAACGCCCGGGAGTAGCAATTAAAATATCAACACCTTTTTTTAAAATATCTATTTGAGGTTCTATAGAAGCACCACCAAATACAACCGTAGTTCTTAAATTAGTGTATGCACTATAGGTTTTAAAATTTTCTTCAATTTGTAATGCCAGTTCACGTGTGGGGCTTACTACCAAAGCACGTATTTTTTTTCCACGTTTTGATGCATCTTGCTTATCAAATAATTGTTGTAAAATAGGTAATGCAAATGCAGCGGTTTTTCCAGTACCAGTTTGGGCAGACACAATCACGTCTTTTTTAGCTAAAACCAAAGGAATCGTTTTTTCTTGCACTAAGGTAGGGTTATCATAACCAGCTTCAGCTACGGCTCTTAAAATAGGTCTGTTAAGTTGTAAGTCTTTAAACGACATGTAAATAATTTTGCAACAAAGATAACCTAAATTGTATTGGGTTTTATTTTTATAAAGGGATTTGAAATTTAAGAATTTAGATATATAACTTCTTTTTGAAAAGTGTCGTTTAACGTCCCGCCGGCTTGCAGCAGGTGGGGATTTTATACCTTTAGTTTGTTTATTCCTAAAGCCAAATATACAAAAAGAAGTTGGAGTTTTCCCTAAAACCCCACTTGCCGCAAACCGCTGTTAGCTGCTGCACTTTCTTATTCATCTTCCCAAACAACTTCACAAGCGAAAAATTCATCTATTACAATTCTAATAATTTTCTTTCCCATATCGTGGATAGCAATATATCTGTATCTGTCATCTTGTACATCAACCCAGTCATTAATTGCAAACGGAATATTCTCACCGTCTTGCATTGATAATTGCACTACAAGAAGGCGTTGTACTGATCGAGAGCCAACTTCCCCAACATTATGTTGAAAATGAACAGAATTAAATAGATTCTTTTCTTCTTCTGACAATGAAGAAAGTAACCCATACCAAAACTGATTAGGTTTGTCACGAAGCATCAAACTGAATTCAAAAGCGGCATGTCCTTGAGCTAGTTTTAACATGACATTATCAATACGTTCAAATTCTGGAGTAAAGACAATTTTTCCGTCCACTTCGGTTGTAGAGTTTTCAATACGTTTTCTAAGACCTGGTAATTTACTAAGAATTTTAGATATTGATGGACGTCTAATATTTTCTGGATTTGTCGAACCACATAATAAACACTCTAGAAAGCAAACAAAGTATTGCTCATCACTTGAAAAGCTTTGATTACACTCATAACAACATCCCACCACAGGTAGATTTTCAGGATATGGCTTATCAAGAATGCATTTTGATGGAATATGATCTCGAGTATCAGCTGAACCTCCGCAAAATATACATCCGCGAATCAGTCGACTATCGGCATAGTTGTTCAGTTGTTCCATAGTGTTGCAGCTAATGCTTAGATAAAAAACGTTCCCATGTTTGTTTATCGACAGTTAAACGAAGTTAGTAAAAATTTCTTACAAAATTAATGTTTTATGTTACAAAACCAAAAGCCCAGAATCTCTTAATTTTAGTATTGGTTTTGAGAACCAAAACAATTCAAAATTTTCAAATTTAGTCTCAAAATTTGCTTTTAAATTGCCAAATGATAGAGGTTTATTCCTTGGCGTAACTAATTCTAACATATCTAACAGCCATAAACCACGCTCTTTTTCTAAAGAAATTTGAAAAGAATCTGTTTCGTCATGAAATGTTATGTTAAGCATTTCCCATGTTTGTCCTTTCTTAGTTCTATTTTGAGAATTAACTAAGGGTTTGTTGCCCAACCAAACAATTTTTGCAGTTGGTTTTATATTGAAATCTAAAACTGTTTCTAAACAAGAATAGATGTAATCTGGTTTTATTTGGTTTTTTGGAATTTTAAATTCAAACCAATCCTGAAGTGGTAAATCAAACCCAATACCATGCATAAAATTGAATAATGATTTTTTTAATCCGTAGCTAAATTGAGTGTGATCGATACCAGTTTGGTCAGTAAAATCAATATCGTTATTAGCAAAGGAAATATTTTTGTAGTTTGGAGATATACCAAAATCAGAAGGGTTTAATCCAATAGGGCTATGCGCTGTTAGTGCAAATTGATGCCAAAATCCAGATTGTAACACGCCAACTTCAAAAAGCTGACGCACCATTTCTAAACTATCAACAGTTTCCTGAACGGTTTGTGTTGGATACCCATACATTAAATAGGCGTGAACCATAATGTTGGCGTCTGTAAAGTTTCTTGTAATTAGGGCTACTTGTTCTACAGTGACACCTTTATCTATTAAGGCTAATAATCTGTCTGAAGCCACTTCCAATCCGCCAGAAACCGCAATGCAACCCGATGCTTTTAATAATAAACAAAGGTCTTTAGTGAAGTTTTTTTCAAACCTTATGTTGGTCCACCATGTTACAATAAGCCGACGTTTTATGATTTCTAAAGCCAAAGCTTTCATTAGCGAAGGTGGAGCAGCTTCATCAACAAAATGAAAACCTGTTTCTCCGGTTTGCGCAATAAGTTGTTCCATTCTGTCAACCAAAATAGTGGCTGCAATTGGTTCGTAAATTTTGATATAATCTAACGAGATATCACAAAATGTGCATTTTCCCCAATAGCAACCATGTGCCATGGTGAGTTTGTTCCAACGGCCATCACTCCACAAACTATGCATTGGGTTTGCAATTTCTATTACTGAAATATATTTATCGAGAAGTAAATCGGAATAATCTGGAGTTCCAATGTCTGCTTGTTTATAATCTGGTTTTGAGCTATTATTTACAAAAGTAACCTTGCTGTTTTCTAAAAGAAATGTTCTTTTAAATTCTTTTGAAATAGGATTTTGTACATGATTATGTAATAATTCAACTGGAAGTTCGCCGTCGTCTAAAGTTATAAAATCGAAAAATTCAAACACGCGGACATCATTTACTGAACGTAATTCGGTATTAGGAAAGCCGCCGCCCATGGCAATTTTAATATTTGGATAGGCGGTTTTAATATATTGGGCACAACGAAAAGCACTGTATAAATTCCCCGGAAAAGGCACAGAAAAACAAACTAATTTTGGTTGAATGGTTTTTAGTTTTTTCTCAAGAATTCTTAATGTTATAGAATCAATATGTGTAGGCTCTTCTTTTAAATGTCTGTAAAGTTCATCAAATGAATTGGCACTTTGTCCTAAACGTTCTGCATAACGGCTAAACCCAAAATTTTTGTCAACACATTCAACAATAAAATCTGATAAATCTTCAAGATATAAGGTGGCCAAATGCTTAGCTTTGTCATGAATTCCCATGTTGCCAAAAGCCCAATCCAAGTCGTCTAACTGTTCGAAGCGAGATGCCTGTGGTAAAAAATTATCAGTACAAATTTGTCTGGCAAACGTTGGGTTTTTTCCTTGCAAAAAGGAAATAACAGCATCCAGAGTTTGTAAATAAGTATCCTTTAAGGCATAAATTCTTTGAGCATTTTCAGAAATTATTTGATTGCTGTTAAAAGCAAAATCGAAAATATTTTGAAGTTCTTTTTTTGAAAATAACTCTAAAATGACTTCAATACCCAAATCTATTTGAAAAGCACCAATATTTTTTGTGTTTAAAAAACCTTTTAAATAAGCCGTGGCAGGATAAGGTGTATTAAGTTGCGTAAACGGCGGTGTGATGAGTAAGAGGTCTTTCAAAAGATAATTTTTAAAATAAAACAAATATAACTGAAAAGTATGACTGCTTTAAGTAATCATTCATTTTTGAAACTAAGCATAACCCCAAACATCAATACTTTATGATTATAGAAAATGTGCTTCTTTTAATCTTTAATATAACTGCTTAATAATGCTTGTTTTTTAGGAGGTAAAGCCAAACTTTTTGCTGCTATTTTTAATAAGTTTTGATCTTTGTTTTTTGCATGTACCAAATGAAACAATTGACTTACAGTTAAACTTTCTTCTGGTCGTTTCACTAAAACAAACTCATCATTAACACGTACGTAGCCTTCTTCAAGAATACTTAAATAGGTCCCTCCAAAGCCATGTTCTATAAATTGTTTGAGAACCGTTTGGGTGCCAAACTTATATCCTAATTTGTAGCATGGTTCTCTGTATTGCGATACTTGCACCAATGCTTCTCCAACTTTGTAAATATCACCTAAAAGTACTTGTGTTTCATCAAAACCAGATACGGTTAAGTTCTCACCAAACATGCCCCAACTCCAATCTAAATGTGGGTATAGGTTTTTCCAATAAGGATATTGTTCAGACGAAAACATATAGCATGCTTTATAAAAACCACCATGATGCACACGGTCTGTTACTTCATCATTTTTTACATCGGTTTTGCCTAAGTAAATAGGTTTATTGGTTGGTGTTTTATAAATGCCAGTGGTTTCTTCTTTTCCGTTCCATATAATTGTAGTTGGTTTGGCGATATTTGTGGAGATTATTTTCATAGTTTATTAGGCAACTTGTTATGATTGCTTATCTGTATTTTTTTATTGGAAAGTTCCAGTAATATTTTTTGAATAATGCTATACTTATAAAAAGACTAAGATGCTTTGAATTTAATTTGCTTTTGAATTTTATGGATGACTTGTTAAAATATTGAGTAATACTATACTTAACTGTTCTTCCTTGTTTATCTAGTAATTTATAGCTTTGGTAACGTAAATAGGGAGCCAGGTTTTTACCTCTATATGAATGAAACGTCCACATATTTAAAAGATATGCTTCGTTGTCTTTTAATTTAAATGTTCTATTGTAATAAACAAAATCATGTAGTTCAATAAAGGTATATGCAGCAATATTTCCATTGTGTTCTAAGCCTATGCATAATTGTCCTTTTTTTAAACCTTCAATCATTTCATTTACAGTAGCACCGGATTCATTTTCGGTAATTGATTTGAATTCTTCTACATTTAAAAATCTGACAGAATATTCTAAAGGATTTCCTTTAATTTTTGGTTCTTTGCATTCATCAACCTCTTCTTGTACCCAATAATAAGGGTTAATATCTAATCCTATATTAGCTAGCCTATTTCTTAAGCCAAACAAAAATAAACCGTGACTAATAATGTTCCAATACCTCTTTAAAGGTGAGATGTCTTCAGTGTTTTTTGTAATCATAAAAAAGAATTAAATTTTTCGACCATAGTTACCATTGCCAGGTTCTAAATCCATTTTCATTCTAAATTCCTTAGGTTTCATAATATTTCTTCCGTTTGCATGGGCTATTGTATGGATTCTTTTTATTAAATCTGTATTATGGGCTAATTTTGTTCTAGATGTGTCATACCATATGTTGTCTTCTATCCCAACCCTTACGCCACCACCAACAGCAATTGAGAGTGAATTCATTTTAAGTTGGTCATTTCCAATTCCGGCTAAACTCCACAGTGAATTTTCAGGTAAATCATTAATCATAACCCCTGTATGTAACAAATTAGCTTGAGAACAGGCTATATTTCCAAACAAAAGGTTAAAATAGTAAGGAGGTTTTAATAACTCTTTTTTTATTAGATATTTTGCGTAATTAATCATGCCAATATCAAAAGCCTCAAGTTCTGGAACAATTCCTTTAGATTTCATCATGCCAGCTAATTTTGCAATCATACTCGGAGCATTCATGCTAGCCGTTTTGTTGAAATTCAAGGAGCTTAAGGTAAGACTTCCCATATCTGGTTTTAAATTTCCTTCTAATAATAAAGGGGCACTTCGTTTTTCAAATTCACTAAAATCCCTGCCGCTTAAAGAAACACATAGTACTAATTCTGGAGCATATTTTCTAATGCCTTCAATTATCTGTCCGTATATTTCTTTATGGTAAGTTGGTACTTGAGATATTGGATCTCTGGCATGCAGATGAACCATAGTAATTCCAATCTCATGGGCTTTATGTACATCTTCAACAATTTCAGATACACTAATAGGAACATGTGGGGTCATTTCTTTAGTAGGAATCATTCCTGTAGGTGTAAAGTTTATGATTAAATTATCATCCATGGTAAAGTATTTTTGAGTTGTTTTAAAATTAGAACAATTTTTTTATTCCAATTTATTTATTTGACTAACGGTACAATATATTCTAGAAAGTGTCAAACAATAAGTTTTTTAAAATAAAAAGACCTTCTAAAAAGAAGGTCCTAAAAAATATTTGTAAGTAGATAGTGTGTTAAGGTTAACACCCCGAATTCTTATTTTACTTAATCATTTCGTAGCTACGTTTGATGAAATTGGTAAGTTCTTCACCTTTTAACAAGCCTTGAGATAGGCGTGCTAAATCTAAACTTTGGTTTATTAATCGTTCTTGTTTCTTTTTTGTTTTGGTTTCAAGAATTTCATTAACCAATTCAGAATTTGTATTAACTACCAAGTTGTACATTTCTGGGAAATTACCCATCCCAAACATGCCACCACCGCCTGTTGCTTGCATTTCTTTCATTCTACGCATAAACTCTGGTTGTGTAATCATAAACGGAGAAGCGTCACTATCCATAGGTTCTAATTGAACCATAAATTTTTCAGAGGGGATAATTTCTTTAAGTACAGTTTCTAACTCTGCCTTTTGCTCATCAGTTAATTTTGAAATTTTGGTGTCATCTTTTTTGATTAAATTATCAACATGATCAGCATCAACACGAGAAAAAGTAATGTTTTCTTTTGTGCTTTCTAGTTTTTGCATTAAATGTGAAACAATTGGAGAATCTAAAAGCAATACTTCATAACCTTTAGCTTTAGCAGAATCAATATAACTATGCTGTGCATCTTTATCTGAAGCATAAAGAATTACCAACTTACCATCTTTATCTGTTTGATTTGCCTTTATTTTATTGAATAATTCATCATAAGTATAATATGCACCGTCAACTGTTGGATATAAAGCGAAATCACCCGATTTTTCAAAGAATTTTTCTTCAGATAGCATTCCATATTCAATCACGATTTTAATATCGTTCCATTTCGCTTCAAAATCATCACGATTATTATTGAAAAGGGATTTTAATTTATCGGCTACTTTACGAGTAATATACGATGAAATCTTTTTAACAGCGCCATCGGCTTGTAAGTAAGAACGAGACACGTTTAACGGAATATCTGGAGAATCAATAACACCGCGAAGCATGGTTAAAAATTCTGGAACAATACCTTCTACATTATCGGTAACATAAACTTGATTTTGATATAATTGGATTTTATCCTTTTGAATGTTCATATCCTGACCTAATTTAGGGAAATATAAAATTCCAGTAAGGTTGAACGGATAATCTACATTTAAGTGAATATTGAATAAAGGCTCTTCAAATTGCATAGGATACAATTCGTGATAGAACGCTTTATAATCCTCATCTTTTAAATCTGTTGGTTGTTTAGTCCAAGCTGGATTTGGATTGTTGATGATGTTATCAACTGTTATTTTTTTATGAGGTTCTGTAGTTTCTTTACCGTCTTTATCCTTTGTGGTTTTTGGGGTAAAGTCTGGATCGTTTATTTCCTTAGTTCCAAACTTAATTGGAATAGGCATGAACTTGTTATATTTTAAAAGAAGCCCTCTAATTTTAGATTCTTCTAAAAACTCGGTAGAGTCTTCAGCAATATGAAGAATAATCTCAGTTCCTCTGTCTGTTTTATCATGAGCTTCTAGAGAAAATTCTGGACTTCCGTCGCAAGTCCAATGGGCAGCAGGCGCATCTGTAAAAGATTTTGTAATGATTTCTACTTTTTCAGCTACCATAAAAGCCGAATAAAAACCAAGACCAAAATGGCCTATAATGCCAGAATCTTTAGCCGAATCTTTATACTTGTCTAAAAATTCTTCAGCACCTGAAAATGCAATTTGATTGATGTATTTTTCAACTTCTTCGGCTGTCATACCCAAACCTTGGTCAATGATATGAAGCTTTTTCCCTTTCTTATCTACTTTAACTTCAATTTGAGGATTGCCATATTCAACTTTGGCATCACCAACACTGGATAAGTGTTTTAATTTTAAAGTAGCATCAGTTGCATTACTAATTAATTCACGTAAAAAAATCTCGTGGTCACTATACAGGAACTTTTTAATAAGTGGAAAAATATTTTCAACCGATACATTAATATTTCCTTTTGTCATGTTATATATGTTTTAGTTATGTTTATTAATATGATTGATTTATAGACAAAAAAAGTACCAAGAGTCAAAAGGTGACAAACTGACACAGTTTAAAACAATATTAAATAGTTAAATGGTATTTCAATCATTGCATTTTAAAGTTTTAATTTTGTAATTTGTAAAATCAATTAAACTAATTATGTATAATTCTAAGATTATAGGTTTAGGTAAATACCTTCCTGATAACATTGTTACAAATGATGATTTATCAAAAATGATGGACACCAGTGATGAGTGGATACAGGAACGAACAGGTATACAGGAACGACGCTGGATAAAAGAAGGAACCAATGATACTTCATCAGTAATGGGCGCAAAAGCGGCAAAAATTGCTATTGAGCGTGCTGGTTTAACTAAAGATGATATTGATTTTATTGTGTTTGCTACGTTAAGTCCAGATTATTATTTTCCAGGTTGCGGAGTGCAAATTCAAGATTTGTTAGATATGCCAAATGTTGGTGCTTTAGATGTTAGAAACCAATGCTCTGGATTTGTGTATGCCATTTCTGTGGCTGACCAGTTTATAAAAACTGGAATGTATAAAAATATATTGGTTATTGGTGCAGAATATCATAGCAATGGACTAGATAAAACGACTCGAGGACGAGGTGTTACGGTTATTTTTGGAGATGGAGCAGGAGCTTGTGTGCTTTCTAGGGAAGAAGATACTACAAAAGGAATTTTATCAACTCATTTGCATAGTGAAGGAAAATATGCCGATAAACTAATAGTTGCTTCTCCAAGTATTGCGCATTGGGTTCCTGAAATTATTGAAGCTGGTGATGAAGATATTTCCTATTTTCCTTATATGGATGGTACTTTTGTATTTAAACACGCAGTGGTTAGATTTAGCGAAGTTATTATGGAAGGCTTGATAAAAAATAATCTTTCGAAAGAAGATATTGACCTGTTAATTCCTCATCAAGCAAACTTGAGAATTGCTCAATTTATTCAAAAGAAATTTGGTTTGAGTGATGATAAAGTATTTAATAATATTGTTAAATATGGAAATACAACTGCGGCTTCTATTGTTATTGCTTTAACAGAAGCTTGGGAACAAGATAAAATAAAAGATGGTGATCATGTGGTTTTAGCAGCTTTTGGTAGTGGTTTTACTTGGGGCAGCGTTATTATTAAATGGTAAAATCTTTTAAAAAATAAAAATCCGAAACCTCTTAAAGTTTCGGATTTTTTTAGCTATTAATCAACTCCAACTAACACTTTTACTGAAGTTTACTATATAAAGACGTAATAATCATTCTTTTATTGTTATAACATTAATATTTAACACATTTTTTAACATAGCAATAAAAAAAACCCGAAATAAGACATTTCGAGTTTTTAGCGCTCTTTTTTTATACTAACTAATTAACGTCTTTGAATTTTGATAGCTGACTAATTCTAAAAAATTATAAATCGCGTTTTGAGAAATGGTTAGTATGTATCGTTAACGAATAGTCTTTATTTTTATTATGCGAAATAACAACTTTAACATTCTTTAACATTTGTAAATCAAAAAGTTAGAGGTATAAAATTTAAAACCCAAAGTATTTTACTTTGGGTTTTGTTATTTAACAACCTTACATTACACTAACCATCAACTATAATATGAAGGCCATTAAATTTTTTTTATATAAAACCTCCGCCACCAGATTTTTCGTTATTATCTCTGTTTTTACGCTGTAAGGCTCTATATTTTCCACCACCAAATTTATAAGACAATCCAATGTTCCAACTATTACTTTCCCAATGGAACTCTCCTTTAGAAGGGAAAGGTCTATCTCCATCAAACTTAAACCTCATTGTATTAAATATGTCATTATAGTTAAAACTAAATGTAGCTCTGTCATCTTCTAAGAAGCTATAGCGTAAACCGGTGTTTACCATAAACATGGGTTTTCTATTCATTTGCAATCCATTTTCTTTACCTCTATACATAGTGAATAATGATAGGTTTAGTTTTTTTGTAGCCTTAAAGGTATTGTTAACTCTAAAATTCCAAATCACATTATCAGTTTCAATAGTAGATACTAAAATATCTTCGGCTGTAGCAGTTTCAATTGGTGCGTTTAAAATCTCAGTGATTCCTTTCTGCTTTTTAGAGTACAAATCAAAACTTGCATTGAAGTTCCACCAACTTGTTGGCTTATAATTAGAGCTTAATTCCATGCCAAAAGCTGTAGTGTTATCAAAATTGTCATAGCTTAAAATGGTCTTGTTTAAATCAATTCGGTCAATAAATAAAGCTCTATTAATATTATCTTCTATTATTCTGTAGAATACACCAGCAGTAATGCTTCCTTTTTCTAATTTTCTTGTATAATTTATTTCAAAAGAATTTGTGAATTGAGGTTTCAATTCTGTATTTCCAAAAGAAGATATTAATGGTGTGCTCCATTCTCTAATAGGGTTAACTTGCTCTAAACCTGGTCTGTCTACACGACGGCTAAAACTTGCTTGGTATGAGTTTTTCTCACTTGATGAATAAGTTATAAACGCTGATGGATATATTTGAAAATAATCATTTTTAAACGGCGTTGCTTCTGTAGAATTTTCAAAGGTTTTAATAGCTTTAGCATCTTCTTTAACAGTTTCTGCTCTTGCTCCTAATTGAAGTGTCCATTTTTCAAATGATTTGCTGTAGGTAGCGTAAGCAGAATATATATCTCTTTTATAGGTAAAGTCAGTACTTGGTGTAGGTATAAATTCATCACCATTATTTTCTATGTCATCTTGATTTTCGTTAACAGATAACCCTGTAGAATTATAGTCAATATTTGTTTCAAATAACCTAGCTTCTAAACCAGCTTCTAATTTTGCTTTTTCTGAAAGTGGATTTACATAATCAATATTTGCTACTGTTTGATCTCTTTTTGTTTTTACATAATCCATGTAGTTTGGTGGAAATGTTAAATTATAGAAACTAAAATCTGAAATTTCATTATCGTGAAATTTATTATAGTCAAATTCAACGTCTAATTTCTCACCTTCTTTTGCAAATTTATGGTTGAAAACACCGTTGTATTGAGATGATAAATTGTCGTTAGCATTATTGAAAAGTTGAAGTTGCAAAGGTTGGTTTAAATATTGAATTGCTGCAGAACCATTAGCTTTTCCATCATATTTATTTTGATTTGTAAAAAATGAGAACGTGTTGTTATCATTCATGTAAAAATCTAAACCTGCCTTATATAAATGAGATTTATTATTGTTATCAAAATTAAATAATTGTAATGAGTTATCATCTAAACGTTCAACTTGACCATAATTGTTAGATTTACCAATGTTGTTGCCATAGTTTCCATAAAGATTAAATTTTCCATTTCTGTAGTTCAAATCAATAGAACTGTTAAAACGAGCATTAATATCTTCAGTTAGACCTAAGTTTAAATTACCATTAAAACCAATATTAGTATTCTTGTGTAAAATAATATTGATGATTCCACTCATGCCTTCTGGATTATATTTAGCTGAAGGATTTGTAATTAACTCAATGCTTTTAATAGATGTTGAAGGAATTTGTTTTAACAATTGGGCAACAGGTACATTTGATAATTTACCATCAACCATAACACGCACATTTTCATTGCCACGTAAACTTATATTTCCGGTTTGTTGATCAATGCTTACAGATGGAATATTATTCATAATATCTGAAGCAGTTGATCCAGCTGTTGTTAAATCTTTACCTACTGTAATAACTTTTCTATCAACTTTTTGTTGAATGGTAGAAACTTCGGCAACAACAGTTACTTCGTCTAATTTGGCTGCCTCTTCTTCAAGTAAAATCTCGCCTAAATTAATTTCGTAAGATTTGTTTCCAACATCAATAGTTTTTGTTACGGTTTTATAACCGATATATTGAATGGTTACAATGGCTTTTCCTTCGGGTATTTTAGAAATATTAAAGGTTCCATCGTCTAACGATATCCCTCCGGTAAGGGTTTCATTCGCTTCATTTTTAATTATAACATTTACATATGGTAGAGGCTCATTTAGAGAAGCATCTAAAATTTTACCAGAAACTGAACCAGTTCTAGGTTCATTGTTTAAAGGTTGAGCGTTTGTTAGGGCACAAAAAAATATTGTGCACAAGAGTACAAGTTTTTTCATTTTTTGATTGATTGTTTATTTATTTTTATAATCGAACTGATGAGGTTCTTATATAGAGACGACAGAATTTAAATGATGTTACTTTTTTTTTATTCATTAACATATTTTTAACAAAAAAATGAAAAACAAAACTCTAGTAATTGGAGCTTCTTTAAAACAAGAAAGATATTCTTATTTAGCTGTAAATAAACTTGTAAGTCATGGTTTTGAAGTTGTTGCATTAGGTTTAAAAACAGGAGTAGTCGCAGGGATTGCTATTGATACGGAATTGAAACTTTATGAAAATGTGCATACGGTTACTTTATATATAAATCCTTCAGTACAAAAAATGTATTATGATTACATTTTAGATTTAAAGCCACAACGGGTTATTTTTAATCCAGGAACAGAAAACCCTGAATTATATAAAATTTTAGAAGAAAACAATATTTTATATGAAGTTGCCTGTACTTTAGTTTTGCTTTCTACTAATCAATATTAATCCTAAAAAGCTTAAAAAACCATTTAAGATTAAAACAAAGAATCCAAAATCAAAGCCAAACCATTTGATGCTATTTATACTGATAAAATAGGATAAAATTGGGGATAGAATAGCCACTATTGGAACAAATTTATCTTTAATTTTTAATTTAGTAAACAATCCAAAAGTATAAAGACCAAGTAAAGGGCCATAAGTATAACCAGCAAAAACAAATAGTTTTGAGATAATACTTTCGTCTTTAATGAGATATTTAAAAGATATAATAACCAATATTAAAACAATTGATATTGCAATGTGAATGTTCTTTCTAATAGCTATTTGTTTTGTGGGATTGTATTTTTTTTCAATATCAAAAATATCTATGCTGAACGAGGTTGTAAGCGATGTTAACGCGCTATCTGCACTACTATATGCGGCTGCAATTAATCCAATAATAAAAAACGAAAGTACACCAATACCTAAGTGGTTTTTTGCCAATATTGGAAATAAATCATCTTTATGGGCATCAATACCGTGTTTTTGGGCATAAACTGTTAACAGTAATCCTAAACTTAAAAACACAAAGTTTACAATAGTCAATACAATAGTAAACCAAAACATGTTTTTTTGAGCATCTTTCAATGACTTGCAAGTGAGGTTTTTTTGCATGTTATCTTGGTCTAAACCAGTCATAACAATGGCTATAAAAGCTCCCGAAATAAATTGTTTCCAAAAATAATTACCTAATTTATAATCATCAAAAAAGAATGTTTTTGATAAGTCATTATCTAAAATAAATCCTAATAAATTTTCACTATTTAACCCTAATTCATCACTAACAATATAAATAGTAACACCTAAAGCTATTAGCATGAATAGAGTTTGAAAAATATCTGTCCAAATAACCGTTTTTATTCCAGATCTAAATGTATAGAGCCAAATGAGTAATACCGTAATTGTTACAGTTTGCCAAAACTGAATTCCAATGTCATTAAAGATTATTATTTGTAAAACGTTGGCAACTAAATATAACCTAAAACTAGCTATAACAATTCTAGAAATTAAGAAAAAGGAAGCGCCAGTTTTATAAGAATTCACGCCAAAGCGTTCCTCTAAATAGGTGTAAATAGAAGTTAAATTGAGTTTGTAATATAATGGTAATAAAACAGTTCCTATAACTAAATAACCAACTATATATCCTAAAACAACCTGCATATAGCTAAATTGAGAAGCTTCAACCCAACCTGGTACAGAAATAAAGGTGACTCCAGAAAGTGAAGCTCCTATCATGCCAAAAGCTACTACATACCAAGGAGCTTTTTTGTTGGCTTTAAAAAAAGTATCATTATCCTTTTTTTTACTTGTGAAATAAGATATTAAAATAAGAACACCAAAATAAGATACAATAAGTAAAATAATTTTTGTTGCAGTCATGTATTTTTATTCAACTGTCAAATTACATATTTAAAAATTCTATTTCCAAATGAGATTTAATAAATGTTTATAAAAATAAAATAATATTGAATTTAACAGTTTATTTTAAAATTGTAAATTCGCCCACATGGAATTTTCATCAAAATTATTAGAGCGCGCAGTAAATGAAATGTCACAGCTTCCAGGAATTGGAAAGCGTACAGCTTTACGTTTGGTTTTGCACATGCTAAAGCAACCTAAAGAGCAAATAGTTTCATTATCTCAGGCGTTGCAAACTATGAGAAATGATATAAAATTCTGTAAATCTTGCCATAATATTAGTGATGTAGATGTATGTGAAATTTGCTCAAATCCTAATAGAAATGAAGAAATAATTTGTGTTGTTGAAGATATTAGAGATGTAATGGCAATTGAAAATACAAGTTCATTTAAAGGATTATATCATGTGTTGGGAGGAAAAATTTCTCCAATGGATGGCATAGGTCCTCATGATTTAAATATAGAATCTCTTGTAAAAAAAGTTAAGCAAGGGCATATTAAAGAGCTTATTTTTGCGTTAAGTTCTACAATGGAAGGGGACACCACTAATTTTTATATTTTCAAACAAATTCAAGATTTCAATGTTATTACATCAACCATTGCCAGAGGAATTTCTGTTGGTGATGAACTAGAATATGCAGATGAAATTACGTTAGGAAGAAGTATTTTAAACCGAATTCCCTTTGAACCCACCTTAAAACTATAATCTCTCTCCCTTGAAACTCTCTGTTATTATCTTAAACTATAATGTGCGATACTTTTTAGAACTGTGTTTGAAAAGTGTACAACAGGCAATTCAAACTATTGACTCCGAAATTATTGTAGTAGACAATAACTCAGAAGATGATAGTTGTCAAATGGTTAAAGAATTGTTTCCCGAAGTAATTCTAATTGAGAACAAAGAAAATTTTGGGTTTTCAAAAGGGAATAACATAGGTATTGCAAAAGCTAAAGGTGAATACATTTGTATTTTAAATCCAGACACCGTTATACCAGAAGACATTTTTGTAAGACTTTTAAGTTTTTCTTCAAGTAAGGATAGCTTGGGAATTGTTGGATGCAAATTGATTAATGGTAGAGGTGAGTACTTGCAAGAAAGTAAACGCAATATACCTTATGTAAAAGTTGCTGTAAAAAAATTAATGGGAAATGCTAAAGAGTATTATGCTTCTCATTTAGAGGAAAAACAAATAGAAAAAGTATCTGTTTTAGTAGGAGCTTTTATGTTTATGAAACTTAAAGTCTTTGATGCAGTTGGTGGATTTGATGAAGATTATTTTATGTATGGTGAAGATATAGATTTATCATATAAGGTTTTAAAAGCAGGCTATCACAATTATTATTTCGGCGATTTAGCAATGATTCATTACAAAGGCGAAAGTACTTTGAGGGACAAGCTTTATGCAAAGCGTTTTTATGGAGCCATGCAAATTTTTTATAAAAAACATTTTAAGAGAAATGCCATATTTAATTTATTGGTTTGGGTTGGAATTAGAATGGTTTATCTATTTAGGAAGATTCCAGTGATTCAAAGAAAAAAAGTAGAAAGATTCATTTTTATTTCTAACAGAATGAACTTACCATTGCAGAATAGTTTAGCTAAAGAAGTCATTTTAAAATCAATTTTAGAAGAGAAGATTCCAAATAATACAGAAATTATATTTGATAATAATATTTTGACTTTCAAGCAAATAATTCAAATGGTTGAAGGTTTTAGTGAAAATAAGTTAGTGACTTTTAAGATATTACCTAAAAATTCTAATTTTGTTATAGGTAGTGATGATGCGATTAGTAGAGGAGAAATTTTAAATTTCCACTAGTTTTAATTGTAAATAGTTTAACGAAACTGATGATTTTTCATTAATTTTGCAAACAAAAATTAAAAACAGAGTATTACGTTATTGATATGGCAAGATTTGAACTTAAGTTACCAAAAATGGGAGAAAGTGTTGCAGAGGCAACAATCACAAGTTGGTTAAAAGAAGTAGGCGATACTATAGAACTTGATGAAGCAGTTCTTGAAATTGCTACGGATAAGGTTGATAGTGAAGTGCCAAGTGAGGTTGATGGAGTTTTGGTTGAAAAGTTTTTTAATGTGGATGATGTTGTTCAAGTAGGGCAAGTCATAGCTGTTATTGAAACTGAAGAAGAAGCTATTGTAAGTTCAAATATAGAAAGCTCTGTTAAGGAAGATTTGCATCAAGAAAATATTTCTCAAATCGAGAAAACTATAGTTTCTGCTCAAGAAACAATTGCACCAATTACTTCAAATGAAGATCGTTTTTATTCGCCATTAGTTAAAAACATTGCCAAACAAGAGGGAGTCTCACAAGCAGAGTTAGATAGTATTCAAGGCACAGGAAAAGACGGAAGAGTTACTAAAAATGATATTCTGGATTATCTTGATAACAAAGGAACAACCAAGCCTACAGAGCAACCAGTTTTTAAAGAAGCCACACAACCAGTTCAAGTTGCTGAAGTTCCTAAAGTTGAGAAAGCGCCAGTAATCCCAACAGGTGGTGATGAGATTATTGAAATGACCAGGATGGGTAAAATTATTGCACATCATATGGTTGAATCTGTTCAAACATCAGCACATGTTCAAAGTTTTATAGAGGCCGATGTTACAAAAATTTGGAATTGGAGAAATAAAGTTAAGGATGCTTTTGCAAAACGCGAAGGTGAAAGTTTAACATTCACGCCAATTTTCATGGAAGCTATAGCAAAGGCGCTTCGTGATTTTCCTATGATGAATATTTCTGTTCAAGGAGATACTATTATAAAAAAGAAAAACATCAATTTGGGGATGGCTGCATCTTTAGCTGACGGAAATTTAATTGTACCCGTTATTAAAAATGCAGACCAACTTAACCTGGTTGGAATGACCAAACAAGTAAATGATTTAGCTAATAGAGCAAGAGTCAATAAGTTAAAACCAGACGAAATTCAAGGAGGTACTTATACGGTAACTAACGTAGGTACTTTTGGTAGTATTATGGGAACACCAATAATCAATCAGCCGCAAGTTGGTATTTTAGCACTTGGAGCTATTAGAAAAGTTCCAGCAGTTATTGAAACACCTGAAGGTGATTTCATTGGAATCCGTTATAAAATGTTTTTATCACATTCTTATGACCATCGTGTTGTTAATGGTGCTCTTGGCGGGCAATTTGTAAAAGCAGTTAAGGATTATTTAGAAGCTTGGGATAGTAATAGAGAAATTTAATAATCAAAATAAACAATAGAAAAACCTAACCCTAAAACGGTTAGGTTTTTCTATTTTTGTATAAGAAGAACATAAAAATTTAAAGATAATCGTTGATGAATCTTAATCTTACCAAACCCATTTGTTTTTTTGATCTTGAAACAACGGGCGTAAATATTTCAAAAGATCGAATTGTTGAAATTTCAATTTTAAAAATATTTCCTAACGGAAACGAAGAAAGCAAAACTTGGTTAGTAAACCCAGAGATGCCCATTCCTAAAGAAGTTACGGCTATTCACGGAATTACTGATGCAGATGTTTCTGATAAACCAACTTTTAAAGAATTAGCAAAAGAAATTTATAACATGATTAAAGATTCAGATTTAGGAGGTTTTAACTCCAATAAATTTGATATTCCTTTACTTGCTGAAGAAATGTTGCGTGCCGATGTGGATTTTGATATGAAAAATCGCGTGGCTATTGATGTCCAAACAATTTTTCATAAAATGGAGCAGCGTACCTTAAGTGCCGCATATAAGTTTTATTGTAATGAAGAATTAGAAGGTGCGCATGGAGCAGAAGCTGATACAAGAGCCACTTTTGAAGTGCTAAAGGCGCAAATTGCTAAATATGATGAAATTGAAAATGATACCAAATTTTTGGCAGAATTTAGTTCACGAAAACAATTTGCAGATTTTGCAGGATTTATTGCGTTTAATAAAAATGGAGAAGAATGTTTTTCTTTCGGAAAACACAAGGGAAAATTAGTAACCGAAGTTTTAGAAACCGAACCCGGATATTTTGGATGGTTGCTTAATGCAGATTTTCCATTGTACACAAAAAAGGTTTTGACCGCTATTAAATTGAGAAACTTTAATAATAAATTTTAATAAAATTAAAGTATTAAAAAAATGAAAATTATTTGCATTGGAAGAAATTATGCAGAGCATATCAAAGAGTTGGAAAACGAAAAACCAACAGATCCTGTAATATTTTTAAAACCAGACACTTCAATTTTAGTAAAAAAACAACCCTTTTTTATTCCGGATTTTTCAAATGATGTCCATTATGAAGTAGAAATATTGGTTAGAATAAATAAGGTTGGAAAATATATTGATAAAAAATTTGCTCATAAATACTATGATGAAATAGGTTTAGGAATCGATTTCACAGCAAGAGATTTACAAAACAAATTAAAGGAAAAAGGTTTGCCTTGGGAAAAAGCAAAAGCTTTTGATGGTGCAGCTGTAATTGGCGATTGGATACCAGTTAAAGACATAAAAGATGTTAATGCCATTGAGTTTTCCTTAAAAAAGAATGATACTATTGTACAATTAGGAAATACTAGCCATATGCTTTGGAAAATTGATGAATTGATAGAATATATCTCAAAATATTTTACTTTAAAGATTGGAGATATTATCTTTACAGGAACTCCAGCTGGGGTAGGCAAAGTAATTACAAATGATAAACTTAAAGGATTTATAGAAAACAAACAGATGTTTTCAATAACAGTAAAATAATGGAACAGCACTACAAATTATATAGAGTAAAAGAATTAGCAGACAATGATCAAGATTTCATTGACGCATTAGCAGCAGCATTTTTAGAAGAAGTTCCTGAAGATGCAGAGCGATTAAAAAAAGCAGTTGCAGAAAAAGATTATTATAACGCATATCAAGCTGCTCATAAAATGAAACCAACTGTTGATTTGTTTGAGTTGGGTGTACTTGATATTTTAATTGAAGTGCAAGATTGGGGAAAATTCGAAAAACGGGATTTGGACATCACCTCTCAATTAAATACCGTTATTTCTGCTGTTGATAACGCAGTAGCAGAAATAAAATCAGACTTTAATTTATAATGCTTGCCGAGATAATCACCATTGGGGATGAACTCCTTATAGGACAAGTTGTAGATACCAATTCTGCATTTATAGCTAAGGAGCTAAATAAAATGGGAGTTTCTGTGTATCAAATTACTTCTGTTCAAGATGATAAAAATCACATTTTAACAGCTTTTAAAGAAGCAGAAAGTCGAGTTGAGATTATTATTATAACAGGTGGTTTAGGTCCTACGAAAGATGATATTACCAAAAAAACAATTGCTGAATATTTTAATGATACCTTGGTTTTAAACCAATCTGTATTAGAAAATATTGAAAATATCTGGAAACTTTACGTGAGGCAAACGCTTTTGCAAGTCAATAAAGACCAAGCTCTTGTTCCTTCTAAAGCAAAAGTTTTGATGAATCTAAATGGAACAGCGCCTGGAATGTGGATTGAAAAAGACAATAAAGTATTCATATCACTACCAGGAGTGCCATTTGAAATGAAGGCCTTAATTCAAAATGAAGTTTTGCCAAGGCTTACAAAAAAGTATCATTTGCCTTTTATTTTGCATAAAACATTGTTGGTTTATGGGTTGGGAGAAAGCACTTTAGCGGCAAAAATTGAGTCATGGGAAGATGCATTGCCTAGTTTTATTAAATTGGCTTATTTGCCAGATTTAGGAAAAGTTCGTTTACGTTTATCGGCCAAAGGGTTCGATAAAGAAAAAATTAAAACTGAAGTTCAAGTACAAATAGATAATTTGCTACCGTTAATAAAGGACAATTTTTTTGGTTATGAAGATGAAGAAGGTGCGGTTGAATCTATAATTGCAAACGAGTTAACCAAATTAGGACAAACATTAGCAGTTGCTGAAAGCTGTACTGGAGGCAAAATTGCGGAACGATTTACAATTCATGCGGGTGCATCAAATTATTTTAAAGGAAGTATAGTTAGTTATGCAACAGACTCCAAAATTAATGTTTTAGGGATTCCAAAAGATGTTATTGACTCTCATTCAGTTGTAAGTTCTCAAGTAGCAGAAGCTATGGCGAAGCGAGTTTTAGAATTATTTGATTCAGATTTTTCAGTAGCAACAACAGGAAACGCTGGGCCTACCAAAGGAGATTCTGATGCCGAAGTAGGGACTGTTTTTATAGCTATAGCTACAAAAAACGGCGTTTATTCAGAAAAATTCATGTTCGGTAATGGACGTTCAAAAGTGATAAATAAAGCTGTAAATAAAGCCTTTGAAATGCTTCTGAAAGAAATTTTTAAAAATTGATAAAAATTAGATTGTCATAAATTAAAGATTTTGTATATTTGCACCTCGTTTTTAAACAACAAAAATTTAAAGTTATAAAATAATGTCAAGAGTTTGTGAACTTACAGGAAAGAAAGCAATGGTTGGTAACAACGTGTCGCATGCATTAAATAGAACTAAACGCAAGTTCAATGCTAATTTAATTAAGAAACGTTTTTACATTCCGGAAGAAGATGGCTGGGTAACTTTAAAAGTATCAACATCTGCTTTAAAAACTATTAACAAAATAGGTATTGCTGCAGCAATTAAGGATGCAAAATCTAAAGGATTTTTAAAATAATAGCTGTATTTAATAAGTAAAAGAAATGGCAAAGAAAGGTAACAGAATACAAGTAATTTTAGAATGTACTGAGCATAAAGAATCTGGACAACCAGGAACTTCAAGATACATTACAACTAAAAACAAGAAGAATACGCCAGATAGAATGGAGATAAAGAAATTTAATCCAATCTTAAAACGTATGACAGTTCACAAAGAAATTAAATAATTAGAGATTTTCGCTTTAGTGAAAATGTCAAATAACTTATAAAGTCATGGCAAAGAAAACAGTAGCATCATTACAAACTTCATCAAAAAGATTATCAAAAGCAATAAAAATGGTAAAGTCTCCAAAAACCGGAGCATACATGTTTGTTGAAGCGATTATGGCACCAGAACTAGTAAGCGATTTCTTGAATAAGAAATAAGAATTACTTTTTATATAATATTTAAAAGCCACTTTATATAAAGTGGCTTTTGTTTTATATTTACATCAAGATATTAATGACAATTTTTCAGTATCAGCTTTAAGGCAAGAAAATTGTTATTGTAATTTAGGCGTTAGCACAAGGTTAAAACTTTTCTAACTAGCTTTTAAATCATATAAAGATAATTTGAATGAGCTTTTTTAAAAAGATATTTTCATCAGAAAAAAAGGAAACACTAGACAAAGGTTTAGAGAAAACCAAAAAAACTTTTTTCAATAAACTCAGTAAAGCAGTTGCGGGAAAATCTAAAGTTGATGATGAGGTTTTAGATAATCTCGAAGAGATTTTGGTATCAAGTGATGTTGGAGTCAATACAACTTTAAAAGTTATTGAGCGTATTGAATCAAGAGTTTCAAAAGATAAATATCTTGGAACAGATGAGTTGAATCAAATACTTCGTGAAGAAATAGCTGGTTTATTATCGGAAACCAATAGTGGAGAAGATACAGATTTTGTAATTCCTCAAAACAAAAAACCATATATTATGATGGTTGTTGGTGTTAATGGAGTGGGTAAAACTACTACCATTGGTAAACTAGCTTATCAATTTAAAAAGCAAGGTTTAAATGTGGTTTTAGGGGCAGCCGATACTTTTAGAGCAGCCGCAATTGACCAACTTCAAGTTTGGGCAGATAGAGTAGATGTGCCATTAGTGAAACAGTCCATGGGAAGTGATCCTGCCTCAGTTGCTTTTGATACTCTTAAAAGTGCAGTTACCCAAAATGCCGATGTTGTTATAATTGATACAGCAGGGCGTTTACATAATAAAGTAAACCTGATGAATGAACTTACCAAAGTAAAGCGTGTGATGCAAAAAGTTGTTGATGATGCACCACATGATGTATTATTGGTACTTGACGGTTCTACAGGGCAAAATGCATTTGAACAAGCTAAACAATTTACAGCAGCTACCGAGGTAACATCATTAGCCGTTACAAAATTAGATGGAACTGCTAAAGGTGGTGTGGTGATAGGTATTTCAGACCAGTTCCAAATCCCTGTAAAATATATAGGCGTTGGGGAAGGTATTGAAGATCTTCAGGTATTCAATAAATTTGAGTTTGTAGATTCATTTTTTAAATAGATATGAGTTTTGATATTTTCCATAACTTAATTATAAAAGCACCTATCAATAAGGTTTTTGATGCGGTTTCTCTGCCTCAACATTTAAACAATTGGTGGACACTGAAAAGTTCTGGGAAACCTGAATTAGGTTTAGAATATAATTTAAACTTTACAGATGATTACAATTGGTTTTGTAAAGTTTCGGTAGCGGAACCTAATGCTTCGTTTCATTTAAAAATGACTCAATCTGATGCTGATTGGAATCCAACTACTTTTGGTTTTGATTTGGTAACCACCAAGGAGGGTACTTTAGTTAAGTTCAGTCATGTGAATTGGCCGGAGGCTAACCATCATTTTAAGTATTCTTCATTTTGTTGGGCTATGCTTTTAAACGGACTAAAAAATTATCTTGAGAAAGGAGTTATTATTTCTTTTGAGAACAGAAATTAATTAATCAAGGTATTAATTTTACCCCACAACTCATTATCAAAACCAGATAGAGCAAATGTTGGGTTGTCAGGGTTTGCAACATCTCCCATTCTGATAATGACTAATTTTTTACTCGGTACAACATAAATTTTTTGATCGTTTTTACCCAGAGCAGCATACATATCATCAGGAGCATTTGGTATTAAGCTACCACTAAATTGAAGCTGAGTTTGTGGTAAATGATAACTGGATTTTCCATTCAACCACCACAAATAACCATATGCTTGATTAATATTTTGAGACGTATTTGTGGCTTCATTTAAAAAACTTTCAGAAACTATTTGACTGTTTTCCCATTTACCTTTCGCATAAATCATGAGTCCAAAACGTGCCATACTTTTTGTGGTGCTCCAATAGACACTTAAATTATCTAAATCAATCCAAAGTCCGGTCATACCAATTTTGTCTCTTAGCTTCGTGTTAAAGTAGCTGTTCCATGTTTGGTTACTTGCTGCAGCAATAACATTCTGCATTTTAACATACACATTATGATAAGCCCAACGTGTGCCAGCGTCTGCTTTATATATTAGGTTTGCAGGACTTACATCGTCACCCAAACTATCATCTATACCAGAATTCATGGATAATAAATTTTTACAGGTAATTAAATTTTCTTTATCCAAGGTTTCGCTTGTCCATCCAGTTCCCAAATAATCAGATACCTTGTTGTTAATGTTAATTAAGCCTTCGTCTTGTGCAATTCCAGAAACGGTAGATGTTAGTGTTTTTCCTGCACTGGCCCAATACCAAGTTGAGGTATTACTATGTCCGTTAAAATAGTTTTCTGTAACAATTTTTCCATTATACAATATCATAAAGCTTTTGGTGTTCTTTGCTTCTAAATAATCTAATAATGGTTGCAAAGCAGCTTCATTCCAACCTAAATCTGTAATGGATTTAGTTTCCCAAGTGTTTGAATTTATTGGTGGAAAATATAGTTGATCATCGGTAGGATTTTGGTCAATAGGGTTGTCGTTTGAAGAACATCCTAAAAAGGAGCTTATAGCTAAAAAGCAATATATCCATTTTTTCATAACAGTAGGTTTTAAGTTTAAGACTATCAAATATATAAAAGGTTTAACGAATCCACAAAAACCCAAAATCCTCTAATTTTTATTCTATATCCATTAATCACAAATCATTATGTATCTTTGCACACTTATTTTAAAAATAATATGCGTACAAAATCACTTAAGAAAAACAGAATTAATGTAGTAACCCTTGGTTGTAGTAAAAATGTTTACGACAGTGAAGTGTTAATGGGGCAATTAAAAGCCAGTGGAAAAGACGTAGTTCATGAAGAGGAAGGAAATATTGTAGTTATTAATACCTGTGGATTTATTAATAATGCTAAAGAAGAAAGTGTGAATACCATATTAGAGTATGTGCAAAAAAAGGAAGATGGTGAAGTTGATAAAGTGTTTGTTACAGGATGTTTAAGTGAACGTTATAAACCAGATTTATTAAAGGAAATCCCAAATGTTGATGAATATTTTGGAACTACCGAGCTTCCTGGATTATTAAAAGCTTTAGGTGCCGATTATAAACACGAGTTAATTGGAGAGCGCTTAACAACGACACCAAAAAATTATGCGTATTTAAAAATTGCTGAAGGTTGTGATAGACCGTGTAGTTTTTGTGCCATTCCGTTAATGCGTGGAAAACATAAATCAACGCCAATTGAAGAGATTGTTATCGAAGCTGAAAAACTAGCAGCAAAAGGTGTCAAGGAACTGATTTTAATTGCACAGGATTTGACCTATTACGGGTTAGATTTATACAAAAAGCGAAATCTTGCTGAATTGCTTGAAGCACTTGTAAAAGTGGATGGTATTGAGTGGATTCGTTTGCATTATGCGTTTCCAACAGGTTTTCCTATGGATGTTTTGGAAGTAATGAACCGCGAACCAAAAATTTGTAATTATTTAGACATTCCATTGCAACATGTTTCCGATCGTATTCTGAAAAGTATGCGCAGAGGAACTACTAAGGAAAAAACAACTCAACTTTTAAAGGAGTTTAGAGTAGCTGTTCCAGATATGACCATAAGAACAACCTTAATTGTTGGATATCCTGGAGAAACCGAAGAGGATTATCAAACACTTAAGCAATGGGTTAAAGACATGCGTTTTGAACGCTTGGGTTGTTTTACTTATTCACATGAAGAGAATACACATGCTTATAATCTTGAAGATGATGTTCCTGAAGAAGTAAAACAAGAACGTGCCAATGAAATTATGGAGATTCAATCACAGATTTCTTGGGAGTTAAATCAGGAAAAAATTGGAAAAACCTTTAAAGTTGTAATAGATAGAAAAGAAGGTGGTTATTTTGTTGGTAGAACCGAGTTTGACTCACCCGACGTTGATAACGAAGTTCTTATTGATGCTTCTAAAACTTATTTAAAGACTGGTGAATTTGCTATGGTTAAAATTACAGATGCTGCAGATTTCGATTTGTACGCAGAAGTTGTTTGAAAAAGTTTCGTTTAACTGTTTGTGTAAGGATAGTTGCGTATGCAAGCAACTAACTTACTAAAAATGGAACGAACCAGAGGAAAATCCGTAGGATTTTCCGAGTAGTCTAGAACTAAGCAATTATTTTTACACTTTGTTGGCAAATCGTTATTTTAATTCACGTTTTGTCTTTCACAACCATTAATTCTTTTTTCTTTAGTCAGAGTCCAAACGTTAATTACTTTGTTTTCAAGTTTATTTTTAGAATTAGGTTCCACCAATTCAATTTCTATAATAGATTCAGTCGCAATTTTGAAATCAGAATTTTCTATTAAATATCCGTTTACATAGATTTCGTTATTATTTTCAATTCCAAAAAATTCATTCAATTCAGATTGTGTTTTAAAAGCAGTTTCTTTCTTTAAACTGACAAAAATAATTCCGTTTTCAGTCAGATTGAAAAATTTATGCTCTTTCCGATTTGGTTTGTCTTTCAGAACACTTATTTCAGCAATTAATTCTTTTGTTGCTCCGATGGTATTTTCATTCGCAATAATGTCATTTTCAATTATGATTGTTGGACAATTACTTTTCGTAAATGGTAATTTCACATATGTGTCTTGAGAATAGATATTCGTAAAAAAGAAAGTGAAAATTATAGTGAAAATTATTCTGTTCATATGCGTTTTGTTAATGTTTGCCAATGCGATGATATGAAATGTTTCAATTGTTTATATCAGCAGTTAAACGAAGTTAGTTAATTTTTCTCACAAAGTCAATTGTTTAAAATAGCAGTTTTGCTTTTTAGGGAAGCAAAAAGATGGTTACTTTAGCGTGTATTTAAAATTTTATTGAAGATGAATTATAAATTATTAGGAAAAACAGGTTTTAAAATATCAGAAGTAAGTTGCGTCATTCCTGGAGCTTCAAGTTTTGAACAAGTAAAGTCCAATCTTCAAGTTGAAGATATGGAAAACTTGTCTTTAGAAGACATGAAAACCATTACATCAATTTATTCAGAATTTATAAAACCAAAAGTCCATCAGTTATGGTAATTAATAATCTAACTGTTAGCTTTTTCTAACTGCTTATTAATTTTTTTAATTGCGTTTTCTATCGATTTTTCTGGCTCAATGATATTGTATTCGCCCCAAAATTCAGGATCAGAAAAACCTGAAGCTTTTTCTGTTAATATTACACTTGGGCTTAGTTTTTCACCAGAAAAATTTTTTTCCTCTGTTTTTTTCCAATCTGTAATGGCCATTTCGCTATTTAAAGTATAAACACTGTTGAATAATTTTCTTTTCCAATTTACCTTAAAGGTTAATTCAATTTTGCTATAGCCATAATACCATTTGCCGTTTTTAGTTCTGTAATCAACTTTGTATGATGCTAATGTTGGGTAAACTTTAACGTTATTAGGTTTTTTCCTAACAAACATGGTGCTCACTAAATCTCTGTTTTCAACATTCAAATTATAAACGGCACTGGTTAAAGCAAGTGTTTGTGAGTCTATATAAAGTTTTCCGTAATATAAAGGGTCATTGTTTTTTATTTTTTGTTTAAAATTTACAACATAAACAACCCGGTTATTCAGTTCTGTAGATTTATCTAAAGTAAATTGATAATTTGAAAGATTATCATTATCAAAAATGTATTCAGGATATTTAATTAAATCTGTGGAAAGGGTACTAAATGGACCACCTTGAAGTTTTAATGCTAAAGTATCAAGCCTTGAATAATCAGTGCTTTTTCTTGATTTTAATAAACTTATATTGTCATGCTTATTATTTGAATAGGGTTGTTTGTAAATTGTTAAAATAGCTTCAGAAAGAGATGCGTTTTTATTTCTGTTTTTTATAGTTTCTCTATAAAAGGCTGTCATGTTCTTTTGGACATCATCATAAAATTCACTTTTTCTATCTAAAGTTGCGCGAACCAAAGCTTCAGCATCTTTAATGCCATATACATTTACAAAACCGAGTTCAGTAATTGAAACATCTAATAGAATTTTATTGTTTTCCTTTTTAAGTAATGCAATTGGGATTTCCTTTTTAATATAGCCTAAAAGTGAAATCATGATTGTTTTATCCAAATATTCACTAGGTACTTTTAATAAAAACTCGCCTTCATTGTTTGAAACGGTTCCAATATTAGTTTCGCTAATGTTTATATCTGCATAGGCAAGCGGTTCTTTAGAATTGCTGTCTAAAACAATTCCTTTGTACTCATTAATTTTTTGAATAACTTGATTTGGCTCTTGAAATAAATTAGTTGCCAGAGCATTTGAATAAAACACTAAAAAAAATAAAAAATTGGATGTAATGAATAAAAACTTAATCCATTTTATAGCACGTATTTTTTTCATGATATCGAGTCTTAAGGAGTTAATTTCTAACCTATTAATATAGTGAAATCCATTTAAAAAATCAAGATTTTATTCAATTATTAATTAAGGAAATTGATTTTAATTTAATTGTAGCTTTTCCGGCTTATTTATAGATTATTTTATTCAGAAGCATTACTTAAACCGAAATATTTTTTAAACTCTGCAATAAGTCTTAACTAATTTTTTAGAAAATCAAAATGTATTAAATGTATCTTTACATTTTATATACAGTAACAGTAAATATGCCAACTGAAAGTATTTCATTTAAAAAAACGGGTTATTTTTCATCACTTATTTGTGATTATCTTGAAGAATCTTCTACGTTGCAACCTTTTTATAATAATTTTCCAAAACTTGAAAACTTTAAAAGCCAAATTGAAGAAAAGCAAGAGTCATTTGGTTTAGTTACTAGAACCAAATTAGTTGAAAGCTTACAAAAGCAATACGCTAATTTTGAAATTTCTGAGTTTACTTCCCAAAATATTGAATCTTTAAAACAAGAAAACACCTTTACAATAACGACAGGTCACCAATTAAATATTTTTACGGGGCCACTTTATTTTCTATATAAAATTGTTTCAACAATCAATCTTACAACCGAATTAAAGGAAGCTTATCCAGATTATAATTTTGTGCCAATTTATTGGATGGCTACCGAAGATCATGATTTTGAAGAAATAAACTATTTTAATTTTAAAGGAAAAAAAGTTCGTTGGAACAGGTCAGCAAGCGGTGCTGTTGGAGAATTATCAACTGAAGGATTAAAAGATGTTTTTGAATTGTTTTCAAAAGATTTAGGTATTGGCAAGCAGGCAGATTTTTTAAGGAATTTATTTTCAGAAGCTTATTTAAAACATCAAAACCTGGCCGATGCAACAAGATTTTTAACCAATGCTCTTTTTTCTGAATATGGTTTGGTAATTATAGATGGCAATGATGCTGTGTTAAAGCAATTGTTTGTTCCCTTCATTAAGGATGAATTATTAAATAACACTTCATATAAATCTGTAACAGAAACCATTGAAAAAATAAATAGTTTACCCAATCATTCTTACAACATTCAGGTAAATCCTCGTGAGATAAATTTGTTTTATTTGGGTGAAAATTTACGTGAAAGAATTGTTTTTGAAGAAGGTAAATATTCTGTTGTAGATAGTGATATTTCTTGGACTGAAGTGAGTATTTTAAATGAGGTTGAAAATTATCCTGAGCGTTTTAGTCCAAATGTGATTATGAGACCTTTATATCAAGAAGTTATTTTGCCTAATTTATGTTATATAGGAGGCGGCGGAGAATTGGCATATTGGGTTGAGTTAAAACAATTTTTTGATGAAGTTAAAATACCATTCCCGATTCTTTTACTTCGTAATTCAGTATTAATTCAAACGGTTAAACAACAAAAAAAACTTCAGAATTTAAATATTTCTGTTGAAGATGTTTTTTTAAAGAGAGATGTTTTAATAAATAAAAAAGTAAGGGAAATATCGAATATTGATATTGATTTCTCTTCTCAAAAAAAGTATTTAAAAGAACAGTTTGAAGCGTTATATAAACTTGCAGAAGAAACAGATAAATCATTTCTAGGTGCTGTAAAATCACAAGAAAAAAAGCAATTAAAAGGAATAGATAACCTTGAAAAAAGATTGCTTAAAGCTCAAAAAATAAAACTTCAAGACCAAGTTTTAAGAATGACCGATATTCAAAACGAGTTGTTTCCAAATCAAAGCTTGCAAGAACGTAATACCAATTTTTCCCAGTTCTATTTAGAATATGGAGAACAATTAATTCCTCAATTAATAGAAAACTTAAAACCTCTTAACGCTGAGTTTTTAATATTAACACTTTAGGTAATGCATAAGATAGATATTGATTTAGTTAATATGACATTAGATGTCATGAAATATGCCATTGATAGAATTTCAGTAATAGAACCCAAAATTGGAGTTCCACAAAAAGCAGAAGATTTAAAAGCGTTAGTAGGGGAAACCGTTACTGCAAAAGGAATTGGTGGAGAAGTAGCTTTTAATTTGTGGAAGGAGCATTTAGTGAAAGCCAATGTGTCAATAGATCATCCAAGGCATTTAGCTTTTGTACCGGCTTCACCAACAAGAGCAGCTATTATGTTTGATTTGGTAACATCTGCATCCAGTATTCATGGGGCTTATTGGATGGAAGGTGCTGGAGGTATATTTTGTGAAAACGAAGCCATGAAATGGATAGTATCACTTACCGGATTGCCAGAAGGAGCTTTTGGTGTTTTTACAAGTGGCGGAACTGCTGCTAATCTTTCGGCAATAGTTACTGCAAGGGAATACTGGAGAAGTTTGAATGATAAAAATAAAAGCGAAAAAGGCATAATAATTACATCTATTGGGGCACATTCTTCTGTTAAAGCTATGGCGAAAGTGGTTGATGTTGATGTTTTATTGGTTGATACTGAAGATAAATTGGAAGCAGACGCATTACAATCTACTATAGATAAGTTAACGCCTCACCAAAGGCAACGATTATTTGCAGTTGTAGGAACTGGCGGTACAACCAATGCAGGTATTATTGATGATTTATCTGGTATTGCAACAATTTGTAAAAAGGAACATTTGTGGTTTCATATTGATGCAGCTTATGGAGGTGGTGCTTTGGCAGCAGATTCTGTAAGGCATTTATTTAATGGCATTGAAAAAGCAGATAGTATTACCATCGATCCACATAAATGGATGTTCTCACCTTATGATTGTGGGGCAGTTATTTATAAAAATCCTGAATTAGCTAAAGAAGCACATTCACAACAAGGGTCTTATTTAGATATTTTTAAAGATGAAGGGGCGCATGGTTTTAATCCTTCTGATTATCAGATACAATTAACAAGACGTGTTAGAGGTTTGCCATTATGGTTTTCATTAGCAATGCATGGTACGGACAGGTATAAAGAAGCGGTTGAGCGCGGACTTGAATTGGCTCAAATTGCAGGCAGATTAATAAATGAAAAGCCTCACGTTGAGCTGGTCAGAGACCCAAGTTTATCTTGTGTTTTATATAGAAGAATAGGTTGGAAACCTGAAGACTATACGCATTGGACCTATGAAAATCATAAAAAAGGTTTTGCTTTAGTAACACCAACAAAGTGGAAAAAAGGTGAATCGTTTGAAACCGTTTCTCGTTTTTGTTTTATCAACCCAGATACGACTGAAAAAGACATTGAAATGATTTTAGATTCAATGATTTAAAAATTTATAAAAAAAGTACAAGGCTAATTTCGCATTCTAAAATCAATTATTACTTTTGCGCATGCAACACAACAAGGTACTTATTTTAGATTTCGGGTCGCAATACACACAGCTTATTGCCCGTAGAGTTAGAGAACTCAATATTTATTGTGAAATTCATCCTTACAACAAAATACCTGCAAATGTATCAGAATACAATGCAGTGGTCTTGTCTGGAAGCCCTTTTTCTGTTAGAGGAGAAGATGCACCACATCCGGATTTGTCACAAATACGTGGAAAAAAGCCAATGCTTGCGGTTTGTTATGGCGCTCAGTATTTAGCACATTTTTCTGGAGGCGAAGTAGCTCCATCAAATACCAGAGAATATGGTAGAGCCAATTTATCATTTATAAAAAATGATGAAGCTTTCCTAGCAGGTATTCAAAAAGGGAGTCAGGTTTGGATGAGCCATAGTGATACTATAAAGCATTTGCCAACAAATGCTGTTTTAATAGCCAGCACCAATGATGTTGAAAATGCGGCATTCAGAATTGAAGGTGAAGAGACTTATGCTATTCAATTTCATCCTGAAGTTTACCATTCAACCGATGGAAAACATTTATTAGAAAACTTTTTAGTTCATATAGCTGGTGTACATCAAGATTGGACACCACAATCTTTTGTTGAAGAAACGGTTGAGTCACTTCAAAAACAAGTTGGTAATGATAAAGTTGTTTTAGGGCTTTCTGGTGGTGTAGATTCATCCGTAGCAGCGGTTTTGCTTCATAAAGCTATTGGAAAAAATCTGTACTGCATCTTTGTTAATAATGGATTGCTTCGTAAAAACGAATTTGAAAGTGTTTTAAAACAATACGAAGGCATGGGGCTTAACGTTAAAGGTGTTGATGCTTCCAAACGTTTTCTAGATGCCTTAGCGGGAATTGATGATCCGGAGAAAAAACGTAAAGCTATAGGTAATGCTTTTATTGAAGTGTTTGATGATGAAGCTCACCAAATCGAAAATGTTACTTGGCTAGCCCAAGGAACCATTTATCCTGATGTTATAGAAAGTGTGTCTGCTACTGGTGGACCATCTGCAACTATTAAAAGCCATCATAATGTTGGAGGGTTACCGGATTTTATGAAGCTTAAAATTGTTGAACCACTTAAAGCATTGTTTAAAGATGAGGTTCGTCGTGTTGGTGCCACTTTAGGAATTGATCCTTTATTGTTGGGTCGACATCCATTTCCTGGACCTGGATTGGCCATTCGTATTTTAGGAGATATTACTGCAGAGAAAGTGCGTATTCTTCAAGAGGTAGATGCTATTTTTATTAACGGACTTCGTGAATGGGGCTTGTATGATAAAGTTTGGCAAGCTGGCGCCATCTTACTGCCAGTAAACAGCGTAGGTGTTATGGGTGATGAGCGTACTTATGAAAAATGTGTTGCTCTTAGAGCTGTTGAAAGTACTGATGGTATGACAGCAGATTGGGTTAACTTACCTTATGAGTTTTTACAAAAAACCTCAAACGACATAATAAATAAAGTAAAAGGCGTTAATAGAGTAGTTTATGATATTAGCTCAAAACCGCCAGCAACTATTGAGTGGGAATAGTGACTTTTAAATTCATTTTGAGTCTTAATTTGTGAATGATTCAAAATAAGTAAAATTCTATTTTAGGTTTGGGCGTTCCAATATTTATAAACTATATTTATAATATTGAAAGTATCTTGCTTGAGTAAAATTTGCGTATATAACAAGTGAGTTCAAAAAATATTGTCAGGCTGTACACGATATCTTTTCTTTTTGGCATGTTATGTGTATAAAAAAGAAAAGGATGTTGTTTCCATCCTTAACGCAATTTAAAAATTAGTATACATGATTAAATTCTTTTCCATTGTTTGTTTAGCCTTTTTTATAAGTATTAATACAGTTAATGCCCAAAATTACAAGACTCATAAAGTTAAACAAGGAGAGACTATTGAAAGTATTTCTAAACAATATTATGTAACTCCTTTTGATATTTACTCATTAAATCCAGATGCAAAAAAGGGTTTAAAGCCAAATATGCTTTTAATTATTCCTAAACCAAAGACAGATTCTACACCAAAAGTTACTGTTACAAAAGAGCTGAAGGGTTTTAAAACCCATAGGACAGGTAAAAAAGAAACGTTATACAGTTTAGCAAAAGAGTATGATGTTTCAGAAGACGATATTAAAAAATACAACACGTTTTTATATTCAAACCCTTTACGTAAAGGGGATAAATTACAAATTCCAGTTTTTAAAGTTACAGAGGTTACTCGAACCAAAGAGCTAACAAAACCTTATATGGTTTTGCCTAAAGAGGGAAAATGGCGCATTGCTTATAAATTTGGCATTACACTTGCCGAATTGGAGTCTCTTAACCCAAATATGGGCGAAGTATTGCAGGAAGGTGAAGTTATTAATGTACCCAATATTACCAAAACAGATGAAAAGGTAGTTGATGAGCAGTACAGTTACTATAAAGTGTTACCTAAAGAAGGATTTTATAGATTAAAGCTAAAATTAGGATTGGAACAAGACCAACTTGAAGCGTTAAATCCTGGATTAAAAGAAAGTGGATTAAAAGATGGGATGATTTTAAAAGTGCCTTACAATCTTAACACCGAATCTTTTGAATCTGACGAAATAGCCAACAATCTAATTGAAAAAATTAAAGACTACAAAACAAAACATATTGCGATTATGTTGCCGTTTCGTTTAGATCGAGTAGATTTTGATTCTATTCCAGGAACAAAAAAGAGTATTACTTCTGATCCGTATCTAAATGCATCTTTAGATTTTCACTCAGGAATATTAATGGCTATCGACTCATTAAAAACTTTAGGAATTTCACTTAAAGTAGATGTTTACGATACAAAATACCAAGTTGGTGAAGTATCTAAAATTATTGAAAACAATGATTTTGAAAATTTAGATGCTGTTATCGGACCGTTAACTCCAAATAACTTTGAAAGAGCAGCTTCTGAATTAAAAAAATACAACGTGCCTGTGGTGTCGCCAATAGGCGAAAATCTAAATCTATACGATAACGTTTTTCAAACAAGGCCTTCAGCAGAATTGTTAAAAAGTAAAACCATTAATTATGTGAAATCGCTTTCTGTGCCAAAAAATATTGTCATTATTTCTGACACTAAAAATGCATCGATTGCAGCTGAGTTAAAACAAGAGTTTACTTTTGCTACCCAAGTGCGTTCAAGAAAAAGTAAAGAAGGAAAAGATGCCAATTACATATTGGTTGATGATATTGCAAGTGTTTTAAAACCAGGATTAAATGTTGTATTTCTTGAAACGCAAAACGAAGGACTGGCATCCAATGCAACTAGTATATTAAATTCATTAATATCCGCTGGAAATGCTGATGGGAACATAGCTAAAAAAGACATTGTATTGGTAACCACGAACAATAACTCAGCTTTTGAGAGTGATGAAATATCTAATGAACACTTGTCTAATTTGAGTTTTACTTTTGCTACCATGTCGAAAACAAAAAACATTGAAGACAATAATTATTTCATCAAGAAATATGAGGAAGTTTATCATGTTACACCAAATAAGAGAGCGATTAGAGGTTTTGATGTAACTATGGATGTCGTGTTGCGTTTAGTAACTTCAGATGATTTGTACAAGTCTGTAAACGAAACACCTTTAACAGAATATGTTGAAAACAAGTTTGAATACAAAAAGAAACTTTTTGGAGGTTATTATAACGATTCAGGTTATTTAGTGAAGTACCAGGATTTAAGAATTGTTGAAGTTCAGCAATAAGCTAAACATAAAATCGTTTTTTAATTCAAACTTATTTTTTGTCGTTTGTCAAGAATAATCATTTTATTTTGTTGCTTTATTTGTGTTCAAAAAGATGAACCAATAATCACTTGGAGAGAATCCTATAAATTATCATGGAATGATTTTAAAGGAGAAGCAAATCAGAGTTTAAAAGCTGTAGCAATTACAGCATCAGGTATTAATTTTGAATATTATATCAAACAAAATGCTTTTAAAGCAGTAAGTTTTAAAACTAAAGTGGAAGCCTGTTTTTTCCCAGAAGAGTCGTGGTTTAAACCAGAATTGGTTAATGATTATATTTTGTCTCATGAGCAATTGCACTATGATATTACCGAGCTTTATGCCCGTAAATTTAGACAGCAACTAGGACAGCTAAAAGTTTCAAAAACCATAAAAAATGATTTAGAATCATTGCAAAAATCAATAAATGAGCAATTGGCAGTTAGGCAAAATGAATATGATGCAGAAACTAATAATTCAATAAATAAAGAAGCTCAATTACTTTGGCAACAAAAAATTACTAAAGAATTACAAACATTAGTTTCATATAAATCAGAATAGCTGTGTTATTGCAACCCGATAAAAATTTCTTGATAACCTTGGCACATACCAAAAGGCCTTTTGGTAAATACAAAGACCGCTATCTAATTGACCTGCCAGAATATTATGTGGTATGGTACCATAACCAAGGATTTCCAAAAGGTAAATTAGGAGATATGTTGCAAACGGTTTACGAACTCAAACTAAACGGTTTGGAAGAGCTGATTAGAAACATTAAAAAACAATATCCTAAGTAGAATTTTTTTGTTCGTTTAATTTTCGTACAGAATTAATCAATAAATTCACTTTTTACTAAAAAAACGTTGTTTATAAATACCTTTTAAATTACTAAAACAATGCTTTAATAACTATTTTAATTTTGTAAATTTGCCTGCGTTTATAAGCGCAACATGACAAAAACAACCAAATACATATTTGTAACCGGAGGCGTTACCTCATCTTTAGGAAAAGGAATTATAGCAGCTTCGCTTGCTAAGTTACTTCAGGCACAAGGTTATAGAGTTACTATCCAAAAATTAGATCCGTATATTAACGTAGATCCAGGAACTTTAAATCCATACGAACATGGCGAATGTTATGTTACTGAAGATGGAGCAGAAACCGACTTAGATTTAGGGCACTATGAACGTTTTTTAAATGTGCCTACAAGTCAGGCCAACAATGTAACTACAGGGCGAATTTACCAAAGCGTGATTGAAAAAGAACGTCGTGGTGAGTTTTTAGGAAAAACAGTTCAGGTAATTCCTCATATTACAGATGAAATTAAACGACGTATTCAAATTCTTGGGAATTCTGGCGATTATGATATTGTTATTACTGAAATTGGTGGAACTGTAGGTGATATAGAATCATTACCATACATTGAAGCCGTTAGACAGTTAAAATGGGATTTAGGTGAAAACAATGCTATTGTAATTCATTTAACCTTAGTGCCGTACTTGGCTGCTGCAGGAGAATTAAAAACAAAACCAACGCAACATAGTGTAAAAACATTGATGGAAAGTGGAGTACAAGCCGATATTTTGGTTTGTAGAACAGAATATGATTTGCCTTATGATTTACGCAGAAAGTTAGCATTATTCTGTAATGTTAGAGAAGAAGCAGTAATTCAATCTATAGACGCATCTACCATTTATGATGTGCCAAATTTGATGTTGCAGCAAGGGTTAGATAAAGTGGTTTTGAAAAAACTGGCTTTAGAAAGCTCTAAACTTGATATTACACATTGGAACACGTTTTTAAGCCGACTTAAAAACCCAAAAACTGTTGTTAATATTGGGTTAATTGGAAAGTATGTTGAGTTGCAGGATTCCTATAAATCTATCTTAGAATCTTTTATTCATGCAGGTGCAGAAAATGAAGTTAAAGTTAATATTGAATCTATTCATTCTGAATATTTAAATGAAGATAATATTAAGTTAAAACTATCTCATTTAGACGGTATTTTGGTGGCACCAGGTTTTGGTGAGCGTGGTATTGAAGGAAAAATAGTGGCTGTTAAATATGTGCGTGAAAATAATATGCCATTTTTTGGAATATGTTTAGGAATGCAAATGGCTGTGATTGAATTTGCTCGTAACGTTTTAAATTTGCCAGATGCAGATTCAACAGAAATGAATCCTAAAACCAAAAATCCGGTAATTGATCTTATGGAAGAACAAAAAACAATTACTGATAAAGGAGGAACCATGCGTTTAGGTGCTTGGAAATGTGATTTAAAGATGGGAAGTGCTGTTCGCAAAATTTATAAAGCGGAAAGTATTAAAGAACGCCACAGACATCGTTATGAATTTAACGGTATCTATAGAAAAGAAATTGAAGAAGCTGGTATGATTGCTACTGGTTTAAATCCAGATACCAATTTAGTAGAAATTATAGAAATACCTACACATCCGTTTTTTATTGGTGTGCAATATCACCCAGAATATAGCAGTACGGTTGCCAAGCCACATCCGCTATTTGTAGCGTTTGTAAAAGCAGCATTAAAATTTAAAAATAGTAAAAAAGGTGCCAGTGTGTCACAAAACTAAAATTGGTTGGTTTTTTGATTAATACCTATGTCCTCAAGTTTTAAGAGGAGAAATTTATAGCAAATGGAAGAAAAAAAATTAGATATTAATTCGATAATAGGTTTTGCCCTTATTTTCGGAATATTAATGTACATGCTTTGGCAAAATAAACCAACACCAGAGCAAGTTGCTGAACAGGAAAAAGCAAAACAAGAACAACAAACTGCTGAAGAAAAAGCAAAAGAACAAAAAGATGCTATTGTAACGACTGCTGAAGATTTTTCAGTTGAAACAGTTACAGATTCTACGAAGCTGGAGGCATTAAAATCAAAATTAGGAGCTTTTGCCTATTCATCAACATTACCATCAGCTTCAGCAACTGAAACACTTGTTGAAAACGATGTTTTAGCATTAAAGTTCAGTAATAAAGGTGGTTATCTTTCTGAAATCAAATTAAAGAACTTTGTAAATTTTGATTCCATTCCTGTTTACTTAATAAAGGGTAACAATTCTGCTTTTAATATCAATTTTGGTACTACAGACAGTCGCATATTAAATACTCAAGATTTATATTTTCAACCAACCATTACAAAAAATGGAGATAATACGGTTGTTTCTATGAAACTTAAAGTGTCTGAAAGCAAGTTTTTAGAATACAGATATGAGATTAAGAAAGATGATTATATGATTGGTTTTACCATCAGATCTCAAGGACTTGACAATATTATAAACTCTTCTCAACCTATCAACCTAGATTGGAAAATTAAAACCTATCGTCATGCTAAAAGTGTATCTTATGAAAACAGATATACGGAGTTGATTTATGAGTATGAAGGAGGTAAAGATAATTATCTTGGACAAAGTGGACTTTCTGAAGATACTGTTGATGATGTGACCTATGTAGCGTTTAAACAGCACTTTTTCACCTCAATTTTATTAGCGGATTCACCATTTAAAAATGCAGATTTAAAGTCTGAAAATTTAATTAAAGATGAGGAAATTGATACGGTTTTTACAAAATCTTTTGAGGCTAAATTACCTTTAGAATTGGCTTCTGGAGAAATTAATAAAAGCATGGATTGGTATTTTGGACCAACAGACTATAAAATATTAAACGCCTACGATAGAAATTTAGATGAAGTTGTGCCTTTAGGCTGGGGTATTTTTGGCTGGATTAACCGTTATGTATTTATTCCAACGTTTGGATTTTTAAGTTCATTCTTACCTTATGGTTTTGCAATCATTCTTATGACTATTTTGGTTAGAATTGTTATGTCTCCAGTTACCTATAAATCATATGTGTCTCAGGCAAAAATGAAAGTTTTAAAGCCAGAAATTGCTGAGATTAGCGAAAAGTACAAAGACAACGCCATGAAAAAGCAACAAGAAACTATGGCATTGTATAGTAAAGCAGGAGCAAGCCCAATGGCAGGATGTTTACCGGCTTTGGCACAATTACCGGTGTTTTATGCCTTATTTCAATTTTTCCCATCAGCGTTTGATTTACGTCAAAAAAGTTTCCTTTGGGCAGAAGATTTATCTTCATATGACACGATTGCTAAATTACCATTTCACATACCGTTTTATGGCGATCATGTAAGTTTGTTCCCAATATTGGCATCGGTTGCCATATTCTTTTATATGCAAATGACAACTGGACAACAAATGGCATCGCAACCTACACAAGAAGGTATGCCAGATATGAGTAAAATGATGAAATACATGATGTATTTTTCTCCTTTAATGATGCTGTTCTTCTTTAATAATTATGCTTCGGGATTGAGTCTATATTATTTTGTTTCGAACTTAATTACTATTGGTATTATGTTAGTAATCAAGAATTTTATTATTGATGAAGATAAAATTCATGCTAGAATACAGGAAAATAAAAAGAAGCCAAAAAAAGAAAATCGTTTCCAGAAGAAAATGAAAGAAATGATGGAACAGGCAGAAAAACAAAAGCAAAATCAAAAGCGTAAATAATTTGAAAGCTGCCTTTTGGCAGCTTTTTTGTTATATACAATTTCAGTAACAAGTTGTCGTTAATTAGAATATGAAAAAAGTATTTGTTTCAATATTTATTTTTGCAGTTGGATTTATTTCAGCTCAAACAATCAATCAATTAGATGCAGATGGAATGCGTCATGGTATTTGGAAAAAATATTATGAGAACACCACTATTTTAAGATATGAAGGAGAGTTTAATCATGGTAAAGAAATAGGGCTGTTTAAGTATTACAAAAATGTTGACCAAAAAGCATCACTTACTGCTACAAAGCAATTTAATGAAACTAATAATAAATCCTATGTTACCTTTTTTACATCAAAAGGTAAAGTTGTAAGTGAAGGCCAAATGGATGGAAAACTATATATAGGTGAGTGGAAATATTATCAAAAAAATTCAAATAAATTACTCACTTTAGAAAATTATGATGATGAAGGACTTTTAAATGGAGATAGGTCTGTTTATTATGAAAACGGGCAGATTGCTGAAAAACAATTTTATGTACATGGTCAATTAGAAGGTGATTCTGTTTGGTATTCAGAAAAAAACATTGTTTTAAAAGAATTTCAATATGTAAATGGTGTATTGCACGGTCTTTCAAAGTTTTACAATCCTAAAGGCGAATTAATTTTAGAAGGGAGTTATAAAAGAGGTAAAAAGGATGGAATTTGGAAAACCTATGAAAATGGTAAATTAATTGAGGAAAAAGATTTTACATATAAACCAAAGTATATAAAAAAAACATAAAAGCTATTTGTTTTAATAAAGAATTTTAAAAAGGTAGCATATAAGTGTTACCTTTTTTTATTTGTAAATTTGTCATATGAAAAGAGTAATTGTAGGACTTTCTGGAGGAGTAGATTCTAGTGTTGCAGCTTATTTGTTAAAGCAGCAAGGTTATGAAGTTATAGGCTTGTTTATGAAAAACTGGCATGATGATTCTGTAACTATATCTAATGAATGCCCATGGTTAGATGATAGTAATGATGCTATGCTAGTCGCCGATAAACTCGGAATCCCATTTCAAACCATTGATTTAAGTGAACAATACAAAGAACGTATTGTCGACTATATGTTTAAGGAATATGAAAATGGAAGAACACCAAATCCAGATGTACTTTGTAATAGAGAAATTAAGTTTGATGTGTTTATGAAAATAGCCATGGAACTTGGTGCTGATTATGTGGCTACTGGTCATTATTGCAGAAAAGGTGTTATAAATAAAGATGGAAAAGAAATTTATCAGTTACTAGCGGGTGTTGATCCAAACAAAGATCAATCTTATTTTTTATGTCAGTTATCACAAGAACAATTGGCAAAATCTTTATTTCCTATAGGAGAGTTAACAAAACCAGAAGTTAGAAAGATTGCCCAAGAATTAGATTTAGTGACGGCTGAAAAAAAAGATTCTCAAGGATTATGTTTCATAGGAAAGGTGAAACTACCAGATTTTTTGCAACAACAATTGAAACCAAAAGAAGGAAAAATTGTTGAAATTTCTAAAGACAATAATCTTTATAATTTAAATCAACCAAATTTCAGTAATGATAAAGATCGGTTAGAGTTTTTATCTCGAAAAGTTCAATACCATTTAGAAGATGGTAAAGTAGTGGGCAAACATCAAGGTGCGCATTATTTTACAAAAGGTCAACGAAAAGGGTTGGCTGTTGGCGGCAATGCAGAGCCACTATTTGTTATAGAAACTGATGTAGAAACCAACATAATTTATACAGGACAAGGGAAACAACATCCTGGGTTGTACAAAAATGCTTTATTTGTAAAAAATGAGGAACTACACTGGATTCGTGAAGATTTAGCTTTAGAAACTGATGGGGTTTTGCAAGTTATGGCAAGAATCCGTTATCGTCAACCTTTGCAAAAAGCTAAATTATATAAAGTGGATTCAGGATTGTATGTAGAGTTTGAAAACCCACAATCTGCCATAACAGAAGGTCAGTTTGTTGCATGGTATTTACAAGATGAATTAGTTGGTTCAGGAGTAATTTCATAAATTGCTTAAAATTATGCTGTTAAATTATGAAACAACACCTCCTTATATTCATATTAATAGTCTTACCTATAATTGGTTTTTCCCAAGAACAGGATGCTTGGGTTTATTTAACAGATAAAAATAATGTTTCAACTTCGTTAGCAAATCCCATAACCATTCTCACCCAAAAAGCTATTGACAGAAAAAATGCTCATGGCGTTGTTATTGATGAACGTGACGTGCCTGTTAATGAAAACTATATTTCTCAACTTAAAGTGCAATCAGGCATTTTAGTATTAGCAAAATCAAAATGGTTTAATGCTGTTCATGTTAGAGGAACTGAAACCGACATAAATGCCCTTTTAGGACTAAGTTTTGTTAGCTCCATTGATTTTGCCGATAAAAGTTTGAATGCATCAAAGAGTGCACAGCAAAAGAAAATTTCAAAATTTCAAGAAATTTTTACGGTGTTTAATTATGGCGAAGCGGCTAATCAAATTCAAATGTTTAATGGAGACCAACTTCATTTAGCCGATTATACCGGAACAGGAATCACAATAGCAGTTCTTGATGCTGCTTTTCCAAAAGTAAATAGTATGTCATCATTTCAACGTTTAAGAAATGCAGGTCATATTATGGGAACTTATGATTTTGTGAATAGAGATGATGATGTATATATAAACAGAATTGGTGATGCTACCAATCATGGTACATTAGTTTTAAGTACAATGGCAGGATATATTGAAAGTCAATATGTTGGAACCGCTCCAGATGCATCCTATTATTTGTTTATTACTGAAGATGGACTAAATGAAAATCCTGTTGAGGAAAGTTATTGGGTGGAAGCAGCAGAACGTGCAGATAGTTTAGGGGTGGATGTGATTAATTCGTCTTTAGGATATGGTAGCTTTTATGACAATACCAATTATAATTATTCAGCTTCTGATTTTGATGGATATACAACTTACATAACTAAAGGTGCAAATATTGCTTTCGAGAAAGGGTTGTTAATTGTTAATTCAGCAGGTAATGAAGGAAATGCAGGTGTTAACGCACCGGCAGATTCTGCCAGAGTGTTTTCTATTGGTGCTGTTGATTCTAATAGTGATTATGCTTCTTTCAGTTCTATGGGAAGTGCAATTCAGCCTACTCAAAAACCAGATGTAGTAGCACAAGGCGAAGCAAGCTTTGTAATAAATCAAAATGATGTTATAGGAACGGCTAACGGAACATCCTTTAGTTCTCCAATAATGGCAGGCGGAATTGCTTGCTTATGGCAAGCTTTGCCAAATAAAACAAATGCAGAAATTATGCAATTGGTAAGAGAATCAGCGTCACAATACAGTTCACCAGATTATTATTTGGGGTATGGTATTCCAGATTTGCAACTAGCCTTAGATAATGCCATAATTGCTGATGGAAACTCAAATGAGAGTAAAAATATAACCCTGTTTCCTAATCCAACAAAAGAATTGATTTATTTTAGACTTCCGTCCGATATAGGTGACGTAAAGGTCAGTATTTTTGATATTTTAGGTAAACGAGTTCTTGATCAATCAATTTCAGAGGTTTCTAATCAAATTGATATGTCAACATTTTCAAAAGGTATTTATATAGCAAAAATACAATCAAAGAGCATATCAAAAATAATAAAAATCATAAAGCAATAAATGGCCAATAGAATCGCTCAGTTGTTCAATATACAATATCCAATTGTTCAAGCAGGTATGGTTTGGAATAGTGGATGGAAATTGGCCTCGGCAGCTAGTAATTCAGGGATTTTAGGACTGATTGGTGCTGGATCCATGTATCCTGATGTATTGCGTAAACATATTCAAAAATGCAAAAAAGCAACTAACAAACCTTTTGGTGTTAATGTACCTATGTTGTATCCTAATATTCAGGAAATCATGGATATAATTGTTGAAGAAGGCGTTAAAATTGTATTTACATCTGCAGGAAATCCAAAAACATGGACTAGTTGGTTAAAAGAACGAGGTGTCACTGTTGTTCATGTAGTGAGTAGTGTAAAGTTTGCTTTAAAAGCTCAAGAAGCTGGTGTGGATGCTATTGTAGCTGAAGGTTTTGAAGCGGGAGGCCATAATGGAAGAGATGAGACCACAACTTTAACTTTAATTCCAATGGTTAAAGAGCAAATACAAATTCCTTTAATAGCCGCTGGTGGCATTGCGACAGGTCAAGCCATGTTGGCTGCCATGGTTTTAGGAGCTGATGGTGTACAAGTTGGAAGTCGTTTTGTTGCTAGTGTTGAGTCTTCGGCTCATGATTCATTTAAAAAGGTTGTAGTTGATGCCAAAGAAGGAGATACACAGCTAACTTTAAAGGAGGTAGCGCCAGTGAGATTGATTAAAAATAAATTTTATAATGATGTTCAGGAATTGTATAAAAAGGCTCCAACAGTTGAAGAGTTAAATGCACTTTTGGGGAGAGCTCGAGCAAAAAGGGGAATGTTCGAAGGAGATTTAATTGAAGGAGAGCTTGAAATAGGTCAAATTGCTGGATTGATACATGATATAAAACCTGTTGCCCAAATTGTTTCAGATATGATTGAAGAATTTAATATGGCTAAAAATCAGGTAAAAATATTATAGTTTTTGAGTTAGTAATTCCAAAACAGAAACTTGATATAACCTGCTTAATCCATTGTCATACTTATAAAATTCTTTTAATAATTCATCTAAGGTTTGAGGTTTATCAAAGCTTGTTTTTGAATTGTCTCTCTTGCTTGTAAAGTATAAAATATTTGATTTGGTATCAATAAAAGGGCAATAATCCATTTTATTTGAATTAATACTATCACCAAGGTTTTTTGATTGAGTCCAACCATCATCAGATTTATAACTAATGTACAAATCACCACTTCCAAAACCATCTTTTCTTCCATAACAAGTGTAAATCATAAAAGTTTCATCAGAAGATACATAAGCATTAAACTCAAAGCCATCAGAATTAATCGAATTATCTAGAGGTATCGGTGTTGTGTACTTGCCCTTATGATATTCACTTACATAAATATCGTCCTTTTTGTTAAGTTGAGGATTGTCCATTGTAAAATAAATATTTTTATTTTCTGTAAGTGAAGGGAAAAATTCATCATTTTTACTATTAACTGGGCTTCCCATATTAATTGGTTCAGACCAGGCATCCTTAATACTTTGTCTTTTTACATACCAAATATCAAAATCTTTAACTTCTTTTGAGTTTGAGTCCAATGGTCGGTTAGAAGCAAAATATAATGTTAATCCATCTGAAGAAAGAAAAGGTTCAATATCAAAATATTGCCCCGAAAAGCTGACAACTTTTGGTGAACTCCAAACAGCATCTTTTTTAGTAACCGTCATAATAGCAGAAGTGTTCCCCATAACACTTTGGGCAGAAAAGAAGACTTCATTTCCATTAGTTGATATGGCAGTATCCCTAACATTTGGGAATTGTTTAACTATACTTTCTAAAAAAGGGTTGATTGTTTGCTGTGAGTAAGTGAAATTATAGTAAATAAAAAATATTATGATCGCAGTTATTTTCATATTAAAAAGTTTATGCAATGTACTTATTGTTATTCTTTGAATTTTCAATGAAAATAATAATTTGTATGATAACAAAAAAAACGGGAAATACTATTTCCCATTTTTTAATATTGAAACCTATAGGCTGAAATTCTTTTAATCCCTATAAATCATAAAAGCTAAATGTTTCTATATATATTTTTGACGAAAGGTTTTTTGGAGACAATCAAAATTATTAAAAATAAACTCCTGTTTATTAATAAGTTATGATAATTTATTAACATAATTGAATTTGATTTTTAAGAATTCTTCAAAACGACATTCTAAAATTGGTTAAAACAACCTCTAAAGTTTATTTTTGCAGCATGCATTTAAAAAATTATACAAAAGAATTTAAATATAATTGGCAACTGGCCGCGCCTGTTATGTTGGGCATGCTCGGTCATTCATTTGTTAGTTTTGTTGATAATATAATGGTTGGACAACTGGGAACGGCAGAATTGGCAGCAGTTTCCCTAGGTAATAGTTTTATGTTCATAGCCATGTCATTAGGTATTGGATTTTCAACAGCTATTACACCTTTAACTGCAGAGGCAGATGCTGAGAAAAATTTCACAAATGGCAAATCGGCATTTAAACACGGATTGTTTTTATGCACTGTACTTGGAGTTTCATTGTTTTTGTTAGTATTTTTTGCAAAACCACTTATGCACTTAATGAAACAGCCAAAAGAAGTGGTAGCATTTGCTATACCTTATCTAGATTTAGTAGCATTTTCTTTGATCCCATTAATTGTTTTTCAAGCGTTTAAGCAATTTAGTGATGGTTTATCTATGACAAGATATCCCATGTATGCTACGCTTTTGGGTAACGTTGTTAATGTGTTTTTAAACTATATATTGATTTTTGGAAAATTCGGATTTCCTGAACTTGGTATTGTTGGTGCTGCTTATGGGACTTTGGCTTCAAGATTTGTTATGGTTTTACATATTTGGTGGTTGCTTAAAGGAAAAGAAAAATCTAAAGCTTTTGTTACCAACATTAAATTATTTGAATTGGATACTTCAATGATAAAAAAAATAATAAATCTTGGGGCTCCAAGTGCTATGCAAATGTTTTTTGAGGTTGCCATTTTTACCGCAGCTATTTGGTTAAGTGGTACTTTAGGCAAGAATCCTCAAGCAGCCAATCAAATTGCTCTAAATTTATCTTCTATGACTTTTATGGTTGCTATGGGATTGAGTGTTACCGCTATGATTAGAGTTGGAAACCAAAAAGGATTGCAAAACTTTTTTGAACTGCGCAGAATAGCTTTTTCAATTTTTCTATTTGGAATTATTCTCGCTTTAAGTTTTGCTGTTTTGTTTTTTAGTTTCAATAATTATTTACCTAAAATATATGTTGATTATAATGACGCTAAAAATTTAATCGACAATACTGAAGTTGTTAAAATAGCATCTACTTTGCTAATAGCGGCAGCCATTTTTCAAATCAGTGATAGTTTGCAAGTTATTGTTTTAGGTGCTTTAAGAGGACTTCAAGACGTAAAAATGCCTACACTTATTACATTTTTTTCTTATTGGATTATTGGATTTCCTATTAGTTGGTTCTTAGGAAAAGAAGAAGCCTATGGGAGTTTTGGAATTTGGTTAGGACTTTTGGCAGGATTAACAACCGCAGCAATTTTATTGTATATTAGGTTTAATTATCTAACCAAAAAGTTAATTTTGTCTAATAATTTAAATTTTTCTAACAATGCAACTTCCTAAATTTATATTGGGCGATAACACAGATTATCCTAATGCCATCTATGTTATACATACAGAATTTCCAAGATTTATTATAAATCTTGAAGATGATGAAGTTGAATGGTTTGAAGACTTTGATGAAGAAGATGAAAAGGAATTAGCAGCAGAAACAGAAAATATGATAAAGCTTGCAACCGAATTTTATGATAGAGAAATTTCTTTATACGAAGAATAATGATTGATCGGTTAATAGAATACGATAAAACCCTATTCATATTTCTTAATAATCTAGGCTCGCCAACTTGGGATAATTTTTGGCTAATTATTACGGATACATATACTTTTATTCCTCTCTATGCCTTACTATTGTTTCTTCTCTATAAGAAATTTGGGTTAAAATCACTTTTAATTTTTGTGATTATTATTGCTTTAATGATAACATTTACAGATCAGGTGACTAATATCTTTAAGAGAACTTTTGAAAGACCAAGGCCTTGTGGTGAGGAAAGTTTAATGGGACAAATACGGTTTATAGCTGTTCGTTGTGGTAAATATGGATTTTTCTCAGGACATTCTGCAAATTCTATGGCTGCAGCAGTTTTTGCAGGTTTAACATTAAGGTCATATTATAAGAATCTGATTTTTATGTTGCTTTTTTGGAGTGCTGTGGTTGCCTATAGCCGAATTTATGTTGGAGTTCACTATCCAATAGATATTATTTGTGGATTATCTTTTGGAGCTTTATCGGGTTTTGCTTTTTACAAGATTGCCAAGTATCTTTTAAAGCGCTATATTTCTGTTTAGAGAATGCATTTAAAAGGTTAGCGTTACGCCAATCGTTTTATATTGATTAGTAAAAATGAAGTTAAAATCAGTCTTAAATTTCGCTTCTTTAATTTCGTTGGTTATGTCTGTCTTTTTAGTTTTTAAAATTCTTCTATTTGCTGCATTTTTGCCTATAACATAGCCAATTAATATTGCTATAGGGTAATCTGAAACCCAATGAACTTTACTGCTAACCATTTCAAAACCAATAATTCCCATTAATGTGTAACCTATAGGTTTAATCCATTTAATTTCTGGGTAATTTGTTGAAATCACTGTGATGGTAGCCATAAAAGTTGCTATATGACCAGATGGCATGGCGTCATAATTTGGTGTGTTGCTTTGGAAAGCGTTAAAGCTTGGAAACGGGGTCCAATGACCACCAGAATTACCACTTAATATAGCTTCCGAAGGGCTTTGTCGTCCGGTAATACGTTTTATGGTTTGAGTTACCAGACCAACAGATAACAATACTTCAACGAGTTCATTTGAAGTAGTTAATGCTCTGTAATCATTATTTATTTTACCAATGGCATAAAAAGTACCACTTAATAGAACTGTTGTTCCACCATTAGCAATATAATAAACTGCAGAATTGATGTCATTTGGTATAATTCTTAAAACCCCAAAAACTTTATTGTATGAATGATCTTTGTCCCAATCGATTCTATGACCTAAATCTATGGCACCATTAGTTAATTGCTGATCAAATGGAATAAGAGCTATTGTAGAACCAAATGCCAGACTTGTCCATTTTAAATTATCTTTTTGAATGGTAAAATTCGCAAATTGGGCTATATCTTTTGGAATGTGTTTGTAAATCTCATTAAATGTTGGTTTTTTATAACTATAACTAACAGAATCAGAAATACTAATGGTTTGAATAGTATTTGTATTTTGCTTCTGGGCAATACTATTTATGGATAATAAACCTAAAAAAATTGAACTTATGACGTTTAAAATTTTCATTATAATTTAAAACTTATAGTTTATGCCAATTATGAAACCATTAAAATCATTATTAAATGATACTTCCAGTTGTGTTTTTTGATAAGGTTTAGTAAAGAAGTATGTGCTTCCTATACCTATGATAGCTCCAGCTAGAATATCATATCCATCATGCCTGTGATCAACCCCATGAATTCTTGAATAAGCCACAAAGCTTGCAACTAAATAAGCTGGAATTCCATAAACCCAGCCATAGCGTCGTTGTAAAAATGAAGCTCCTTGAAAAGCATTAGAAGTGTGACCAGAAGGAAAGGCTAATCCATCGGTACGCCCTATGGGTCTATTTTTATCAATTGTGAATTTTAAAGCATAGGTTAATCCAAAACTTAAAGCAAATGACTTTAAAAATTGTATACTTCCTTGTTTGTCTTCTAAAATAATTAAGGTACAAATTGATGCAGCTGTTGGTGCAAATTGCAAAACATCACCAATGTCTTGAACTACTTTTTCTCTTTTGTCTACTGCATTATAAGTGTCTTGCCCAAAAAGGATTATTGGGAAAATCATAAAAAGAATATAGACAAAAGGTCTCATTTTGAATTACTAATTGCATTAGTAATTAATATCCTTAAGTTAAGGAAAAATTCTCACTTAACAGATATGATTTTCATTTAAAATTATAATGGGCAGGGTAGATTAACAGATAATATTTAGTCTTTTTTCTGATATGGATATATTTATCTCATTTGATTCAATTAAACGATACTCACCATCAATTTGCATCTTAAAATGATCAAAATCCTTTCGCGAAAGTATTAAGTTTTTTGTTTGAAAACTTTCTACTTCTTTTATTAGATGATGCCTTTTAAAAATCATTAAAAAACTAAATAAAAGAATTTTAAAAGCATTTAATCTAGAGACAATAATAACATCAAGTAATCCATCTTCTAATGAAGCTTTTGGTGTTAAACTAACTTTATAACCCAATTCATTTGAATTCGAAATAAAAATCATAAATGGTTTTACTTTAAAGCTTTCGTTGTTAATTATTACATCAACTTTACGTGTATCATTCATGAACTTAAATGATTTAAATACAGCTTTTACATAACTAAACAGTTTTCTGTTATTAGATTCTTCGTAATGTTTTATAACATAAGCATCAAAACCAACACCAGTATTGCTAAAAAAATAACGATCGTTTAAAAGGCCTACATCAATTTTTTTGACTTCGTTTTTTTTAATAATTTCAATAGACCTTTTAATGTTTTTAGGTATTTTAAGGTTGGATGCTAAACCGTTTCCAGACCCTAAGGGAATAATACCTAATAGAATTGGTGTGCCTATAATACATGAGGCTACTTCATTAACTGTGCCGTCACCACCACAGGCAACAATAATATTTGCATTTTCTTTTATGGACTCTTGCGTTAATTGTGTTGTGTGGTTTTTATGTACCGAAAATTTAACAGCTATTACATAGCTACTTTTATCAAAAAACCGCTGAAGGAACTCTTGATTGATTTTATGGTTGCCAGAACCGGCAATTGGGTTTATAATAAAATGTATATGTTTCAATAGGTTTATTTTATTTTGAGTCCTTCGTTTCTATATAAATAATCTGCTACTTGATAATATGAAATGGTTTCATTTAAAAAAGTGGTATCAAGTGGTATTTCTTTTAAACTATTATCTGTTTTATTCCATTTGTAAAAATCATATCCACTTTGCTCATTCAAAACCATAAGGCTATTTCCTTTTAATAAACCTAGCTTTCTGTAATTTCCTATAAAAGCTCGTTCATCTGTCAAATTCATTTTTAAAATATCCTTGCCAAATAAATTACTTGTGTAATCCCAATTTAATAGACTAAAAATTGTCGGAAATAAATCAATTTGAGAACATAATTTATTAACTTTTTGAGGTGTTGTGTTTTTGGCGTTAAAAATGATTGCTGGGATATGATAATTTTGAACATCTAATTCCCAACGGCCGGCACTACTGGCACAATGGTCGGACATGATAACAAAAATAGTGTTTTCAAACCATGGTTTGGATTTGGCTTTTTTTATGAAATCTCCAATAGCATAATCGGTGTATTTTACTGCGCCATTTCTGCCTGATCCAGATGGGATGTCAATTCTTCCTTCAGGATACGTGTATGGTCTATGGTTTGAAGTCGTCATAATAAAATCAAAAAAAGGAGTGCCTTCTTCAAAAGTTTTATCAGCTTCTTTAATTACTTTATTATAAATATCTTCATCACAAACTCCCCAAGCATTTTCTAAAGTTACTTCATCGTCTTCAATGTTGGTGCGTTTGGTTTTGATACCACTATCCAGCAAAAAACCACGACCTCTGTCAATTATATTGAAACCATTTCCACCAAAATAGTTATTCATGTTGTCAAAATATCCGTCACCACCATAAAAAAAGTTTCTTTCATACCCTTTTTCCTTAAAAATTTCACCTATTGTAAATAGGTCATGATTGTTTTTTCTTTTTACAATACTTCTCCCTGGTGTAGGAGGAATAGATAAAGTTATGGCTTCCATACCTCTTACCGTTCTAGTTCCTGTGGCAAAAAGATTGCTAAAAAATAAGCCGTTGTTGGCTAAAGAGTCTAAATGAGGTGTGATATTTAAATTGCTTCCCAAAGAGTTTAAAAATTTACCGCTTAAGCTTTCTATGCAGATAAATATAATGTTTGGTGTTTGAGGCTTGTTTAAGGAATCTGAATTTATTTCAGTTCTTAGTATTTCGTTCTTGTCAGGATTTACAAAACTTTCGTTATTCAACTTATAGTCACTTTTTACAATTGCAAAGGCTTTTTGTTCATCAATAGTTTTGTAAAATTTCACATAAGGCAACTCGTTATTCCTAAAGGCAGCAAAAAATGAGTAAATACCTGTTTTAGAAAGTTCGTTGTTGTATCTGTTATCAAATTGTTCTGAATCTTTGTTTTGAATGAATAAAGAGAAAATAGATACAATTATTCCTATGGTTAATGTTGGGATTAATTTATTTCCAAATTTTGATTTACTTTGAAATGTTTCTTTGAAAGCACCTCTTTTTTTTGTTATAAAAAAGAGTACTAAAAAAGCTAAAAGTATTATGCTTAAAAGTAAAGGAATAGGGTAAGATTCATTAATATTTTTAACTACCTCGTTGGTGTATATTAAGTAATCTACTGCAATAAAGTTAAAACGACGTTTAAATTCTTCCCAAAAAGTTATTTCTGCAAAAAAAGAAAATATAAAAATGATTAAGCCTAATGAGTAGCCAAAGTAGGTTACTGTTTTATCTAAAATACTACCAGCAAACTTGGTTGGTAAAAATAATAAGTAAAGAGCATAAGGTAGAGCAAAGAATGATACAGTACCAATGTCGAATAAAAAACCAATTAAGAATGTAAATATTAAATTAAAGATTGAAGTGTCGGTTTCTGAAAAACTCCAAATAAATAATACTAGTCTAACAAAAAAGGATAGGATAAGAAAAAATAATACAAATGTTTTAAGTAAAGAAAACCTACTTGGGAATAATTTGTTAAACATGGTTTAGTTTGTTTAGTTACGCTTTGTTTTTTGCAAATGTAAGCTGAAAACTTAAATTAAAATAAGGTGATTTCTTAATATTGTCTTAAGCGTACTTTTTATGTTTTTGATTAACCAAAAAATAATCTAGCATTCATTTCATTGATAAGAGTAATTCAGCGGCAACAAAAGGTGTTGTTTTATTGGTATTGATTAAGTCTAATTGTTTTTGAAGTTCTTTTTTAATACTTAGTTTATTAAAAAATTCTGTTTTTAATTGATTTTCAATAGTTTGTATTAGCCAATATTTATTTTGTTCATTTCGTTTTTGATAGAAATAATTATTTTCTTGTGTAATTTTAATATACTCTTCAATAATTTTCCATATTGTATCAATTCCTTCATTTTTTAAGGCGCTACAAATGGTTGTTTTTGGTAACCAATTTGATGCTTTTTCAGGATATAAATGAAGTGTTCTATGATATTCAATCATAGTCATTTTAGCACGTTTTAAATTATCCCCATCCGCTTTATTAATAGCAATAGCATCAGCCATTTCGATAATACCACGTTTAATGCCTTGTAATTCGTCGCCGGCACCGGTTAATTGAAGCAGTAAAAAGAAATCCACCATGCTGTGGACAATTGTTTCACTTTGCCCAACACCTACAGTTTCTATAATAATGATGTCAAATCCTGCTGCTTCACATAAAATAATGCTCTCTCTTGTTTTGCGTGCAACACCTCCTAACGAATCTCCTGAAGCAGAAGGCCTAATGAATGCATTTGGATTTTTCACCAAATTTTCCATTCTTGTCTTGTCACCTAAAATACTCCCTTTTGATAAAGAACTACTTGGGTCTATTGCTAACACAGCAACCTTTTTACCTAAAGAGATTAAATAGTTTCCAAAAGTTTCAATAAATGTACTTTTACCAACACCTGGAACACCTGTAATTCCTATTCTAATAGATTTATTTGCATGTGGCAAACATTTTTTTAATAAGCTGTTGGCTAGATTTATGTGCTCCGTATTTTTACTTTCAACTAGAGTAATGCCTCTGCTTAACGCTGTAATGTTTCTGTTTAGAATATCACTAACTAAATCATCAATTTTTAGCTTGGCTTTACGCTTATTTTTAATGGCTTTAATAGAATCTTCATTGGTTATATCTTGCTGAGACACTCCTTTTTTTTCTTGAATAGACGAAGATGTTTTTTTTGTTTTAGACAAATTCTATTAAAATTACAATTATCATTCAGGATTATTGGTAGTATCTAAGGGTACTGCAATTTTGGTTTGATCCCACGCCATAGTTAATTCTAAACTACCGGTAGTATTATCAAAACCTATTGTAAACTGTTCAACTACAGAATTTAGCTTTTCAACTGGCACATCAATTTCAAGCAAATCATAATTAGGATCCCACATAGGTTTCATCTCAGCATCAACACCCCAAGGATATTTTTTTGTATTAAGCATTACTTGCCAAACGCTATCTTTAGGAACTGTCCAAATAGTATATTCTCCAGCAGGAATGGTAAATCCTTTAATATATAACGGCTGATTGGTTGAAAAAGTAGTAGCTTCATTGGCACCAGTTCGCCATACTTTATTAAAAGGTACTAAAGCTCCAAAAATGTCTCGGCCTTTTTTATAAGGTCTGTTGTAAGTAACTTTAAGTTTTAAATCATTGAATTTAAATTCAACCGTGTCCTTAGGACTCAATCGAGTTGCAAAAATGTTTTCAACAAAATAGGAATATAAAAAAAGACCTAAAGCAACAATTGATAAAATAATTAGGAGGCGTTTCAAAAACTTATTCATAAGCAATTTGATATTTATTTATAAAGGTAAATTAAAATGGTTTATATGAAAAATACTTAACGTAGATTTATTAAATTTTGTATTATTTTAAAAAAATAAATTAAATTTTGCAACACTCTTTTTTTTTCATCGTCTTTTAAAACGAACTAACTAAAACCAAAAGTAGACCTAGTATGTTTCAAGTTGACATTATTGAGCAATGTAAACAAAACAACCGAAAAGCACAATTGCAGTTATACAACCAGTACTGCGACGGGATGTATATTGTTGCTAAAAGGTTTTTGAAAGATGCTCAGGATGCTGAAGATGTGGTGCAAGAAGCTTTTATTAAAGCTTTTACAAAATTGCATCAATACAAAGCAGAGGTTACTTTTGGGTCTTGGTTAAAACGTATTGTCATTAATAAAAGTATTGATTTCTTAAAATCTAAAAAGCAACATTTGGTTGATTTAGAAGAGGTGCACCTTAAAGTTATTGATGCTGATGATGAAGACAAATGGTTGGTAGATGATGCAATTACAATACAAGATGTAAAAAAAGCTATTGAAGAGTTGCCCGAAAAATATCAATATGTATTGATGTTATATTTAATTGAAGGGTATGATCATCAAGAAATAGCAGAGATTTTAAACATTTCAGAAATAGCATCCAGAACGCAATTATCAAGAGGAAAAATTAAATTACAAGAACTGTTAACCCTTAAAAAAGATGGCACAAGATATTAGAGAGTTGTTTAAAAACGAACAAAAAGTAACTCAAGAGAAGATGCCTGAAAATCATCAAGAAAGGTTTCTTGAAAAGTTAAACGACGCAATGCCAGTTAAAAGGAAAACTAATTTTAGTTGGTTGCAAATTGCAGCGAGTTTAATTGTTTTATTAGGCTTAAGTTTTGGTGCGTTTAAATATTTTCAACCTTCAATTCCTGTTGCACCAACAAATAATGTTGTAGAAACAAAAACGGTGGAAACCAAAACATTAGGAGATGTGTCTCCTGGTCTTAAAAAGGTTGAAGATTATTATTTGGCAAGTATCAATTTAGAATTGTCTAAAATGAAATACACTCCAGAAACAAAGGATGTGTTTGATGGATACCTTGAGCAAATAAATGTTTTAAACAAGGAATACGAGAATCTATCTGTTGAATTAACCGAAAACGGACCAAGTGAATTAACAGTTAATGCCTTAATTGATAATTTAAAATATCGATTAAATCTTTTATATCGATTAAGAGAACAGTTAAATGAATTAAACGCTTCAAACACAAAAACTGAAGGAGCGTCACAATCAATCTAAAAATCAAAAAATGAAACGGTTAATAATATTAAAATTAAGATTATTCACACTTGCTGTATGTATTGCAGGAAGTATTACGGCACAACAAAAACTAACTAAAGTATCACAAACCATTAAAGTTGATAAAGATGTGACCATTGATTTAAATACTAGCTATTGTAATATAGTATTTGATACTTGGAATAAAGATTCAGTTGAAATTGAAGCTTATATTGAAGGCGAAGAACTTTCAAAAGAAGAACTCCAAGAAGCTTTAAAAGACTGGCAAGTAAGTGTTAATGGAACAAATAGTCTGGTTACTATTTCAACAAAAGGTAGTTCTCCATTTGTTTGGGGATATAAAACTGAAGATTTTGATACTGATGCAGTTAATGCAGTTTTGCAGGAATTAAAGTTTGAATTGGCTGATTTACCGGAAATGCCAGAAATACCAAGGATGCCAGAAATGCCAAATATACCAAACATGCCTGAATTGCCAGAGTTACCAGAAGGCATTAGTAAAATGAATTTTGACTATGATGCTTACAAAAAGGATGGAGATGCATACATGGAACAATGGTCTAAAAATTTTGATAAGAATTTTGGTAAAGATTATGAAAAAAAGATGGAAGCTTGGGGAGAGAAATTTGGAAAAGAATGGAGTGAAAAATACGGAAAGGAAATGGAAGCTTGGGGAGAGAAATTTGGCAAGGAATGGGAAGCTAAATATGGAAAACAGATGGAAGAGTGGGGAGAACGTTTTGCTAAACAAATGGAAGAAAGAGCCAAACGAATTGAAGAGCAAAACGCTAGAGTAGAAGAGCGTGTTGCAGAAAGAGAAAAAATGGTTGCAGAAAGAGAGAAACAAGCAGCAGAGCGTGCTAAATTTGCTGATGAAAGACGTGTTAAAATTGAAAAAATGATGAATAATAATAGTTCTAAAGTTAAAAAAACTATTAAGATTAAAATGCCAAAAGACACAAAATTGAAAGTGAATGTAAGATATGGTGAATTAAAATTCGCATCAAATATTGATAATTTAAAAGCAGATTTATCACACACAAAACTTATGGCAAACAGCATTAATGGAAGTAAAACTTCCATTAATGCTTCCTATTCTCCAATTTTTGTAACCAATTGGAATTTAGGAACTCTTAATTTAAATTATGTAAAAAATGCTGAAATTGATAATGTAAAAAGTTTAATGCTAACGTCAAACGCATCAAACATTACTATTAAAAACTTAGTTAATAATGCTATAATAAATGGTACTATAGGTAATCTTAAAGTCTTAAAAATAGATGATGTTTTCACAAACTTAAACATAACATTAGAGAATAGTGATGCTCTTATTGTGCTTCCTAAAGTGGAATATAACATGCAATACAAAGGAAATAAGTCACATCTTGTTCACCCTAAAAAGAGTAATAAAGAAAATGTTTCAAGTTTTTCTACAGGTAATTTAAGTAGCCCAAAATCTATAGTTATAAATGCAAAATATAGCAATGTAACTATGCAATAGTAATTATATTTACTTAGTTTATACTTCCCTTTTTCAATAGTCTTCCATTCTTCATAGGAACATTTTAATATTACTAGACTAAAGTCTCCATTAGAGTTTTTAAAACTCTCTTTTATTTTTTTTCAAACTTTTAGTATTCATTTTATTGTTTTTTACAAAATATAACTCAGCATATAAAATTTCATGAAAAAAAGTTAGTGACATTTTGACATTTTTATAATAATGGCAGTACTTTTGCCAACTAACTTTTGTATTGAAAAAATTGAATGCTACAATGAGTAAAAAGGATAAACAAAAAGATATAGAAACTGAACAAGTTGATAATGTTCAAAACGAAACGGTTGAAGTTGAGCAACAATTAGCCCAAGAACAAACAATAGAAGAGAAATTGCAAGAAGAAATTAAACAAGAGAAAGACAAATTTCTAAGATTATTTGCCGAATTTGAAAATTATAAAAGGCGTACTTCTAAAGAACGAATTGAACTTTTTAAAACTGCAAATGAAGAAGTTATGAAAGCTTTATTGCCTGTTTTAGATGATTTTGATAGGGCATATATTGAAATTTCAAAAACAGACGAGAAAGATCTTTTAAAAGGTGTAGAATTAATCAGTAATAAATTAAAAGCAACTTTAGAACAAAAAGGACTATCTGCTTTAAAGGTTTCAAATGGAGATGTTTTTAATGCTGATAATCACGAAGCAATTACTCAAATACCAGCACCTTCAGCAGATTTAAAAGGTAAAATTATAGATGTTATTGAAAAAGGATATGCTTTAGGCGATAAAGTAATTCGTTTTCCAAAAGTAATAATCGGACAATAAGATACTTACATGGCAAAAAGAGACTATTACGAAATTTTGGGTGTAAGCAAAGGAGCTTCAGCTGAAGAAATAAAGAAGGCTTATAGAAAGATGGCAATAAAATACCATCCCGATAAAAACCCAGATAATAAAGAGGCCGAAGCAAAATTTAAAGAAGCAGCAGAGGCTTATGAAATTTTAAGTAATGCCGATAAAAAAGCACGTTATGATCAGTTTGGTCATCAGGCTTTTGATGGAAGTGGCGGTTTTGGTGGAGGTGGCATGAATATGGATGACATATTCAGTCAGTTTGGTGATATTTTTGGGGGAGCTTTTGGTGGCGGAGGTTTTTCTGGATTTGGTGGCGGTGGCGGCCAACGTCGTGTTAAAGGAAGCAATTTGAGAATCAGAGTGAAATTAACTTTAGAGGAAATTGCTAATGGTGTTGAGAAAAAAATTAAAGTTAGAAGAAAAGTCCAAGCCAAAGGAACTACATATAAAACGTGTACTACTTGTCATGGAAGTGGTCAAATAACCAGAATTACCAATACAATTTTAGGTAGAATGCAAACTGCTGCCACTTGTAATGTTTGTGGTGGTGCAGGACAGATAATTGATAAAAAACCAGCTGATGCCGATGAGCAAGGGTTAAAAGTTGCTGAAGAAACGGTTTCAATAAAAATACCTGCTGGAGTGGTTGATGGTATGCAACTTAAAGTAGCTGGAAAAGGAAATGAAGCACCAGGAAATGGCGTTTCAGGTGATTTATTGGTTGCTATAGAAGAGGAAGTGCATGAAAAACTGCAACGTGAAGGCGATAATTTGCACTACGATTTATATGTGAGCCTGCCTGATGCTATTTTAGGAGCATCTCAAGAGATTGATACGGTAACTGGTAAGGTTCGTATTAAGATAGAGCCAGGAGTTCAATCTGGAAAAATATTAAGATTGCGTGGTAAAGGTATCCCAAGTATTAATGGTTATGGTAGAGGTGATTTGTTGGTGCATGTTAATGTTTGGACACCAAAAACATTAAGTAAGCAACAAAAAGAATTTTTTGAAAGTATGAAAGATGATGACCATTTTACTCCAAAACCTGATAGTGGTGATAAATCATTTTTTGAGAAAGTAAAAGACATGTTTTCATAGATTTTAATGCTATAATACTTTTTAAAAATAAAAAGTATTATATTATTTAATTAATTATTTAATAAAAAACATTATATTTGAATATCACTTTAATTAGTGATATTTTCTTTTTCATAGCAATTTTTTTCCCATCCTTAATTCACATTGAGGGTGGGTTTTGTTTTTAATAACATTTGCTAACTTTATCATTTTATTATAAAAGTTAATAGGTAACATTTAATATATTTACACAAATTGCAATTAAAAATTAAGAATGGGTAATATATTAGAAGTTCAAGATGTTACTAAAAATTATGGATCATTTACAGCCCTTAATAAAGCATCTATTTCTGTTCCTAAAGGAAGTATTTATGGTTTATTAGGTCCAAATGGAGCAGGAAAAACAACACTTATAAGGATTATTAATCAAATTACCATGCCAGATTCTGGTAAAGTGTTTTTAGATGGAGAACCTTTGAATGGGTCTCATATTAAAGATATAGGTTACTTACCAGAAGAACGCGGATTGTACAAATCTATGAAAGTTGGTGACCAAGCTCTATACTTAGCTCAATTAAAAGGCTTGAGTCATAAAGAAGCCAAAGAAAAATTAAAATATTGGTTTGATAGACTAGAGATTGGTGACTGGTGGAACAAAAAAATCCAGGAGCTATCAAAAGGAATGGCACAGAAAATCCAGTTTGTTGTTACTGTTTTACACGAACCTAAACTTTTAATTTTTGACGAACCTTTTTCTGGTTTTGATCCCATTAATGCCAATTTAATTAAAGATGAAATTTTAAAACTAAGAGAAGATGGTGCAACCGTTATTTTCTCAACACATAGAATGGAATCTGTTGAAGAATTGTGTGACGATATTGCATTAATAAATAAATCAAATAAAATCCTTGATGGCAGGCTGATTGATATTAAACGTCAATACAAAACAAATACTTATGAAGTTGGGATTTTATCAAATCAAAAAGGAGCGTTAGAAAAAGAGTTAGCAAATAAATTTCAAATTTCTCCAGCTAGTTTTAAAACTTTAGGAGAAGAGTTAAAACTAAACATCAAACTTTCTGAAGGAGAAAAACCAAATGAATTGTTAAGCTTTTTATGTAATAATGGTGAAGTTTCTCATTTTGTTGAATTGATACCAAGTGTTAACGATATTTTTATTCAAACAGTAAAGAATAATTAATTATGAACCATTTACCACTTATTATAAAACGCGAATATTTAACCAAGGTTAAGAACAAATCATTTATAGTAATGACTATTTTAAGTCCAGTTATTATGATTGCTCTTATCACGGTTGTGGCTTATTTGTCGCAATTAAATAATGATAAACAAAGAACTATTGATATTTTAGACGAAACAGGATTAGTTAAAGACGATTTTAAAAGTGAGGACAAAATCACTTATAATTTTTTAGAAAACATGTCTTTAAATGATGCCAAAGATTTTGTAAAACAAACTGAAGCATATGGCTTATTGCATATTGAAAAAATTTCGAACTTAGATTCAATCTCAAATCAAATCAAATTTTATTCAGAAGATTCTCCATCGATAACGATCATTTCGAATTTAGAAGCTAAAATTGATAAGAAAATTGAAAATTTAAAACTTCAAAAGAAAGGTGTTGATATTGCAATGATTGAAGAATCAAAAACCAATATTAATATTGTTCAAGAAAGTTTTGAAGGTGAAAAAACCTCTAAAATTGACAGTGTGATTAAATTGGCATTTGGCGGAGCTTCCGGGTATTTATTGTTCATGTTTATCATTATTTATGGCAATATGATTATGCGAAGCGTTATTGAAGAAAAAACGAGCAGAATTATAGAAGTCATCATATCATCTGTAAAACCAATGCAATTAATGTTGGGTAAAATTATCGGAACTTCATTAGCCGGAATTACACAATTTATTATTTGGCTTTTTATAGGCGGAGCTTTATTGTTTACGGTATCTGTTGTTTTTGGAATTGACACTTCCCGAGCACAATCTCCCAATCAACAAATTATGGAAGAGGCTATGAATAATTCCAATATACATATGCAAATTCAAGATGTATATGATTCATTACACCATCTTCCAATGACAAATTTAATAGTTGCCTTTATTTTGTTTTTCATTGGTGGTTATTTATTATACAGTTCATTATATGCTGCGATTGGTGCAGCAGTAGATAATGAAACTGATACCCAACAGTTTATATTACCCATTTTAATGCCTTTAATTTTAGCAGTTTATATTGGGTTTTTTACAGTTATTGAAGATCCACATGGCACGGTTTCTACAGTATTTTCATTTATTCCATTTACTTCACCTGTAGTTATGCTTATGAGAATTCCGTTTGGTGTTCCAATATGGCAACAATTGGTATCATTGTTGTTATTAGTTGGTACATTCTTATTTACTGTTTGGTTTGCAGCTAAAATTTACAGAGTTGGTATTTTAATGTATGGAAAAAAACCTACATATAAAGAATTGATTAAGTGGATAAAATATTGAGATGAATCAAGAATTAAAAAAAATAGAAAACACGATTACAAAGAGTACTTTTTGGGAAGACATAAAGACTTTTCTTAACCAACATATGGATATAGGAAAGGATATAAGCATATCTGTAAAAGACATATTGATAATTATTACGGTTATTTTTTTAACAACCTTGGTGTTGAGACTCTTATTACGGTTAATTACTAAAAGACTTCCTGAAGATGATAAAGCTAAATTTAATGTAGTTTTTGGATATTTTAGATGGCTCATTTATATAATAATTTCATTAATAACTTTAGATAGCGTAGGCGTTAATGTCACAACCGTTTTTGCAGCATCGGCAGCTTTATTAATAGGTATTGGGTTAGCATTACAAACCTTATTTCAAGATATAATTTCTGGAGTTTTTATACTTATTGATCAATCTGTTCATGTTGGTGATATTATTGAGATTAACGGTAAAGTGGGGCGTGTAGAAGAAATTAAATTGCGAACTACTAGAGCAGTTACTGTTGATAATAGAGTGTTAATCATACCAAATCATTTATATTTAGAAAACAGCCTGTACAATTGGACACAAAATGGAGCAACCACTAGAGAGAGTGTTACTGTTGGAGTAGCCTATGGAAGCGATGTACAGTTAGTTAAAAAGTTGCTATTGCAAGCCGCAAATTCGAATCAAGAAGTTTTAGATCATCAAGATACATCCGTACAGTTTACAGATTTTGGTGACAGCTCATTAAACTTTAAAGTTGTATTTACATTAGGTGATAGTTTTAATGCCAACGGACCAAAAAGCGACATTCGATTTGAAATAGATAGATTATTTAGAGAACATAATATTAGTATTCCATTCCCTCAAAGAGGTATTCATATTATTCAAAAATAAAATTAAGAATATGCCAAAAATTTTAATAGTTGAAGATGAAGCTGCAATCAGGAGAGTGCTTGTAAAAATTCTTTCTGAAGAAAATGATACATATCAAGTTGAAGAAGCAGTTGATGGATTAGATGGAATCGAGAAAATAAAAAAAGAAGATTATGATTTAGTGCTTTGTGATATTAAAATGCCAAAAATGGATGGTGTTGAAGTATTGGAAGCAGCAAAAAAATTAAAGCCAGAAATTCCTATTGTTATGATTTCTGGTCATGGCGATTTAGATACCGCTGTAAATACAATGCGTATGGGTGCTTTTGATTACATTTCAAAACCACCAGATTTAAACAGACTTCTCAATACCGTTAGAAATGCTTTAGATAGAAAAGAACTTGTTGTTGAAAACAAATTACTGAAAAAGAAAGTCAGCAAAAACTTTGAAATGATAGGAGAAAGCAATGCCATCTCTCTTATTAAAAATATGATTGAGAAGGTTGCACAAACAGATGCACGTGTTCTTATTACAGGTTCAAATGGTACAGGTAAAGAACTAGTTGCACATTGGTTGCATGAAAAAAGTGATCGTGCAAATGGACCCATGATTGAAGTAAATTGTGCGGCAATACCAAGTGAACTTATAGAAAGTGAATTGTTTGGACATGTTAAAGGTGCTTTTACGAGTGCAGTAAAAGACAGAGCGGGTAAATTTGAAGCAGCAAATCAAGGAACTATTTTTTTAGATGAAATAGGTGATATGAGTTTGTCTGCCCAAGCAAAAGTATTGCGTGCACTTCAAGAAAACAGAATACAACGTGTTGGAAGCGATAAGGATATTAAAGTTGACGTTCGTGTTATTGCTGCTACCAACAAAGATTTAAAAAAGGAAATTGAAAGCGGCAGGTTTAGAGAAGATTTATATCACAGACTTGCTGTTATTTTAATCCAAGTTCCTTCGTTAAATGATAGGAGAGAAGATATTCCGTTGCTAATTAATCATTTTACAGAAAAAATTGCCAGTGAACATGGAACTGCAAAAAAACTTTTTTCAGATAAAGCAATTAAATTATTACAGGATTATGACTGGACAGGAAATATTAGAGAGCTTAGAAATGTCGTAGAACGATTAATCATTCTTGGAGATAAAGAAGTTACCGAGAATGATGTAAAATTGTTTGCGTCTAAATAATTTATTCTAAATCCTTTTACTGTATTAAAACTAAAAATCTTAATCCTCAAAATTTAATTTAAAAGTTTTAGTTGTTGGTACAGGAATTTAAAGCACTTAAATAATCTGATGATACAGACTTAATAATTTTGATATAATAAGTCTTAATCTCTTCAAGGCTTTTATCTTTTAAAGAATCTGAATTTTCATTAAAAGCTGTAATCTCACTTTCGCAGTTGCATATTTTTAATATGTCATTGTAGTTTTTTAAACTTGTAGAAAGTGCAGTTTCGTATTTACTTATTTTTTGCTCTTTTTGAAGTGTTAATTCCTTTTCTTGTTGTTGCTTTAATTTAAGCTGAATTTCTTTTTCCTTTGCTTTCAGCTCCATTTGTTGCTTTCTTAATGCTTCTTGCTCATTTTGCAATGTTTCAAGACTATTGTCTTTTTGAACATCAGCTCCAGCTGTACATTTATCCAATTCAATAATACTTTGTTTGGCAAGCTCTCTAACTCTTTTCACATAAAATCTTCCATCTTCATAAGTTTCAGTTGGATCAACTTTTTCTAATAATTCTATAGCGTCATAAACAAGATTATATGAAGCTTCGCAACCGCAGGATTTTAATTTTGGTTTAGCAAGTTTAAAAGCTTCGAGCGATTTATGTGCGTTATACTTTAAATGTGAAATGTTATTGGATTCGTATGACGTTTTTATATCAGAGTAGGCATATATTAAATCAGAATCTGCTTCAGAACAGTTAGTCTGTCCTTGAAATTTTAAACAAATAATAATGAATAAATAAAAAAGGTAGTTTCTTTTCATGGTATTTGGTGTAAAATTAATAAGTAGGTGCCCAAAAATATTAAAAACATATTAAAGTAAGGTGCATTTCATCGAGTTTATTGTTTTCGTTATATTTATAAACTATTTAAAAGGATTGACTTATGAAAAGAATTTCACTTGAAGAGTTTCGCTTATCATCAAAAATTAATTTAAAAGAAGTCTCCACACACTATGATTTAAAGGTTTCCGAAAAAAAAATAAATAAAGAATTAGAAGAAGTTAGAATAAAACTAAGTAGTATTCAAGACACCATGTATGCACAAGGTAAATATGCTGTTTTGGTTTGCCTCCAAGGCATGGATACTTCTGGAAAAGACAGTCTGGTTCGAGAAGTTTTTAAAGATTTTAATGCTCAAGGTGTTGTTGTTCATAGTTTTAAGGTGCCAACCGAATTAGAATTGGGCCATGATTATTTATGGCGACATTATTTAGTACTTCCGGTTAGAGGGAAATTTGCAGTTTTCAATAGAACGCATTATGAAAATGTATTGGTTACCAGAGTTCATCCCGGATATATTTTATCTGAAAATATTCCAACAGTAAAATCGGTTGAAGATGTTAATGATGCTTTTTGGGATAAACGGTTTGAGCAAATAAATAATTTTGAAAAGCATTTATCTGAAAACGGAACCATTATCTTTAAATTCTTTCTAAATCTTTCTAAAGAAGAACAAAGACAAAGGTTACTACGACGATTGGAAAAACCAGAAAAACACTGGAAATTTTCAGCCGGCGATTTAAAAGAGCGTAAACTTTGGGAAAAATATCAAGAGTGTTATGAAGATGCCATAAACAGAACATCAACACCATATGCGCCATGGTACAATATTCCAGCGGACGATAAATCGACAGCGCGTTATATTGTCGCTAAAATAATGTATGATACTTTAAGCACTTATACAGATATTAAATATCCTGATGTTGACGATGACTTAAAATCGAATATTGAGATTTATAAGCAACAACTTGAAAGTGAATCATAACAAATCAAGTTATTTTCTATAAATTTTATGAATTTGTTCACATCTTAAAATTTTGATTAATACTACCTTTAAAATCTAAAATAAAACATATGGTTAAGTTTAAATCTACCTTTTTTCTATTAGCGCTCTTAATTACTGTTCCAGTTTTTTCACAATCAGATGAAGAAGTAATTAAAGAATTTTACAAACAGTCCTTAACAAACGGAAAAAGCTACGATTGGTTGAATTATTTGTCAAATCAAATTGGAAGCAGGTTATCAGGTTCTTTAGGAGCAGAAAAAGCAGTTGAATGGGGAAAAGAGGAGTTAGACAAGTTAGGATTGGATAAAGTTTGGTTGCAACCAGTTATGGTTCCAAAATGGGTCAGAGGCGCTAAAGAATATGCCTTTATAGAAAGTGAACCGGGAAAAACTACTACCGTAAATATTTGTGCCCTTGGCGGCTCTGTGGAAACACCTGCTTTAGGAATTAAAGCCAATGTTGTAGAAGTTCATAATTTTGAAGAACTTGAAGCTTTAGGAAAAGAAAATATTGAAGGAAAAATAGTGTTTTATAACAGACCCATGCAGGCCGATTTAATTCAGACCCATGAAGCTTATGGAGGTTGTGTTAATCAACGCTACTTGGGAGCTGTTGAAGCAGCTAAATATGGTGCAGCTGCAGTTATTGTGAGATCAATGAATTTGCGATTAGATGATTTACCTCATACAGGTGCTATGACCTATAATGATTTGCCAGTAGAACAAAGAATTCCATCAGCAGCTATTTCCACAAACGATGCCGAATTGTTGAGCACCATGCTAGAGCTTGATAAAAATGTGAAATTCTATTTTAAACAAAGTTGCAAGCAGTTAAAAGATGTTCAATCTTATAATGTTATTGGAGAAATTACTGGAAGTGAATTCCCTAATGAATATATGGTTGTAGGAGGTCATTTAGATTCTTGGGATTTAGGAGATGGTTCACATGATGATGGCGCAGGAATTGTACAATCTATGGAGGTTTTAAGATTATTAAAGGAATCAGATATTAAACCTAAGCATAGTATTAGAGTCGTATTATTTATGAATGAAGAAAACGGTTTAAGGGGTGGAAAAAAATATGCAGAAGTAGCTGAACAAAAAGGAGAAAAACATGTTTTTGCTTTGGAAAGTGATTCTGGCGGATTTACACCGAGAGGTTTTTCATTTGATTGTGATGATGCTAATTTAAGCCAGGTATTATCTTGGGAACCCTTATTCAAGCCTTATTTGATACATTATTTTGAAAAAGGTGAAAGTGGTGCTGATGTTGGTCCTTTAAAAAATGATAAGATAGTTTTAGCTGGATTAAAACCAGATTCTCAACGTTATTTCGATTATCATCATGCTAGTAATGATACATTTGATGCCATAAATAAAAGGGAATTAGAACTTGGTGCTGCAAGCATGACATCTTTAATGTATTTGTTTGATAAATACGGAGTGAAATAATGAAAATGTTATTAATACTTACCCTTTTTATTGCGTTTCAACTTCAATCTCAAACAGATATGAAAACTAAATTACCTTATTATGAAATTCCAGATTACCCAGAAACATATACAGCTGGTAGTGTTGCAGCTAGGATGTTAGATGGTTTGGGTTTTAGATATTATTGGGCAACAGAAGGATTAACAGAAAATGATTTAAATTTTAAACCAAGTGAAGAGGCAAGGACAAGTGGAGAAACTATTGAGCATATTTATGGATTGTCAAAAGTGATTGTTAATGCTACATTAAAAAAATCAAATGAAGGAGGGAATGATATTCTTGAATCGACATTTTCAGAAAAAAGAAAACAAACTTTAGAGAACATAAAAACAGCAGCAGATATTTTAAGAAACTCAGAGGATGTTTCTCAATTCAAACTGATTTTTGGAGCACGCGAATTCCCTTTTTGGAACAACCTTAATGGCCCAATTGAAGATGCCGTTTGGCATTGTGGACAAATAGTATCTTTTAGGCGGTCTTCGGGTAATCCTTATAACTCAAAAGCGAGTGTTTTTACAGGTAAAGTTAAAGAGTGATTTTTATAATTTATAATGGCTCTTTTAAGAGTATTTTACAAATTTGATATCTATTATTAATAAGTCTTGAAACAAGTATATTTATATCTTTTGGTGACCAATAGGGTAAGATATCTTCAGTATCGTTAAATGTTATTCTTTTTTTATTATCCCCATCAGAGTCCATAATGTATATTTCTGGTTGTTCATCTTTGTAAGATGTTGAATATGCAATTCGTCTTCCAGTATTTGAATATGCAGGATATTGGCTTTGATCTTTAAAATACGTTAACTTATTCTTTTCTTTCAGAAATAAATTATAAACATAAATAACATCCGTATCACCCGTGTTATTTTTATTGGTGTAATACACAATACTATTTCCTTTTGGAGAAAAAATGGGTCTCAATTTTTTATAAGTATCATCAACTAACATTTTTTGTCGTTTACCGTTATGGGTTATTGAGTAAATGTCAATATCCTCGCTTGAATTTTCATAATTAAAAACCACATCTACTCCGTTAGGGGCAAATTGACCAAATGACTTATTACCATTTAATGACATGGGTATTTTTTGAATGGTATTAGTATCCAAATATAATTTATACAATTCGTTGGTGCCACTTCTGTCTGATTCAAACAAAATAATATTCTTAAGAGGATTCCACGCAGGACGTCTATCATTATAAACACTATTAATTAATCGCTTTTGGTGGTTACCATTAACATCCATGGTATAAATTTGCCAGTGACCATCTCTGTTTGATTCAAATAAAATTAAATCGCCACTTTTGTTATAACTGGCATATCTATTGTCAAAAGTATTATCAGTTAATTGAACTTCTTTGTACCCATTGGCTTGAGCAATACAACAGTGAGACATTATTAATAATATGGTTGAAGTAATTGCAGATTTCAAAATTTTCATTTGCTGTGATATATTGAAATAAAAAAGTTATACTAATATATAACATTTTAAAGACAGTTTTTGTGAATTGAATTTACCGGAAAGTCTAGAAAGCAGAAATTGGTTTTTAATAAACTTTTATATACTCTTGATATTATTTAGTCCTTATGATCATTTTTTTTGTTATTCTTTTTCATTTCAATGTATTTAGAAATAAGTCTGGCTCCTAATCTGGCGAATAGAATAACCGCAAATACCATTACAATATCAAATCCGTTCATAAGTTGTACTCTTTTTTTAAAAGGTTGATAAGGTCATTTGCATCATTAATTATTTTTGGCATTTCTTTAAAGGCACGTATACGATAGTTATCTTGTATTAATATAAAGGTATTCACAAACTTTTTAATAAGGATGTCATCATAACTTAGCAACTTTATGTCGTTTGCTTTTGAATCTCGATATGCTTCAGTGTTGTAAATATTAAAAAAAAGATCGTTAAAATCACTATTCTCAAGCACTACTATTTTAGATATATAAGGAGAATTCAAATTTAAAAGTAACGCCATGATATCGTCCCCCTTCTCAGCATTGGATTTGTCGAATTGAAAGTCTTCATCTAAATGGTTTGAAAAGCTTTCATAAGCTACCAGTTTTTTTTTGCAAACTATCATTAGAAATGTAGCGAAGTCCACCAGAATTTTTTAATTCATTTAATGTTGCGCGGTTCCAAAAATAAGGTCTGTACATAATGTCATGGGCAATAACATATAAGTCTGTATTGGATAAGTTAGAATAAGGGGTAATGTTAACATATTGTCTTAAACTGTCTATATACATGAATTTTTTTTCAGCTTGAAATTTACTTACCTTAAGCATTTCTATATCGTTTTTTAAGTCTTGAATCAATGATTTTGCGTATTGCTTGATTCTTTTTTGTTCAATACGTGTCTCATTCCAGTTATTTACTTGTAAGGCGATCAAAATACCAATAACCACCAGTACAATTTCGCCAATGGCATAGCGTAAATACGCTGGAACTTTATTTTCAGCTGCAAGTTTTTTACGGATGTTTCTAAAGAGTTTTATCATTTTTGTGTTTGAGATTCTGCAATGATGGCATCAATTATATCTTGTAATATTTTTAATTTTTCTTGAAGATTTACTAATTTATATAAAAGATCGTCAACTAGATTTTCAAATTCAATATCTTTAAAAATCAAGTTTTTATTAATAATTATAGTTGAATTATCTTTCCATTTTAAAATACCGTAAGCATCAATGTTTTTTATAGGATATCTTTTGTACAAATAGGAAATTAATTGTTTAGAATTTAATTTGGTATCATCAAGATTTGATTGAGCTTTATTTTTTTTCTGTGTCCAATCAATTATTAATTGTTTCAATTTGGTGTTAGTTAAATTTTGAAATTTTCCAGACTGTATGATTTCAATAATTGTATTTTCTGAAATATTGATGCCGGGATATTCAAAAACAGCAAACAAAAGGCTATCTATATTTTTAGTTTTAAGAATTTCATCATCATTATTTATTAAACTCATTATGTGCTTACCTGTGGCAATACTTTGTGCAGTTAATAAAATATCATTGTTTAAATTTTCTTTGTTTTGTTTAAATTCTGAGTTGATATTGCTCAATATTTCACTTTCTTCAATAGAAGCAATACGAGAAGTATTCCAGTTATTAATCTGCAATGCAATCAAAATCCCAATCACCACCAGCACAATTTCGCCGATGGCATATTTAAGGTAGTTGGTAGTTTTACCTTCTTTAATCAGAGTTTTGCGAATATTACGAAATAGTTTAATCACGTTGTTCAATTTTTTGCATTAATTCTTTTAGTTTTTTCTGTCTCGATTTTATTTTTCCGATGGCATTAAATGTCCTTCCCATATCGCCTATTAAATAGTTTTCCATCCTTGGAGTTCTTAAAATTATTTCATAGTCAATGGTAATGTTTCGGTTGTCCTCAATTGCAGCTATTTTACCGTAAAATGCCTGTACATTTTCTTCGTTGATGACCAGGTTCCCAGTTTCTTTATTCATTTTACCTTCGGGGAAGTTGTACATGATGGGTTCAAATTTATCTTCTATATATCGGGTAATGGAGGTGAAATTATTTTCAATCTGGGCAAAATCGCTATAGTATTGTGAAAGATCCTTGATGAGGCCTTTGGCTTCAATGTCGTTAAATACGCCTGTGGCCTTTGCAGATTCAAAAGAAGTGGAATAACAGGTGGCGCTAACCGAATAATACAAAGGCTCGACATACTGCTGAAATTTGTCGATACCCATAGTTTTTTGAGGATTTCTCAAATAGGTCAAAAGCGTGTCTAAGTATTCAGCTCTTTTTGTATGAAATAATTCATAATATTCAAGCCTGTCCTGGTCCTTTTTCAAATCCTGAAGCACATCTTCAAAAAAAATGGCTTCTATAATTTTGGCCTTGCGCTGTTCATTCCAGTTATTAATTTGCAAGGCTATCAAAATGCCAATCACGACAAGGACGATTTCACCAATAGCATATTTTAAGTAATTGGTGGTTTTTCCTTCTTTTAGAAGTTTTTTACGAATATTTTTAAAAAGCTTTATCATGGATTAGAGTTGGTTTTTGCAAGAATATCATCAATTACTTTTTCTAGATTTTTTAGGGCTGATATATAGTTGGCTAAATTCCATGCTTGGTTATCCATATTGTTTTCAAATTCAAAATCTTGAAAGAGTTTGAAGTTGTCCCGATTCAAATTGGATGTTTTCTTCCATTTTAAAAAACTGTAACGATCAATATTTTTCATGGAACCTTGTCTAGTCAAATAGATCAATAAAATAGATTGTGTAACTTCATCAATAGTGGAATAAGCTTCTTTTTTTTCATCTAGTTTGCTGGACCAGTCAAAAATAAGTTGCCTTAGGTCGCTTGATGAAATAAGGTTAAGTTTTCCTGAGGAAACCAAGTCAGAAACTACAGATTGACTTGGGTTGTATGACCAATAATCGATACTTTGGTATATGAGGCTATCTATATTTTGGGATTTTAGAACATCATCTGAAGCTCCAATTAAACTCATAATGGTTTTGGTAGTGGCCAATATTGAATCGTGATGCTGTATAAAGAACTGCAATTCTTTTTTGTTCTTCTGAAATTCTAAATTTAGATTTTTGATGATAAGTTGCTCTTCTCTTTTCTCTTTTTTGTTGTCATTCCAAGTGTTTATTTGTAAGGCTATCAAAATGCCAATCACTACAAGCACAATTTCGCCAATGGCATATTTAAGGTAGTTGGCAGTTTTGCCTTCTGTTACTAGTTTTTTGCGGATGTTACGAAAAAGTTTAATCATTTAGCTTTTCAAATTGGTATGTTTTATCAGTAAGGTTTAGGGTTATATGGTAGTTCCCATCCTCAGGTATTTCTATATCCGGACCGTCTTGGTAGCCTTTACCTTCTGGGAAAGTGTCGCCACCCCAATTGATAGTCCAGCTGTCACGACATCTAAATTTCACCAAACCTTTCTTGAGATGGAGTTATACAGGTTTTCAATACTTGTTTTGAATTGTGAACCCATCTTGTTGCGCTCATTCCAGTTGTTTACTGTTAATGCAATCAAAATTCCAATAACAACAAGCACAATTTCTCCAATGGCGTACTTGAAATATCTGCTGGTTTGCTCTTCTTTGAGAAGACTTTGGCGTATGTTTCTAAAGAGTTTTATCATAATTTATTTTTCTTTATAAACTTTATTAAATAAAATATTATTGATAAAGCACATATAATTATTACTGTGGCAATAATTTCTTTAACAGCTAAATTTGATAGAAAATAAAGTATAATTATTATGGATAGTATTGGTACAGTTAAACCTCCAGGGATTATAAACTCGCCTGGTAACGATTTATGGGTTTTCCGTAATTTAATTACTGATAAGGCGACACCTAAATAAAGTAAAAGTATAGAACTAGTTGATATGACTACTAGTTGTTCAAAATTTCCTATAACAGCTAGCGTAAAGCCTATAGATGCATATACAAAAATGGCAATGTGAGGTGTAGCAAATGATTTATGGATTTTTGACAACCAATTTATAGGAATAACCTTGTCTCTTGAAAGCGCGTATAAAATTCTTGGACTGTTTAATATTGAGCCACTTATTAAACCGAACATAGATACTATAGAACCAACGAGAAATAATATAGGCCCAAATGATCCAAAAACTACTTTGGCTGTTTCGGCAAGCGGTGCAGCCTTAAAGTTTGGTAATTCACTGCCCAAAACACCTTGCGCAACTCCTTGAACCAACATATAGATTATAACTACAGATGCGATACTTATAAAAACTGCTTTAGGAATGGTACGTTTAGGGTTTATAACTTCTCCACCAACAATAAGCCCTGTTTCGCAGCCTTGAAATGCAAAAAATAAAATAAGAGATGTTTCTCCTAAAGATTTAATACTTGGCATGGAATGAAATTCCAAATTACCTAAAGAAACATTTTTCCAACCAATAATAATAAGTAAAAGCAAAGGGATAAGTTTAACTATGGTATTAAATTTTACCAATCCAATTCCTTGCTTTAAACCAATTATATTAATATAAACTAAGCCATAAAACAGGATAAAAATAAATAAAAATCGAACCCACCCATTCCCAAATATTGGGTAAGTCGAAGCTATTACATCTACTAATGCATTTGATACTGCGGCATCGGCAAAAAAATTGCCACTTACAGCAATAATTCCCCCAATAAACCCTGCATAATCGCCAAAAGCAGTTTCAATATAAGTATAAGGGCCACCAGTGTTTGTTACTTTACTACCTGCTTCTGCAAAACATAACATTACCATAGCCATTAAAAAACCACAAAATATATAAGCAATAATGCTGGAAGCACCCATTTTTGCAGCAATAATAGCTGGAAGCACAAAAATTCCTGAACCTATAATTATGTTTATAATATTAGCAGATAAGCCTATTGGCCCAACACTTCTTTTTAATCCCTCTTCGTTTTGTGTCATTTTTTTAATTTAATTTATAAATAACTCAAATACCATTTATCTTTATTATTGGCTTTGTAAATCATATATTTTTTGCAAAATGGATAGAGTAATAGCACAACACCAATCCAAACTATGTACACAACTAAAAGAGAATAACCGTAAGTTGAAAGATTTTCATTACTGAAGTTTTCTGCAGTTAAAATCATATCTCTCCAATTACCTCCAAAAATTAGTATGCCAACAATGGCTACAACATGAATTACCAAAACATGTAAGAAATAGTAAAAAAGAGGAACTCGTCCATAGACCAAAAAGAAATCGGTAAATTTATTTTTAATGTTTTCAACTGCATATAAAAACAGAAAAGCAGGTCCTAAAGTGATGCATAGGTATAACAGCGAAGGTGGATACTTGGTTACCTTAAAGAAAGAAAGCAAAGTTTTAGTTTCATTATCTTGTATTGACCAAGGGACTAAATCTCCATAAACATTAATGATTCTTAACACCAAGAATATGGCAATACTGCTTAATCCTAAGATTAGTAACCATTTTTTTCTAATTTTTTCTGAAAAATCTTTATGGTATAATTGGCCAAAGCAATATCCTAAAGTCATTACACCTATCCATGGAATGACTGGATAATGCAGTATAACAATGAAATTTGAACTATATACTAACATATTATCTTGATGTAAGAGATACCAAATAACAGATTGAAACCCATTACCGTTTAAAACAATACCATCTAAAAGATTATGGCTTGCAATTAAAATAATACCAAGAATTACAATTATTTTTTTTGGCAAAAAAATGATAAATGATAAACAAACCATACTAAAACCTATTGCCCAAATAACTTGAAAGATTGTTAAACTCCAAGTTAAATCAAAAGTCCAGATAAGGCTGTTTACAAAAACTTCTAAAAAAATAAGCCAAATACCTCGTGTAAATAGAAATTTAAAAAGGTCTTTTTTTGTTTTTTTAGACCCATATAAAAAGGCTGAGGTTCCTGCCAAAAACACAAAGATAGGAGCGCAAAAATGGGTTATAAAACGTGTAAAAAATAGTATTGGCGTTGTGGTTTCAATATTGGTTGGATCTCTAAAAAAAGACCCATAAAGAAAATAATCTCTAACATGGTCTAAAGCCATAATTACCATTACAAGGCCTCTTAAAATGTCAATGGATTCTATGCGGTTGGTTTTTAAATTCATTATATAGTTGTTTGTGTTTTAATTTAATCCTACTTTACCTTCAACTGATTTGAATATTTTTTTTGAATCAAAACCAACTCCATCTTTAAAAACAATTTCCATGTTTCTAATGTTTTTGATATCGGTTTCTAAATTTCCATCAATTAAAATTAAGTCTGCTTTTTTGCCAACTTCAACAGTACCAACACTCTTTTCTTTTTCTAGAAAAGTAGCGCCATTTAACGTGCAGATTTTAATGGCATCGAGTAATGAAAATCCCGATTCAACTAAAAGTTCAACCGTATGTCTATTGGCATATCCTGCTACTGTTCGTCCAGCACCAGTAGGATCTGTGCCTGCAACAAGTTTTCCTCCTTTATCATAAAAACGTTTCACCCAAATCATGTTTTTATTATATACGGCAATATGAGCTGAATCTTTACCAACAGCTCTGTCGTAGTTTCTTTTTACATCATCCAATACTTGAGGAGTTACAGCTTTTTCACCACCACCTGGAATTAACTCATGGTTTGTATAAGGTTCAAAAACATTTGGGGTAGTGGTAATTGCAGTGCCATTTTTTATAAGTAAATCGATAAGATTATTAATTTTTGAGCTATCTACATTTTCTGCAGCAAGTGCTTTTTGTGCTTCAAAAGGATCACAAAAATTTTCCTCTTTATTAATTACAAAATCTGAGGACACTCTAAAACCATGTTCTAAGTTGTCAATTCCTAAATTGGAAGCTTCTTCATAAGTAAGAGAGCATAAATGACCTGTAACTTTTAAGCCTCGTTTATGTGCTTCGATTAAACACATTTTTAAGTCTTCTTTATTTATATGGTTATATACTTTGAAAGAAGTTACGCCCTTATCTGCCCAATAATTAACTATTTTACTTACTTCTTCTGTGTCTTTAATAAAATTTAGTTCAGGAATATCATAACCTTCTCGTTCTATAAAAGGACTGGTAATGTTCATTTTTGGTCCTAACATTTTTCCTTCATCTATCCAGTTTTTAACATTAAGATCTGTTTGTGGTTGAATACTTCCTGCCGTTCTCATGGTTGTTACTCCGCCTGCTAAATAGAGTCTAGGAAAGCTAAAGGTCATTTGACCAACACTGAACCAATTTTCAAAGCGCTTGGTGTAAAACATGTGCTCGTGAAGCATCACCAATCCTGGAATTATTGTTTTTCCTGTGCCATCAATAATTAAGCTTTCAGCTGGAATATTGACATTTGAATTATCTCCTAACTGGGTAATTTTATCATTTTCAAAGATTATTGTTTGATGGTATTTAATGCTTTTTCCTAGCCCATCAATAATTGTAACATTTGTAATTGCGACTTTAGTTGTGTCAACAGTTATAAATTCCTTTACTTCTGGTGTAAAATTTTGAGCAAAAATTTGACTTATAGATAGTAAGCAAATTGTAAAAAAGAAGATTTTTCTTTTCATTTATTTATTATTAATTTTTTTTGATGATATGTTTTTTCAGAAACTTAAACGCTTTGGCTTATTTTAAAAGGTTGCTTTTGTTGATAGGTTAAAGAACGCCATACCCATTCTGCTGGTCCGTATAAGAAATATTTAAGCCAAATAGGGCTAAAGATTAATTGAACAATCCAAATAGAACCTACAATATAATAGAGTTCATATCTTTGAAGTTCACCGAATAAAGCAAAGCCATCACCATAAAAAATTATGGAAGTAACAACACTATGGGTTAAGTAATTTGTTAAGGCTAATTTGCCAACCGCTGCTAAAGATTTTTGTAAAAAGCCTAAAATGCCAGATTTTATAAATAACATAAAAAGACCAATATGACCTAAGGTAGTAAACAATCGACCAATTTGATAGGATTGATCTGCTTTTGAAATTATCACTGGATCAAAATTACTATCAATAAGCATTATTGTTTCTATATAATTTATGCTTAGACCTATTAGATATCCAATTACTAAAAGCAAAATATAAAATTTGTTACTCCGCTCACCATGAAACACTCTAAGTTTAAACAAAGCCATGCCCAGTATCATAAAACTTAAAATATCCCATACCCATAATCTGTATGGTAACCAAGTTTGCATAAACTGATTGCCTTTTACTTTTTCCATAAGAACAGCCCAATAACCTTGATGCATTTTTTCAATTTTTTCTTGTACTTCCTCTGGGGTATGCTTAGTATTTAATTTTTCCCATTTGTCCAAGGCTTCTTTTTGATCATCATTTAAAATAGTTCCTTGCTCTTTAAGTGTTTGCATTTCAATGCCATTTTTTTGTATCTCAAGATTATTATGGTAGTCACTTATATCCCACAAAACTCCAATACTTATCAAAATACATCCAACTAAAATGAGATTTTTAACACTTGCATTTCTGAAAGGAAATAACATCAATCCAAAAATGGCATAAGGATATAATATATCACCATGCCAAAGAAATATGTAAACATTTATAATTCCGAAAACAAGAAGCCATAGTATTCTACGGTAGTAAATATCTGCTGTGGTTATTCCAGCACCACTTTTTTCTAATCTACTGGTTAATAATATGGCTCCTGCACCAAAAAGCATGGTAAACAAGCCTCTCATAGTGCCTTCAAAAAACATATTATTTGCAATCCATACTTGTAAATTTAGTCCGTCTGAACCTCCAGAAATAGTTGGGTCTGAATAGGCAAAGGGAAGCCCCATGCCATTTATGTTCATTAATAAAATGCCTAACAAAGCTATTCCTCTTATTACATCAAGAGAATTTATTCTCCCGCTTTGTTGAACGGGTTTAAAATTGGGTTGGTTGGTTGTGGTCATATATAATGATTAAATATTAATTGTTTTTTATTGGTTTAAAACTGAAAATAAATAAATTGTTCGCCACTACCTTGTGCTATTACAATCAAAAAGAACATGATAGCCCAAACTACTCCAAGTGCCCATGGAGACGTTTTTAAAGAGACTTCTTTTAATGAGGTGTTACGCATAAACCAGTGACATATAAAAAGTAGTCCAATTACAATACTTACTTTTATTATGGTAAACGTATCCAGGATTTTTTCACCATCTGCTTGCATGTAAAACATGGATTTAATCATATTCCAAGCTGTATCAAATTTTCTGGCTCTAAAAAATACCCAAGTAATATTCACACAGGTAAAGGTTGTGAAAGCTAAAAACATGCCGTTCCAAGCTGTTATTTTAAAAGGAATATATTGACGTTGTAATCGTTCTAAAATTAAATAAGTTCCATGTAAACCACCCCAAACAATGAATGTCCAAGCAGCTCCATGCCAAAGGCCACCTAATAGCATAGTAATCATTAATGCAGAATACATTCGTACCACGCCATGACGATTTCCTCCTAATGGAATATATAAATAATCTCTTAGCCATGAAGATAAAGTGATGTGCCAACGTTTCCATAAATCGGAAAAACCTAATGATGCATATGGATATTTAAAGTTGTCTGGTAACACAATTCCCAGCAATAATGCAATACCAATGGCACATGTTGAATAGCCAGCAAAATCGAAAAAGATCTGTCCAGAGAAAGCTAAGGTTCCCATCCAGGCATCCCAAAAGTTTAAAATTTTATCAGAGCCATAAACTTTATCAACGGTGTCTGAAAGCATTGTATCGGCCATGACAACTTTTTGAAAAAGCCCAATGGTTAATAAAAATAGTCCCCAAACAAATTGATTAAAAGTTGCTCTTTTTTCTTCATAAAACTGAGAGATTAAATCTTGAGCTCTTACAATAGGACCAGCCACTAATTGAGGGAAGAATGTTACATACAAAGCAAAATCTAAAAATGTTTTTGCTCGTTCTGTTCTTTTTAAATACATATCAATGGTATATGACATGGTTTGAAAGGTATAAAAAGATATACCCATAGGGAGTATGATGTCCATGGGTTGAGTTTTATAACCGTATCCATAAGTGTTCACTACCGCAGTGAAGTTATCAAGTAGAAAATCCCTGTACTTAAAAAAAGTTAGAAAGCCCAAATTAACAAACATACTCAATAGTAGCCAATAGAGTCTTTTGCGTTTGTTTTCTTCAGTGGCCAGTTTCTTTCCTGTAACCCAATCTACAGCAGTAGAAATCCAAAGTAAGATAACTAATGGCGGATTCCACAAGCCGTAAAATACGTAACTAGCAAAAAGCAGCATCCTCTTTTTACCAGTCCAATTAAATATTTTTGAATAGTATAGTGCTAAAACTATAATTAAAAAAATGACAAAACTTAATGAATTGAATAACATAATTAGTTGGTTTTTTTTGGTTGATGTTTAGTTAAATGGTCATCTTTAATAAGTTGGTTAACCATGTCTTTGGTGTATTTTTTAGCGTCTGTAACATACATATGCGACCAATCTGGTAATGTATATTTTGACATGAATTCATAATCTTCAAAATGATAGGCTGGGCAGTTTACTCTTTCAACAAACTTGTCCCATACTTTGTCTTTTGGAAGTAGTCTTTTTGTTGCCTTATTCCAAGGTTCTTCTGCTTTGTGTCGTACAAAAATTATTTTGCCCCCACGAGATTTAAATTTAGCAATGACGGTTGCATAATTTTCAATAATTATGGGAATTTCATCTTTAACAACGTCATAATCAGGTATAAAAGGTAAAAATTCATTCCAAATATCCGAAACTTGTTTTGCAAATTCAGGGTTTTTAACCATGGAAGGAAACATGATTAGATTTCTATCTTCATCATGATAACTAAAATTTGGCAGCTTAAAACGATTATCAGGTCTGCCCTTAATATAAATTCTATTAATGAGCGATTTTAAATCTAAGTCGTTAAAGAATTTTAATTCAGAAGAAGAAAGCATTACCAAATTTCTTTGTAAGGGTTTTGATAATATATATCCTAATTTTTGAGCATAGGTCTGCTTATGGTAATGATCGGCCCATTTTTTTGCATCACTCCATCTTTGATTGTCTTTCCCTCCAAACCACATTAATGGAGTAACTCCAACTATTATAGTTCCATTAAAAGAGGTTGTATAAACAATGTCTTCTAAAAAAGGTCCAGGCGGTTTTCCATCTGTGGATAAATTAATAGGTTTTATACCTTGAGTGTCTTCCCAAATATGAGTGTTAAAATTAAAACCTGTTCTTGATGAGCCAATAATGACAATATCGTCTTTTGTTGCTGTCTCAACTTTTGCTCTTTCTTTAGCCCACAAATATCTATCATCTTCTAAACAGGCTTTATAATAATCTGGTTGTGAACGCCAATACAACTCCCATAATAACAGCCCAGTAAAACTTAATATACAAGCAATTATCAATGATTTTGTTAATTTCATTTTTTAGTTGCTTTAGAGTTAGTTAAAGCACCATCTACTTTCATTATTTTAATAATTTCTGTCGAAAAATATTCAGCATCTGTAGCAGAGAGATGTGATTCTTCAGGACATTTGAGATCTTTTAATTGGTCATAATCTTCAAAATGATAAGCCTTTACATCTGCTTGTTTAACCAATTCATCCCAAAAAGTTGCTCTTGGTACGCCCATGTTTTCTCCATGTCTTAAACTACCACTTGATGGGCATCTTACTAAAATAACATGTCCGCCACGAGCTTTAAAAATTTCTAGATCTTTTAAAAAGAAAGCCATTGTTCCTGCTTTATCTGGCGGAGGTCCACTTGCAGCACCTTTCATAAAAAATCGCCAAACTTTAATGATAGAATTGGCATAGGCCGTATCGGTAACTGTAATTGGTTTCATTTTTAGATTTCTGTCTAATCCTATTTCACCAAATTCATGAAATGGGGGCATTGGGTCAACATACCTGTTTCCTATTTGGATTTTACCTAACAATTCTTTTAATTTTATCCCATCAACTCCTTGGTCGTCACTTAAAAATGCAAATCTTTTTTGAAGAGGCAATGACAAATAATGATTTGCAATTTGTGCATAGGTTCTTTTTTTATAATAATCTACTTTAGATTGTGGCCATTGCCAAGGTTGCGCCTCTGGTGAAGTTGTGGAAAAAAACAAACCAGGTGTAACACCAACTACTATGGTTCCACTAAAATCTGTATTGTTCACAACATCATGAAAGATGGGTAATGGTGAGCTGCCTACAGATGCAAGTTGAATTGGCCTGATGCCTGTTTCGGCTTCCCATTCATTTAATTGCATATCAAAAAGGACTCTTGAAGATCCCATAAGAAGAATGTCATTACTAGTGGCTTTTTCTACTCGGCCACGTTGTACGGCCCAAAGTGCTTCATTGTCATCTAAAGTTGGGCATAAACCTTGTGAACGCCAGTAGAATTCCCAAGAAGATATTGCAACCACAAAAATTGTGAGAGCAATAATTAAAGATTGTTTTAGTTGCATTAGAAGTTGGTTTTTATATTAATTTAAATCGAATTATTTATGACTTTATCATTTATAAATATTTGTAATAACTCTTTTGTAAATAAATCAGCATCACTTGCTGATAAATGTGACCATTCAGGTATAGTTAGATTTTGCATTTGCTTATAATCTTCAAAATGATAAGCTTTAACATCGGCTTTCTTTACCAATTCATCCCAAAAATTTTTTCTTGGAGTCACATTGTTTTCAAAGTCTCTTAAATATCCAGAGGATGGACAGCGTACTAATAAAACCTTACCGCCTTTGCTCTTGAATTTTTGTAAATCTTTAAGAAAAAAAGACATGGTAGCCTCCTTGTCTGGCGGTGGACCATTGCTATTCATGAAAAATTTCCAAACTGTTTTTACTGTATTGGCGTAAGATGTCTCTGTTTCCATACGTTTCCACATTCTTACATTCCTATCAAGTCTTGTATCTTCAAATTGATGAAATGGTGGCATAGGATCAATAACACGTTTACCTATTTTAACTTTATTAAGTAATTCTTTTAAATTAATGCCATCAACACCTTCAATTTCACTGATAAATGCAAAACTTTTTTGAAGAGGAATAGATAGGGAATAATTTAAACACTGGGCATAAGTTCTTTTGTGAAAAAGATCAACTCTGGCTTGAGGCCATGCCCAAGGTTGTGCCTCTGGGTTTGTAGTAGAAAAAAATAATCCAGGTGTTACCCCAACTAAAATAGTTCCAGAAAAATTAGATGTATTTACAATGTCATGGAAAAAGGGTAAAGGTGAACAACCACCTGAAGCTAATTGTATTGGTTTCCTGCCAATAGTTTTTGCCCATTCATCTAATTGAATATCAAAATGAACTCTAGAAGACCCTATTAGAACTACATCTTCTTTTGATAAATCATCAACCTTTGATCTCTCAAAGGTCCATAAGATATCAGAGTCATCAATATCAGCTTTTTTTCCTTGGGATTTCCAATAGAATTCCCAAGTTGTCAGACAAATTATACTCAATAAAAAAGCAATAATTATTGATTTTTTTAATTGCATTTTGGTTGGTTTTGGTTAGTTTTTTTGTTTTAATTGGCTTAAAACGAGCCTTTATCTACATCTTTTATAAATTTTATAAGTCCGTTAAAAAAAATTTTTTGATCATCATATTGAGATAAATGGCTTCCACTTGTTAATAAAAATCGTCCGTTTTGTACTTCTTTTGACATCCATTCCATATATTTTGGATCCATTGTATCATGTTGCGCACCAATTACTAACGTAGGAATAGTTAGTGTTTTTAATCTTTCTGAAACGTCCCATCCTTTTAATGAGGCATTTCCTGTAACTCCAAACTCACTATGACCTTGCATAAAGATATAAATATTTGGGTTTAAATGACTAAATGCACGATTTATTGATTCAGGCCATTCATTTAGGGGCATTCTCAATATATGTTCAGTGTAATAATAATTGGTTACTAATTCTGCATATTTTGGATTTTCAAAATCGTTATTAGCTTCCATGCCTTTAATTTCTTTATAAACATCGGGAGGAAGTTGAGGCCCTAAGACTTCTGCTGCATATTTTTCATATTCCGGAATACTAGCCATCATATTTGAAATAACAAGACTTTTAATGTTATCTTGATATTTTAGGGCATACTCCATTGCCAATATACCGCCCCAAGATTGTCCGTATAAATAGAAATTGTCTTTATTTAGATTCAATGCTTTTCTAACTTGTTCAACTTCTTCAACAAAATGCTCCGTTGTCCATAATGTTGAATCATTTGGTTTGTCGCTGTAATACGAATCTAATTGGTCATAATAAATATATTCAATGCCTTCTTTTGGAAAATAACCATCAAAACATTCAAAAAATTCATGTGTCCCACCTGGGCCACCATGAAGTAATAGTACTTTCATTTTTGGATTGTTTCCAACGCGTTTGGTCCAAACGTTAAAAGTTCCTTTTGGAGTGGTAATAGGAATCATTTTTATACCACCAGTAAATTGGTCATCACTGCCAGAATAGTCTAAATAACTAGTATCGCAATCTTTTTCTGGCTGAATTTGTTTGTTTTCTTTACAACTAGCTATGACCAGAGTTAAAATTATAAAACAAAAAAAAGTGTTTTTCATTATGATTGATTTTAATTCTTATTTTCTTCATTAGCTTTTAAAACACGTAACAGATTTCCACCTAAAATTTTATTTAAATCGGTTTCAGTATATCCTTTTTCAAGTAAAGCTTTAGTGATAAGAGGATAGGTTGTAACATCGTCTAATTGTTTTGGAGTTAGGATAATGCCGTCAAAGTCTGAACCTATTCCTACATAGTCTACACCAACCAATTTGATGATATATTCAATATGTTCAATCACTAAGCTGAAAGGTGCTCTTAAAGATTCAGATTCTTCATTGTGTTTTTTATAAATAATCTCTTCAGCTTTGTATGCATTTATTCCAGATTCTTTAAGTGAATCTATTTCTCCTTGATATTTTTTGATAAATGCGCTTTCTCTTTCATCAACAGTAGGGTCAATAAAACCAGAATTAAAATTAACTTGAATTACACCACCATTTTTTGCAATAGCAATAATTTGGTCATTTTTCAAATTGCGTTGGTGAGGACAAAGTGAATATACCGAACTATGGGAAGCGATAATTGGTTTTGTTGTTGTTGCAATAACATCCCAAAAAGTTTGTTCACTAACATGCGAAACATCTACCATCATTCCAATAGAGTTCATATGTTTTACAACTTGCTTTCCAAAATCAGATAAACCTTTACCTTTTAAATCTGGATTGAATTTATCATCAAAAGCACTAGTTGCCCAATTCGTAGAATTATTCCAGGTTAGTGTCATATATCGTGTTCCACGATTATAAAGCGCATTAAGGTTATCTAAATTATCTTCAATTTGATGACCACCTTCTAAACCAATCAATGCAGCAATTTTATGCTGTTTAACAACATCTAATAGCTCTTCAGTGTTTTTAACTTTTACAATCTTATCAGGATTTCTTTTAATGACAGCGTCTAAACTATCTATTTGTCGGTTAGCAAACGCATATGGATTTAGCTGGTTACCATCACTCCAAACAGAAAAGAATTGTACATCTAAACCTCCTTTTTTGAAACGATTTAGATCACTATGTGTTTTCCCTTTCAAATTAGAGTCTAAGGAATAACCGTAGTCCATGGTCTGGGTTAAGAAATCATTATGAGTATCTATTGAAATAGCGTCATCATGAATTTTTTTATAGGACTGTGCCATAAGTTGATTTGTAAGTAAGATAGTAATAATGATGATTTTTGTTTTCATTTACTTATTTATATTAATAAAAGGACTTTTCAAGAGATACCAAAAAAGTTTGTTTTTTTAGGATGATCAAATTCTTTTAAGCCTAATTTTATATCATTAGGATGTTTGTATTTAAATGTACCAAATAATCTATCCCAAATAATAAAAACATCAGCATAATTTGAATTTGTGTAATATTCATCTTGTTCATGATGTATTTTATGTAAGTTAGGAGTTGTGATAACTAAACCAAGTGTTCTGTCTAACCAATCAGGAAATTTGAGGTTAACATGTTCAATCACAAAAAAGGGTGTAGCAATAACATAATACAATCCAAGAGTTAATAAATCAAGGCCAAAAATCCCTGCAGCTATAATATTTGAAGCGCCAAACCAAAAAAATACCTCAATGGGGTGTCCTCTGAAATATGTAGATGAGTCCATGCTTGTATCGCTATGGTGGACTCTATGAAAACGCCACACGAAATGGACATTGTGAGCTATTCTATGAAACCAATAAGTCACCATATCTATCATGGCAACGCCTAGTATTAATTTTAACCATACAGGAAGTTCTATGTAATAAAAAAGACCAATTTGATTTTCATTTAACCATTCAATACTAAAAACAACAAAAACTGCCCAAGCAAAATTAGCAACGAAAAAAATAATGTAGAAAGGTAAGTTTTGAAACAAGTGCAGAGACCTTTTTTTAAAATTAAATTGAGTGTTAAGAATTTGCTCCAAAGAAAAAAATAACACAATCAAAGTAATTGCAATATAATTTGAGTCAATGTTTGATATTTTTTCTACAAGTCCCATAGATAATTATTTTTTTATAACTTGGTCTATACCTTTGGTGTCGGCATACTGTTGAAAAGACACTATTTTTCCATCTTTTAATGTCCATAAATGAGCCATTTGTATATCTAAAGCTGCCCCATTTTTTTTGTAAGTACCTTGATATCTACCTGTTGCCAATACCATGTTGTTGGACATATCATGAATTTTTAGATTTGCAATATGAAAATTATCCCATTCTCCACCTAAGCGTGCAAATATTCCTTTAACAATAGCCTCACCTCCAATGTAGGGGTTGCCGTCTGCATAAGGAAAATTCTCCGCTTCATTCCATACTATATTGGGGTCAAAAGCAGCCAAAACACTGTCCACATCTCCAGCGGCAAATGAATTATATGTACCTTCAATAATGCCAACATTATCAGGAGATGATGAAATTCCCATCTGTTGCATAAACACAGCATTGTCAAAGAAGTCTTGCTCTTGAGCAATTTTACCATCTTTCATTACAACCAACGTAGTTCCCTCAATGTCCAGATCTTTACCAGTAGCTGGTATACCAAAAAATTCACCAGAATTGGTGCCTTTAAATCTCCAATGCTTCACAAGTTTATCTCCTTGTCCAAAAATATCAACAAAGGTAAATTCCTTATTGGAAAATCCTGTCACGAAGTTTGAATAATAGGCTTTAAAGGCATCAATGCCAACAATGTTATCAGGACTTGAAACCATGGTGACATTTTCATCAAAATTGGAACTATTTATAGCATCCAAATTGCCATTGTTTATTATGTCATCCCAAGTTTTGGAGTACATTGCAATATTGTCCTGAACGTGTTTTTCGTTGGAATTGCAACCAGTTAAAATAAAGGTTAGGGCCAGTAAAAGTAATTTAATTGAATTTTTCATTGTTTAGTTAGTTTTAAGTTATTCGTTATTGCTCCACATACCGTAAATGGATATCCATTTTCCATCAGCATTTCGGCGAAGGATTTCGGTATATTTCCCTTTATCAATAATTATGGAGTCATTTTCAAGTTTTATTTGTAATTCAAAGGTTCCAATTTCATAACCTAAATCACCATTATTTCCAGCACTAATAGTTTTTACTGAAGCGCCAACGATTCCAGAATCAATACCAGCTTGCCAATAGGCTTTAATGTTTTCTCTACCTGTAACAATGGGTTCATTTGGTGGCAGGAGTGAAGCATTTTCGTCATATAAATTAGCTGCGGCTTCGGCATCTCCTGCTAATAAAGCTTTTGCAAAATCCCGGTTCATTTGCCCTAATTCTTCAACCGTTGCTGGTTTTGGTGGTTCAACAGTTTCAACAACTTTTTCTTTACAACCTATTAACGAGGTTGTTAGTAATAAACCTAAAATTATAGATTTTAAAAATTTTAGTGGTTTCATATTTATTTTGTTTAATTGATTATTCATGTTTAAAATATTAATTTGAATATTGACTTAATGTTTCTCTTACAGATTGAAATGTTATTCCCAAATCATGTTTAGCTAATTGGTTTTGATAAATTATTTTCGCTTCGTTTATTGGTGGTTGACCATTTAGCATTAATGAAACATCAGAAACAGGGTAGGTTTCACTACTTAACAGATAATCTTTTCCATGTAAACCAGAAATAGTAGCAGCTTTAAAAACACCTTTTGCTACATCTTGTACATTAACAATAGCTAATGGTAAATCTGTATCATAAAACATTTGAATGAATGAGTTCGGAGCTATTTTGCTTTTAAATAAAAATTGGATCCCTGTTGAGGTTGAGTCTTCTCTGTTTGATAATGATTTTCCCATAACCATGACTGGTGAAACACTTGTAATCTCAAAATCGAGCTTTGGATGATTTTTAATGAATTCATTCACCACTTGATTGGCAATAAATTTTGCTTGTGCATATGGATGGCTTTCATTACTCATAAAAGGTGTGTCATTTTCATTAAATGAATCTGATATTGTTTTTCCATCTGCTGGCATTGGAAAGTTTGTGTTCCATGCTGCAACAGATGCAATAAAAACTACCTTGTCAATACTCGGTGTATCATTAACAATTTCTAAAAAGTTCTCTGTGCCTTTAATGGTCGGATCGAAAAGTTCTGTTTGCGGATCTTTAACATCTAATTGAAAAGGCGTGCCTCCATGAATAACAATATCGCAATCTTTTACAAATTCTCTTAAGGCATATTTACCCTCAACATTCAGTTCACTTATATATAAATGATCTGATTTGTTTAATTTCATTAAGTGCTTATATTTTTCTTCTTTTGTAATATCTGTGGCAGATACTTTAACTTCAAAACCGTTATTTAAAAATTCTTTTGTGATGTAGCTTCCTATAAAGCCAGAACCACCTATAATTCCTACCTTTTTCATGATACTTTTTGATTGTTAAATATAACAGGCAGTTGACAATAGTTTTGGTGACTAATTCAAAAAAACATTATAAATGATAACGGATTGTTACTATTGCCAAATTTTTCTCCCAAAAATTTTGCCTGTTATGATAAATTTATTCAGTTTTTTCTGTTTGTATATTTTTTGTTTGCTTCCATTGCTTGGATATCCATCATTAATTTTGAGACATCCCAATAACCATCTTCTCTAATAATTTTGCCATTTAAAAACTGTGCTGTAATATGTACTGGAATAATATATAATTGTCCATTTAATTTTAAAGTACCTTCCCAATGTCCCCAAAAATTCACCCAAGTTTCACCGTTATCTGTTACAACCATTTCATACTCTAGGCTTTCAGGATCATATCTCCAAGATGTAAATAATTTAGCATCTTCTTTGCCTTGTTCTATTAATTGAGAAACTGTTTGTGCATGATCAAGCGTAACATTGTTCAATATTTTTGCGGAATTAGCATAATGAGAAGCTAAGTCTTTCCAATTTTGTTTTTCATATGCTTCAATAACCTTTTTGTAGGTATCAATTTCTGGTGATTGTTGTGTATAACGTTTTTCTTGTTTGTTACAAGCCGTGAATAGAACTATGGCAAGTCCAAAAAGGAATAATTTTTTCATGTTGGTTGGTTTTGTCTTTTTTAAAAACCGGTTGAAGTTCATCAACCGGTTTTAGGTTGGTTAGGTTATAAAAAGGACATTGGTATGTCCAGTATTTTAAAATAACAGTTAATTAAATAATAATAAAAATCACTTAGGACGAGTTTCAGGTTTTTATGTCCGAACCTCTTGGTTTAATTATCAAGACTAAATTGTTTGTAAGCGATTTAATAATTCTTCTTTTAGTGCTTTGCTTACAGGAATGGCTTTTTTACCAATTACAATGTGGCTTGTTGCTAATTCATCAATTTGTGCTAAATTCACAATAAAGGATCTGTGTACTCTTATAAAATGTTTGCTTGGTAATTTTTCATCAAGGTCTTTTAAAGTCATTACCAATAAGTATTCTTTAGATTTTGAGTAGATACGGCAGTAATTACGTTCTGCTTCAATGTATAAAATATTTTTAATATCAACTCTCACCATTTTTTCAAGGTGCTTCACAAAAATGCTATCACTTAAAATATAGGGTATTGCTTTTTCTTCAAATGTGTTTTCTGGTGTATTTTCAGTTTTAATTCTATTTACTGTTAGCTCAATAGCACGTTGCAAGTCTAATTTTTTAAAAGGTTTTGAGATAAATGCATAAGGATTTGTTGTTTTTGCTCTATTAAAATGAGCTTCATCTGCATTACCTGTTAAATAGATTATTGGGATATTATAAGATTTTTGCATGATTTTGGCCGTCTCGATACCATCTATTTTGCCTTTTAAATTGATGTCCAGTAAAACAATGTCTGGTTGTTGTTGGTCTATATGTAATAATGCTTCTTCACCTCTAGGGATAATTCCAGTAACCTCATAACCAAGCGAGGTAAGCTGTAATGATATGTTTGCGGCAATAATCATTTCGTCTTCAATAATCAATATTTTTGTGGGTTGGTTCATTTAGGCTGCAGTATTTAATTTAAAATGAAATAAAACTGAAGTTCCGTTTTGAGAGTCTTCTGTCATTTTTCCATTGAGTTGTTGTGTTAATAGTTGGATGAGTTGCGAACCAAAACCAGTTCCTTTTGGAGCTAAACCGGCAATTTTTCCTATACCATTATCTGAAACTTTCAGTGTTAATATTTCTGGATTTGACTTTGACAGACTTATTAAAATATTTCCTTTTGCATTGTCAGGAAATGCATATTTTAAAGCATTGGTAAGTAATTCATTTACAATTAACCCAATAGGAACAGCCGTGTCAACATCCAATTCTAAATTGTCCATGGCACATTCAATTTTTACTTTGTCGTCTGCATTAAAAGTGTCTAAAATACCTTCTCCAAGATTAATAAAATAGTCTTTCATTTCTATACTACCAAGATTTTCTCCTTGATACAGTTTTTGGTGAATAATGCCCATGGATTGTACTCTGTTTTGGCTGGCAATCATGGCGTCTTTTGTTACAGAATCTTCTAATTGTGCAGATTGCAATGATATTAAGCTTTTAACAAGCTCCAGATTATTTTTAACACGATGATGAATTTCTTTTAAGAGCAATTCGTTTTGTTGGTTTTTTGCTGCTAATAATTGATTGCTTTTGGTTCGAGCTTGATAGCTTCTATATCCAAAAAATAGAAATGCTAAGAGTAAGCATGCAAAACCAATACTAAGCCACTGTACTAATTTTTGCTGTGCAAGTTGGGTTTTTTGTGATGCTATGGTGTTTTCTTTTTTTTCGGTTTCATATTGAGTCAATAGTTCAGACATGGTTTTGTCACTTTCTGTTTTTGCCGTACTATCTCTCATTATTCTGGCTTTTTTTTGGTATTCTAAAGCCATTTGATAATCTCCTAACTTTTCATAAATGGTGCTTATATGCCCGTAATTTTCAGTTAGGTTACTTAAATCATTATCGTCTTCTTGAAATTGAACGGTTTGTAGCTGGTATTTTAATGCCTCTTTGTAATTTCCAGTAAGCAGATTTATCTCTCCTAAATTAGCAGTAACGGTAACAACGGCATTTCTGTAATTGGTTTGTTTTGCTAACGTTAATGCATTTTCATAATTAGTTAATGCTTCACTGTATTTACCTAGTCTTTTTAGTGAGTTTCCTAGATTGTTATTGAAATCACTTAAATTCATTGGGTTAAAACCTAAAGATTTAGCTAAACGTAGCGCTTTATCAAAATAAAAAAAGGATTCTTGCGGATTGTTCATTGCAATGCAAGCGCCACCTGCAGATGTATAGGCATAAACCAATTCTTCACTTAATTTGTTCTTTTTGCAGAATTCAATATTTTTTTTTGCATATTCAAGTGATTCTGAATTTCTTTCTTGTCGAGATAAATCTTCTGAAATTCTATTATTTGCGCCAGCTATTCCTAAGTTGTCATTTATAGATTCCATAAGGCGCAATGCTTCAATATCAACTTCCATTGCTTTTTCTAACTCTCCTTTTTTCTTATGTACCCAACCAATTTTAAAGTAGGTTGTTGCCTGTCCTTTTTTATCTTTTATTGCAATGTATCCATCTAAAGCTTTTTTAAAATGATAAGATGCAGAATCTAATTCTAATAAATTAGCATGAATTCTCCCTTTCATTTCATTGAATTTTGGTTGCCAGTTTTTATCCTTTATTTCATTTGAAAGGGTTACACCTTGCCTTGCATAAACCAAAGCTTTTTTTAAATCTGTGTTTGATTCAAAACTAACTATTTGGCTAAGTATTTCTAGCTTTGTGCTATTAACCGTTTCTTTTGAGAGTAAGAGATTAAGACTATCAACAGATTTATTTTGACTAAAATATACTTGATTAAATAAAATTATAAAGAGAAGTGTTATTCTTACTTTAATGTGAGAGATAAAAGTTAAATATAGCATACTGTCTTTTTATTATAAAAATTTAAATTATTATTAAAAAGACTTAGGGTCAGGGAATAAGTGCTAAATATAATAAAAAACTAAAGTTTTCAAAAAAGTTTTGAATCTTATTTATATTCATTTTTAATTACTGAAAATATTTGAATGATTTTAAACAAAAAAGACCCAATAATTGATGGGTCTTTTTATAACTAAGATTTAACAGTAAGGTTTAAGCTATTGTGGCCTTATTTTTTTTAGAAACAAAATCTACTTCTATTTGATTTTTAAGGATGTCTTCAAACGTTTCACGTTGTCTTATTAAAAGTGCTTTTTCATTATACCAAAGCACTTCGGCAGGACGATATCTAGAATTGTAATTACTTGACATAGAGAAGCAATAAGCACCGGCATTTTTAAAACATAATATATCACCTTCATTTATTTCATTAATTCTTCGGTTGCTTCCAAAGGTATCTGTTTCACAGATATAACCAACGACTGTGTAGAAACGCTCTCTACCAGAAGGGTTGGAAATGTTTATAATATCATGATGCGAACCATAAAACATAGGTCTGATTAAATGATTAAATCCAGAATCTACTTGAGCAAAAACGGTTGAGGTAGTTTGTTTTACTGCATTTACTTTAGTTAAAAAGTAACCAGATTCACTTACTAAAAATTTACCAGGCTCGAATGCTAAGGTTAAATCTTTTCCGTATTCTTTACAGAAAGCATTAAATTTTTCACTTAGTTTTTTGCCTAATTCTTCAATATTGGTTTCAATATCTCCGGTTTTGTAAGGTACTTTAAAGCCTGAACCAAAATCTATAAAGTCCAAATTTTTAAATTGTTTAGCTGTTTCAAATAAAATTTCACTGGCATAAAGAAACACTTCAATGTCTAATATGTCACTACCAGTATGCATATGAATACCATTAATTGTCATTTTAGTATTTTCTATAATACGTAACAAATGAGGTATTTGGTGAATGGAAATTCCAAATTTAGAATCTATATGACCAACAGAAATTTTACTGTTTCCACCTGCCATTACATGAGGATTGATTCTAATACAAACAGGTACATTAGGATGTTTTGTTCCAAATTGCTCTAAAATGGAAAGATTATCAATATTAATTTGTATTCCTAATTTTGTGGCTTCTTCAATTTCATTTAAAGAAACACCATTTGGTGTAAATATAATTTGCTCTGGTAAAAAGCCAACTGCCAATCCTAATTGAACTTCTTGAATAGAAACAGTATCAATTCCAGAACCTAATGTATTGAAGAATTTTAATATTGAAATATTTGATAAAGCCTTTACAGCGTAGTTAATTTTAAGTTTTTTAACGTCTTTAAAAGCATTGGTTAATCTTTTATATTGTGATGCAATTTTTTCGGCATCATATACATAAACAGGACTTCCAAAATCTTCTGCTATTTTAAGCAATTGAGAATTTAACATAATATTACTTTAATTTTTTGTGCAAAGGTATTTTTTTTAATTATAGTAAAAATAATTATTTTAATAATTTCACATATTAAACAAACTGTTAAATATATAACAATTTAATTTATAATAAAACTATACATCGTATTCCTTAATAAAACATTAGTGTAATTAATAGGTATTATTTACATTTGTTGTTCTTAAACTATTAAGCAAATTATGAATTTACACGAATATCAAGGTAAAGAAATATTAAGCAGTTTTGGTGTGCGTATTCAAAGAGGAATTGTTGCCCAAAATGCACATGAAGCTGTTGCAGCTGCCAAACATTTAACAACAGAAACTGGTACAAGCTGGTATGTTATTAAAGCTCAAATTCACGCAGGTGGACGCGGTAAAGGTGGCGGTGTTAAACTTGCAAAGAACTTAAAAGAAGTTGAAGAAATTGCAGGACAAATTATAGGAATGAATTTAGTTACTCCTCAAACCTCTGCCAAAGGAAAAAAAGTTCACCAAGTTTTAGTTGCTGAAGATGTTTATTATCCAGGCGAAAGTGAAACAGATGAATTTTATATGTCTGTTTTGTTAAACAGAGGAACAGGCAGAAATATGATTATGTATTCTACTGAAGGAGGTATGGATATTGAAGCAGTAGCAGAAAAAACACCTCATTTAATCTTTACAGAAGAAATTGATCCTAGTGTGGGTTTAATGCCTTTTCAAGCTAGAAGAATAGCTTTTAATTTAGGGCTATCAGGTAACGCTTTTAAAGAAATGACAAAGTTTGTTGATTGTCTTTATACAGCATACATAAAATCTGACTCTTCGTTATTTGAAATTAATCCGGTTTTAAAAACAAGTGATGATAAAATTTTAGCTGTTGATGCTAAAGTAACTATTGATGACAATGCGCTTTATAGACATAAAGATTATGTGAATTTGCGTGATTTACGTGAAGAAAATCCTATTGAAGTTGAAGCCAAAGAAGTTGGATTGAATTATGTTGATTTAGATGGAAATGTGGGATGTATGGTAAACGGTGCTGGTTTAGCAATGGCTACCATGGATTTAATTAAGCAAGCAGGAGGAGAGCCAGCTAATTTTTTAGATGTAGGAGGAACTGCTGATGCTGCTCGAGTAGAAGCTGCTTTTAAAATCATATTGAAAGACCCAGCTGTAAAAGCTATTTTAATCAATATTTTTGGAGGTATTGTTCGTTGTGACCGTGTTGCACAAGGTGTTATTGACGCCTATAAAAATATGGGAACCATTAATGTACCTATTATTGTACGTTTGCAAGGAACCAACGCTGACATTGCTAAAGAATTAATAGATAATTCAGGATTAGCTGTTTTAAGTGCTACGGAATTTCAAGAAGCTGCAGATAAAGTTCAGCAAGTATTAGCTTAATATTTAAATAAAATATAAATAAAAAAAAGAGCAACTTTAATCGTTGCTCTTTTTTTGTGGCTTATTGTTTTCTTTCTTTGGCATTGGCCCTCTTAAATGTATAATTAGCCCATTTAAAAAATTCCTTAAAATTTGATCGCCACACTCCATATATTTTGGATGGTCTTCACTTCTAAAGAAAGCACCAAGTTCACTCTTTGAAATTCTGAAATCTACGAGCTCTAAAATCTTTACAATATCATCATCCCTAAGTTTTAATGCAACACGTAATTTCTTTAAAATATCATTATTTGTCATATCTATAATTTATATAAACAATGGAAGCGAATTTTTGACAAAAATAATTGAATCCTTAACCATTTCTAGCGTTTTTGTAATTTTTATTGTGACATATGAATTTTATTACGTTTTCTGTTTTTGTATATTTTATTTTTTAACACTTAAGCTATTGAAATACAGTGTTTTAAATTGAATACTATTCATGTTAACTACAAGTATTCAAATTGAATGTTGACTTTTTTCAAAAAATTAAAATGCAAATGTTTGATGAAGTAAATAATATTATCGATGAATAAACCCAGTGTTTTCGATAAGTTACATAATATCAACGATTATAAAAGTTAAGTTGTGTCGTAACTTTATAATGTAATTATTTAATCCTTCAAACAATGGTTAATAGGGTAGAAAAACTAAGTCTTTTATCTGAAATGATAGCTTTTGCTAAGTCTGATAAAAACATAAAAAACATAGAATATAATTTTCTGTTAGGTGTTGCTAAACAGTTAGAAATATCTCGCGAGGATTTTGATTATTTGATAGAACATCCTATTAATTATATACATTTAAAATCTCATAGTGAACGTATAGTACAATTTCATCGATTGGTATTATTAATGAATATTGACAATGAGCACTCTCCTTCAAGTGTTATAAAATTGTACAATTTTGGTCTCAGAATGGGGCTAAGCCATGAATCAATTACTAAGGTTTTATATTTAATGGAAAGTTTTCCTAATAAAATTGTACCACCAGATGTATTGATTGATATTTTTAAAACACAATACAATTAAATAGTCTGCTAAGATTATAATTATTTAAGTGTTTTTAACCTTTTAGTGGGTTTTTAAAAGCTAAATGTTTATACATTTAGCTTTTCTATTTTTTCCTGATATGCTTTTATCTCATCACGTAGTTTAGCAGCAACAATAAAGTCTAACGCTTTTGCTGCTTCTTCCATAAGTTTTCGTTTCTCTCTAATTTTTTTCTCTAATTCGGGTTTGGTTAAGTATTTACTTTCAGGTTCTGCCGCTTTTAAAGCCTCCAATTCATAACTATAGGTACTTATAGAATTTTTTGATAAAGCATTGTCTAAACTTTTATTTAAAGCTTTTGGAACCAGATTATGTTTTGTGTTATAGGCAATTTGTTTTTCACGTCTGTAATTGGTTTCATCTATTGTTTTTTGCATGCTGTTGGTTATCTTATCTGCATACATAATAGCCTTACCGTTTAAGTTTCTGGCGGCTCTACCAACAGTTTGTGTTAATGAACGGGCTGAACGTAAAAATCCTTCTTTATCTGCATCTAAAATAGCAACTAAAGAAACTTCAGGTAAATCCAAGCCTTCTCGAAGCAAATTAACTCCTACCAAAACATCAAATAAACCTTTTCTTAAATCTTGCATGATTTCAACACGTTCCAAAGTGTCCACATCGCTATGAATGTAACGGCAACGTATTTGTATTCTGTCTAAATATTTTGTCAATTCTTCAGCCATTCGTTTGGTTAATGTGGTAACCAATGTGCGTTCATCTTTTTCTACACGAAGCTGAATTTCTTCAATTAAATCGTCTATTTGGTTTAAACTAGGTTTTACCTCTATTTCTGGGTCTAATAATCCAGTTGGTCTAATAACCTGTTCAACGTAAATACCATCTGATTTTTGAAGTTCATAATCAGCAGGCGTAGCACTCACATAAATCACTTGGTTTTGCAAGGCTTCAAATTCCTCAAATTTTAAAGGACGATTGTCCATCGCTGCAGGAAGCCTGAAACCATATTCAACCAAATTTTCTTTACGGCTTCTATCTCCACCATACATAGCATGAACTTGTGAAATGGTCACATGGCTTTCATCAATTACCATTAAAAAATCATCTGGAAAATAATCCAATAAACAGAAAGGACGAGTCCCTGGTTGTCTGCCATCTAAATATCTGGAATAGTTTTCAATTCCAGAACAGTAACCCAATTCACGAATCATTTCTAAATCAAATTCGGTACGCTCTTTTAAACGTTTCGCTTCCAAATGTTTACCTATTTCCTTAAAATAATCATGTTGTTTTACTAAATCGTCTTGGATATCCTTTATGGCATTTTGCAAAACATCGGGTGATGTTACAAACATATTGGCAGGATAAATATTCAATCGGTCGTATTTTTCAATGATTTGATTGGTTTGAATATTAAATGATTCAATTTCTTCTATTTCATCACCAAAAAAATGGATTCTGAATGCATCATCAGCGTAACTTGGAAAAATATCAACGGTATCACCTTTTATTCTGAAGTTTCCATGATTGAATTCACCTTCGGTTCTCGAATATAAACTTTGAACTAAACAGTGCAGCAATTTGGTTCTGGATATGACTTGATCACGTTCTAACGAAATGACATTCTTTTGAAATTCCACAGGATTCCCAATACCATACAAACAAGATACTGAAGCTACTACAATTACATCACGACGACCAGAAAGCAGGGAAGAAGTGGTGCTCAATCTCATTTTTTCAATTTCCTCATTTATAGATAAATCCTTTTCTATGTAAACACCTGTTACAGGGATATAGGCTTCAGGTTGATAGTAATCATAATAGGATACAAAATATTCTACTGCATTATCAGGAAAAAATTGCTTAAACTCAGAATATAACTGGGCTGCCAAGGTTTTATTATGCGCTAAAACCAAAGTTGGTTTTTGAACTTCTTGAATTACATTGGCTACTGTAAATGTTTTTCCAGAACCTGTCACACCAAGTAGGGTTTGGTATTTTTCGTTGGAATTAATACCATTTACAAGTTGGGAAATAGCTTGTGGCTGATCTCCAGTAGGACTAAATTCTGATTTGATTTTGAATTTCATTTCGCAAAATTAAGCAAAATATATGTGTTATCGTTTTAAAGTAAAGTGACCTCTATATTTTGTGCCATCTGATAAAATAACCACATACCAATAATCATCACTTGGAAGAAGATTACCATTAAAGGAGCCATTCCACCCAGAACTTAAAGGGTTGATCTGCTTGATAAATTTGCCATAGCGATCAAATATTTTAATGTCAATATCTGAGTTAAATTGGTCGTTCACACCATATGGTTTCCAAGTATCATGCATTCCATCATTGTTTGGTGTAAAGAATTTTGGAAATCCTAAAATGGAAATTTCTTCTGAAACAGTTCCACAACCATTAACATCATAAACATAAACGGTATGAAACCCTGGTTTTACATTGGAAAAGAAATTGTCGTCTTGAAAGATTGGGTTATCTAAAGCATATTGATAATCGCTTTCTCCAGAAACATTAACAGTAACTGTGTTGTTTGAAGAGGCTTGCTTTATTTCAATTGAATGAATTGTAGCCACATTTGAAGGGTTAACAATAATATCTCTGCTTGAAGAACATCCGTTTGGAAATGTAATATTTACTGTATAAGTTCCAGTTTCGTTTATATCCATACTATCTAAGTTACTGATGGAGTTGTTGTTGAAAACCCATTCAAAGGAAGGATTATTTCCAGAGCCATTTAAAAGACCAGAATCTATAGTTATGGTTTCAGGATATCTATTTAAACAATATGTTACAGTTTCATTTGGTAATAGTTTGGGAGAATTGTTTACAATTAAATTGATGGTTGTAAATAGTTCACAATATATTTCTTGTGCTTTTACATAGATTTCTTGCGAAAATGCTGTTGTATTTAAATATGAGTCATTTAATAGATTGGTATTATTAGCTGCATCTTGATAAGTACTATAAAACGTAATATTTGAACTTTGTGAAACTTCAGGTCTTATTTGATCTCTCAATTCATTTAAATTAAATAATGTAAATCCATCACTATCATAATCACAAGCTATAAAAGAGTTAACGTTTGAACTTGTGTAGTTAGCGCGAAGAGTTAATGGTTCAACAGCAAAACAGCCATATTCATTTTCAAGTCTAGCAAAAATAACTTGTATTGGTGTTGTGTTAATAAAACTATTAGGATAATCAATTGGATTTATATTTTGAATGGCATCATTCTCTGTTAAATAATAATCAATTACAGGTAAAAGAGGAAATCCATTTAGCGTAAAAAATTGGTCAGCCAAACGTAAATCAAAAAAGGTTAATCCATCGGTATCATTATCGCAAGTGTCAAGAAAGACTCCTGTAGTTTGAAGCTTTTCAGAATATTCTACAGTAATGTTTCCGTAAGCAACACAGCTATTGTTTAGAGTTACTTCTACACTATATATTCCATCTTCAATAACTGTATAAGTGTCACTGGTTTCACCAATAAGTTCTACACCATCTTTAAACCATTTGTATGAATTGTTTCCAGGTTCATTTGCATTCAGAAGCAACGTTTCATTTTCACAAAGGGGATTATTGTTTGCCAATAATCTGTCATCCCCTAAATCTGTATTTAATTCAAAACTACCGGCTTCTAAAAATACAGCAGAATCATATCGATAATTTTGTTCATCAGCAATCACTAATTTAACATGATAGGTTTCATTTGGTACCGTATTGGCTGTAGCAGTCAATACCGCAGTTTGCCCATTAAAGTTTATTGGAGCACTTGAATTGTTCCAGCTACCAAAATAGGCCTCGTTTTGGGCAGAACAACCACCTGGAATATTTGGGTGAACGGTTGTAACTTTTACGGGTGTTTGCGTGTTTGGAATTAGTGCAATATTTTCATACTGAGAATCATTTACGTTTCGAATTAAAAACCCAAACAAGTCTGAATATTGACAGGTGTTTGCATTATTGATTTGATATTCTTCTGAAGCAAAAAGGTATCTAAAACTAATTTGTGAAACAATAGCGGTAAATTCAAATTCAATAATGGTAGCGTTTATGGTATTGTTTTCGTTTAAAACATATTCTAAATCGTTATCACCAACCCAATTTGTAGCATTATCGTCACTTAGCGTATTATTTGGGCCTTCAACATTGGCTAGTTTTCCAGTACTTAAAACAATACCGCTTTGAAATGGAAACGTTGTTCCGGAAGCATCAAAATATCCATAACTTTGGTCTGTTCCGCCAAAGTTTCCTCCAACAACATTGATTACAACAACGTTAGTAATACAGTTGCTGTCAATTAAAATATCTTCAATAAGTTGTTGTGGAGTATATGTTTGGCTATCTACTTGAACATTTTGTCCAAATGAGTACATATTAACAATAAGAAAACATATAAAAAAAAGAGGCTTCATTAAATTTATTAAGTAATTACAAATATAACGACTTGTATTTAATGAATTAATATTTTAACGCTTCAAAGCAAAATGACCTTTAACATCAAAGTCAACGCCATCTTTTTTTACTTTGGCAAGAAACCAATAATCATCTGATGGCATGTTTGCACCTCTATAAGTTCCGTCCCAACCTATGGAACTAGATGGTAAAGTTTTTAGAAGTTTTCCATGTCTGTCATAAATATAGACTACTGTTCCAGGAAGTTGTTCAATGCCAACTATTTGCCAAGTATCGAAATAACCATCATTATTTGGTGTCACAAATTTTGGAACATCAATAACGACTACTTCTTTTGAGACATCGTTACAACCATTAAGATCTCTTATGGTAACTGTGTGAGGACCAAAAGTTACATTCTCAAATACATTTGAAGTTTGAGGTTCTCCATTATCTAAAATATAAACATAAGAACCAATACCACTAACATTGACGGTTATGCTGTTAGGATCGGCAAAATCTATTGTGGTTGTGAAATTTATAGTTGCTTCTTCTGATTGAATAACTGAAAATGATTTGGTGGCCTGACAATTATTAGGTGTGGTAATAGTTACCCAATAATCTCCCAGATCTTCTGGCATAAGCTGAATTTCATTTGTAGTTTCTCCCGTAGACCATAAATAAGTATCTCCAGAATTTCCTGTATCAGCATTAATTATTAATGGTAAATCATTCATACATAAAGGAACAATATCTTCGACATTTATGACTGGTAAAGGATATACAGTAGTACTAAATGAAGTTGTATCAAAGCAACCTGTTGAAATATTTTCCATTCTAGCAAAAATTACTTCACCATCATAGGCTGAATGAATGTAATTTAATGGATTATTACCGTTTTCAGCATCAACCAATGTTGTGTAATAGGTTACTGAAAAATCATTTGGATTTTCTAATCCGATTATAGTACTATTTTGCAATGATAAGTCAAATCCCATAAAACCATCATAATCATCGTCACAATCAAATAAGTTTGAAGGTTGAACAGCAATAGGATTTGGATTTATTTGTAAATTGAATGATACTATAGAAATACAGCCAGTATTAATGTTTTCAATTCTAGTGAAAAAGGTATAAAAATTACTGGTATAATTAAAAGCATAAGGAACAGATGCATTATTATTTTGGGCATCATTCATAGAGTTGTGATAACTAATGTTCAGAGTATTAATATCATCATTTGTAATGATTGAATTTATTTGTGAAAGGTCATATGTGTTTGTATTATTATCACATATTTCAACGGTTCCAATTTGATTTGTTGTTGGTGGCGTATTGACAATTAAATCTAAAGGTTTAACTGTATAACATCCGGTAAGCGAATTTGTAATTTTTATATAGACAGTTTGAGAACTGGTTAAATTGTTATACGCACTTGGGTTTGCAATTTCTTTTGTAACATCTTCAACATCTGCTTCGTTTTCAAAATAGGTTACTACCAAATCTGTTGTAACTCTGTCTAAAAGTTCAACATCTGCATCATTCAAATTAAAGGTTGATATACCGTCGTAATCGTTGTCACATTGAATAAACGGAGCTGCATCTGTTACATCGGGCGCTGCAATAATATTTATTCCTAACTCATCAATAAGGTAACATGAAGAATTTGTTTCCTGAATTCTAACATATAAAGTTTGCGGATTGGTTGCATTGGTGTATTGCAAAGGTAAAGCAGCTGTATTGTTTTCCGCGTTTTGTAAAGTTGTATGAAATGTGATATTTAAATTACCTGTAGAACCTTGAGATATTTCGGCTATTTTTTCGTTTAAATCAAATACATTTTTACCGTCATTACTGCTATCATCACAAACTAAATAACCTTCAAAATTTGTGTTATAAACTGGGTTTGATGATACTAATATTGTAAACGAAGAATCTCCAGAACAATTTGTGTTTGCTGTGTTTTGAACCCTTACATAGATCGTTTGAGGACTTGATATATTTGTATATAAAGTGTTTTTGTCAATCGGAATTGTATAATTTGAGTCTTCAAAATAGAGAACTTCTTTACCAGTTTGACTATTTAAAATTTCACTGTCTTTATCTGAAAATAAAAATTCAGCTTTTTCATCACCATCACTTTCACAAGTTTCGTAATTACTAATACTTGGGAAAATGGGTTGTGTACTGACTATGACATTAAAATTAGTTATGGAGGAACAACCTGTATTTGTATTTTCAACTCTCACATAGATTGTTTGAGTATTTGAATTGTAAGCAGAAGGATTAGTAATTATATTTGAACCTGACTGAGCATCATTTAAAGATGTAAAAAAACCAATATTTAAACCGGTTGGATCACTAACAATTTCTGGAATTTTATTCTGTAGATTTATTACATAAAAACCATCCTGATCGGTGTCACAAATTATAATGTCGCTAGGTTGAGAAACTGCAGGAGCAGGATTTATTATTATATCAAATGAATTTTCTGTATGACAACCAGAAGCAATATTTACAATTCTAGCATAAAAAGTTTGAGTACCAGAAACAGGGTAAGTATATATTTCATTATTAACATTATTATCTTTAGCTTCTTGTAGTGTTAAAAAATAATGAACTTCAAAATCTGTATTACCATTATTAACTGTATCATCTAATGAATGTAAATCAACATCAACTACACCATCTTGATCAGTATCACAATAAGGGACTGGTGCCGCAGGTTTAAATAACAAAACGGGGTTAACGAGTAATTTTATTTGACTTTTTTCATGACAGTTAGTTAATGTGTTTTCTAAATCTATATATAAAATCTTAGGACTTGTTGCAGTGTAAGGAACTGTTTCGTCTATTGGATTTAAGTTATTGTCTAAATCGTTTTGACTCTCATAAAAAGTAATGTCAATATTGGGAATATCATTTGTAATATATCCAGAAACAACGTTGAGATAAAAATCTCCAATGCCATCATTTGTTTCGTCATCACATAAGGCATAATCTTCAATATTCGTTCCTGTTAATAATAAATTGGTATGAACCTGAACAGGAACTATCGTTGGACAACCTGAACTACTGTCTTCTACTCTTAAATAAACTTCTTGGACATTTTCTGTTGTATTATCAAAACTACTTGGGTTTGAAATTGGGTTAGTTCCAGATTCTGCTTCATTATACGTTAAATGGAAAGATGTTGTTACACCAGCCAGTCCTTGCAAAACATCATTAATTACTTGAGTCAAGTCAAAATTATCAAATCCATCATGGTCAGTATCGCAAGCATCAATATATTGTATATCTGTATTAACGATAGGACTGTTTCTTACATTAACATCCAAAGTTGTGGTTGAAATACAGCCTGTTAATGTATTTTGAACTCTTGCAAAGACAGAAAAAGAAGAAGGCGTTGAGCTATTAATATATGGATTGCCAATTGGATTGTTCCCTGAATTAGCATCAGCTTGAGTAAAATGATACGTTACATTCAAATTAGCTTGACCAGATGTAATTTCATCATTTTTAATGGTTAAATCAATATCTGTAATGTTATCTGGTGTGCCATCATTATCACATACATCAAGTGGTAATGGAGTTATAATTGATGGTAAAGAATTCACAACTAAATTAAATGGAGCGTATGAAAAACAACCCGTATCTGTGTTTTCAATAGAAACATAAATTTCTTGAGGATTTGAGCTATTTGGAATTGGTATTATTATTTCATTTGTATTGCTTCTGGCTTCTATTTCATTATAATAGAATTTTAAATTGTAATTGCCTGAAGGAAGAATACTTATTATATCTGAAACCTTATTTTGTAAATCAAAAATTTCTGTTCCATCACTACTTGAGTCGTCACATAAACCAAAATCTGAAATAGGATTAATAACAGGTTCGGTATTTAAAGTAACAACAACTTCATCTTCAAGAATACAAGTTTTTGTGTTTAATGGTACACTTACTTCAACTTTATAAGTTCCATTTTGGACAGCATTTAAAGTAGGATTGTTTTCATCAGGAATTAAATTATTATTCAAATACCACGTGTAGCTAGCTAGCGGATTTTGTATATCGGCATTTAAGGTTGCAGAACTTAAACATGTACTAATATCATCACCCAAATCGACTTCATTAACACTAATCCCTTTGATAAAAACTGAAGAATCGGATTTAAAATCACCTTGATCGGCAATGACGAGTTTAATATGATATGAAGTATATGGTATTACAGTAGCAGTGGCAGTTAAAGGAACAGTTCTTCCATCATAATTTGTGTCTCCCAAACTATAACCATCAAAATATTGCTCGTTTTTGGCAGGACAATTATTTGAACCAATAACTTCATCGTGTATGGTAGTAGCTGCAACCGGTTCTCCTGTGCCTGGAACCAATGCTATATTTTGATATGGACCTGCACTTGCAGTTTCTTTTATCAACACAGCAAAACTGTCTGAGAAATCGCAGAGATAAATACCAGAATATTCTTCAGAAGCAAATAGATAATTAAATTGTATTTGGTTAGATATTGATATAATATCAAATTCTATGGATGTAGCATTAAGGGTATTGGTAATTCCTAAAGCAGCTTCCAAATCAGTATCTGAACCCCAAGAATTTGATCCTTCGTTAAGTGTTGTGGTTATTGAGGTGTTTCCACTAGAAGCAGCGTTTCCGGTAGATAGCATAACACCATCTTGGAAAGGAAAGTTGGAGCTTGATTTATTAAAATATGCATAACTGGGAAATCCATAAGAGTTACCGTTTACAGTTGAGCTTATATTTGAAATTTCGACACAACCATCAAAAAGGTTATCTAGAATAAGTTGGTTTAAAGGAACGGAAGTATCAACAGTTATTTTTTGAGAGTATACAACACTACAACTACAAAAAAGTAGAAGCAAAAAGCTAAAATTATGTAGGCATCTTTTCACTTAGTTTTATTTGGGTTAAAACAACTTAAAGTTCTGAACTCTTTTTTGGGTGAAAAATAGATAAATTTTAGATGAAATGCAAAATAAATCAGACAAAATGCATTTTTTACTTGTTTTCTGAACGTTATATTTTACCTTTTTAAGGTAAAATGACTTTTAAAAACTCTTCCATCTTGTAAGGTGACAGAAAACCAATAATCATCTGTTGGAAGTACTTTACCATTGAATGTGCCATCCCAACCAATATCAGAAGGCAATAATTGTTTTAACAATTTTCCAAAGCGATCAAAAATAAATATTTTAGAATTTGGCTGAAAGACATCTGAAACGCCATATACTTGCCAAGTGTCGTTTACACCATCATTGTTTGGGGTGAAGTATTTAGGGAAACCAATTACTGAAAATAAACTATTAACACTTCCACAATTGTTTTCAATATCTTTAACATAAACACTGTAAAAACCTGGAGCTACATTTTCAAAAACATTGTTGGTTTGATAAGGTCTGTAAGGCAAATTGTTGGAATCAACCAAAGAAAATTCATAAATACCTTCGCCTGAAACTATAACTGTAACAATGTTATTTTTGGTAGCATCTAAAACATCAATAGATTCAATAGTTGCAATGTTAGCGGCTTCTATAATAATTGTTCTTTCTTTTGAACAATTGTTTGAATTGGTGACTATTACCGAGTATGTTTTAGGTTCATTTACTTGAATGGAAAAAGTTGTTTCCCCGGTTGACCATGCATATAAGTAATTATTTGGTGAATCATTAATTATCCCTGCGTTTATGGTTATAGACTGTGGATATGTATTTAGGCAATAATAAGTAGTGTCATTATTTATAATATCTGGTAATTTATTTACTGTTAGGAGTAATTCACTTATACCATAACAGTTATTCGCATTTTCTACACGAGCAAAAATGGTTTGGTTGTAAGGAGTTGTGTTGGTAAATGATGTTCCTAAGTTGCCTTGTTCAATTAATGCATTTTCATAAGTTTCATAATAGCTAATTACTAAGCCTGAAGGAAGGCCATTAACAATATCAGAATCTGCATTTCTAAGATTAAATTCATGAAATCCATCTTCAATACCATCATCATCACAGGCAATTAATTGCGCGTCATTTGAATCTGTTACACTAACACTCAAAACAAGTTCAGTGTCGGTTGAACAACCAGTTCTATCATTAATTACTTCCACATAAATAGTTTGAGGATTATTAATATTATTATATGAATCTGAAATAGTTATTTCATTTAATCTTGCACTATCAGTATAAAATTTTGTAGATAAATTTTGAATGCCACCAGTTAAACTATTATTGGCTTCATTTAAGTTGAAAATAGTAAATCCATCTTTTATTCCATCTTCATCACATTGAAGCATAGTAGAATCATAAGCTTGAGGGTTTTCGTTAAAAGTAACATAAGCTTGTCCTTCAATAGCACAATCTCCATTATTTGGATCTATGTAAACTTCATAATGACCACTACTGGAAACTTCTAAATTATAGGATGTTTCAGCCAATGGGTTTCCATCTCGTTTCCATATATAGGTTGCTCCTAAAATATATTCAGATGTAAGATTATAAATATCCCCATCACAAAGTTCTAAGTTAGTGCTGCTCTCTCCATTTTTAATAATATCTATTTGTGTGTTAAAAAAAGAAGCTATAAAAGGAGGTAAACCTTGAGCTGATAAATTTGGAGAAATATTAATGCCATTATGAACATAATTACAGCCTAAACCTAAATTATCAGGATTATTAATAATACCTAAATATGATAACCCAACATTGTAAGTAGAGCTTAAAGCTCTGTAAATTTTACCGTTTGGGCCTAATTGTAATCCGCCTCTATATAAATTTCTGTTATCAATTACAACTGCAGAATTTTGAATATTTGGGTCTAACAAATTATATTGTATTAATGATGAGGTATGATTTGATGCAATTTGATCGTCGTTATTTCCTTGACTGAAAAAATTATTTGAAGCATGCACATATAAAAGTTGACTATTTGGAGAGAATTCCAATCCATATGGATAACGACTAGCGCCTTGAATTGTTAATTTTATTTCATTACTAACTTTACCTGTTGATGTATCAAAATCATATAAAAACAATCCGTCTTGTACATTAGCAGAAGCCATTTTTGTGCCATCGGGAGACAATTTTAAATACCCTCTGGCATCTGTTACAAGTAGATTAAAAGTTGTTTTTTCAGAAACTGGATTAACTCCTAAATCATTAACTTCAAAAGCATGATATGTGTTAAAAGAACTTGAACTACCATCTTCTGATGAGAATGTAACAACCCAGATAGACTTAGTGATACAATCTTTTAAAACAGCTGTTATTTTTTCAGAGCTTTCTAGTAATAAATTAATATTTTTATTAGTAATACTTCCTAAGCCAGAGTTAAGAGACATATCCACTACGGAATAATTTAAACCATGATTTACACCATCTAACCAATTATCAACAGTGAAAATATAATAGATGTTTATGTCATTCGGTTTTGGAACAATAATAGCAGATTGCGTACTTGAGGAATCACCAAATAAGCCAGAACCATTTTGCATAATTACATGGTTTTTGTTCCAAACAGAAGTTCCATCTGTATAAAATAACAAATTACCAGTATCGTCAGAAATTGAAGCACAACCTTCATTGGTAAATAACTGGCCATCATTAACAGAGGAAACAGTGTTTGAAATCTGATTAAAGCGAATACCACCACCATAACCAAAATACCAGTTAGCTGCCTCACTTTGGCTATAGCTATTTATGCCAAAAAAAAGAAATATTATTAGTGCAATTTTATTCATCCTCGATAGCAAAGCTATCAAAAGATATTATAAATCACGCATTTTTAACAATCTGAACGATAAAAAGATAAATATAGCAGTCCATGCTAAAACAATTACAATTTCATACCAGTGAACAGCATAATCAAAATCAAATTTTTCACCAACTTGATTTGCAACTGATTGAACGGCACTTAGTCGTGAGAAAGGTTGCTTTATTAAGTTAGACATGGAATTTAATGGCATATAGCGCATGATACTTGTTGCAAATTCAGCATCAGTTTTCCAACGTAAAATGCCAAAAATAATACCTTCAATAAATTGCCAAACAAAAAGAAATCCTAAAGCAAAAGCAGAACGTTTTACTAAAATCCCTAAGAAAAGACAAAAAGAAAAGAATCCTACTAATTTGACGAAAAATGCCAAAAGGAATTCTAAATCTGAGAATACAATAGTTAATTCAGTATAATTTGAAAATATTAATCCAAGAATTAAAGAAACAACAAACAGAAATATTGTTGAAACCAATGAAAAAACTATGACTGTATAAAACTTCGATAAGATAAACTCTTTTTTACTTAAGCCGTCAATTAGGTTTTGTTTTAAGGTTTTATTGCTGTATTCATTAGCCATCATAGAAACAATAACAATGGCTAAAAACAGCTTGAAAATAGCTGCGATATACGCGTTGAAATGCCATATATATGGGAAATTAAAAATACCCATTTCTGCTAAATGAAATTTAATGGGACCAATATCAAATTTTATAGCTGCAATAAGAGCAATAGAAGTTAGCAAAACGAAATAAGTTATTATTAAAACCTTACTTGCTCTACTGTGCATTAATTTTTGGAATTCTATATTTAATAATCTGTACATGTTATTTATTGATTGTTGGTTAGTGTTAAGAATTGTTCTTCTAAACTTTCTTTGCGCTGTACTAAATGTGATAATGTAAAGCCCTTTTCAAACAATAATTTGTTAAAAGATGCAGATTCTAAAGGTTCATTTAAAAAGGCAGTAATTAAATTATCCTTAACTTTTATTGTTCCAAAAGAACTATGGGATTTTAAAAACTCAACAAGTTCATCTTGTTTATCACATTTTAATTCGAAGAAACCAAAACTGGTAATCATTTCATCAACTCTTCCAGAATATAGCTTTTCGCCTTTTCTTAAAACTACTACATGGGTACAAACTTTTTCAACTTCATCTAATAAATGAGATGCTAACAAAATGGTTGTTCCAGTACTGGCGATTTCTTTTATGATTTCTCTTATTTGATGAATTCCTTTAGGGTCTAAACCATTTGTTGGTTCATCTAAAATCAAAATTTCAGGATCGTTTAGTAGGGCAGAGGCAATGGCCAAACGTTGTTTCATACCTAAAGAAAAAGTGCTGAACTTACTATCTTTTCTGTCAATTAACTCAACCAGTTTAAGCTTTTCCTCTATTTTACTGTAATCAACTTCTTTAATCTTGCAAACCAATTTTAAATTTTGGTATGCAGTCATATACGGATAAAAGTTAGGGCGCTCTATAATAGCACCAACTTTTTTTAGGGCATTATGTGTTGAGGTATTGCCATCAAACCAATGGAAAGCGCCAGATGTTTTGTTAACTACATTAAGTACAACTCCTAAAGTTGTAGATTTTCCACTTCCGTTTGGTCCTAAAATGCCGTAAACATTTCCTTTATTTATAGTAAAGGATAAATCTTTAATAGCGGTTAAATAACCAAATTTTTTTGTTAGATTGTTAATTGTAAGGATTGACTCCAAGATATTTTATTTTTTGGCGTTGAACTAAATTCAACAGGTTAGTTAAAAAATATGACGATAGTTGTGTAAATTTGTTACATAAACTTTATAAAATTAAGTTTTAAATTTCAATAGTTTAACAATGGAAGATTTAAAAATTTCGAAAAAGAAACCATCTTATCCTGTGAGTGATGAGTTGCATGATTATCTTTCTGAATATAACCGAAATATAAAACTTCCAATATTTTATGACGATTTGCTGAGGTTTCAAGGATCCATTACTGTTTATGATAAATTTGAAAATGACACACTTTGGATTCGGGTTTATTATAGTGAATACGAGCGTGAAGAGATAGATTTAAGCTTGAAAAAAGTCTATTCCATTTTGCATTCTGATGGTAATGAAAGCTCTATTCCGTTTCTCAATGTAGATGCTATTGATTACTGTACTTTTGGAAATTCTAAACCATTTCGTATAAAAGTCAGAAATATTTTAAATGATAATTTCACGTATTTCTATATAAAAAAGGCCGATGCTTCACGGGTTTATGGGTTAGAACTAGAGCATATGTTGTCTCCTTATAATTTAAATTTTCTTGTTTATAAAGACACCTTAATTGAAGAGCATATTTCTGGAATTCCGGGTGATGAATTCATTAAAAACATGTTGCCTAAATGTTCTAAATATGAAAAATCTCAAATAGCCAAAGAGTTTGTAAAGTTTAACGAACGTTGTATGATTCGGCTTTTAGGAGATATGCGCTCTTATAACTATGTTATTGTTCCAACTCATGATTTTGACCAAGTTGTTTATAAAATTAGAGCTATAGATTTTGATCAGCAATCGTATGAAGGAAAAATAAATATTTATAGACCTCAGTTTTTTAAAGAAAATTTCACAATGGTTAAATTGGTAACCGATAGTTTTCAAAAATTATCGATTGACCAATATAAGATTGAAGAGCGCTCGATTATTGCGAAGCGTTTCAAAAGTTATCATACACGAATTGAAAACTTGCTAAAATGTATGACGCATGACACCATTTCACCTAAAGATAATGTAGATTCTTTAAAGTCAAAAATATATGAATATACGCTTGATGTTAAATTTAAGCGTTGTAAATCTATGGGAGATATTATAAAAAATGCGTTAGCTTATGTATTGAGAAATTATGAAAATGTAAATCCTTCAGAAATTTAAAAGAAAACTTTAATTCCAGTTTTCGTCAAAATCTAAATTATCATAATCATCAATATCTAAATCGTTTTCAAACTCGTCAAAATCATCAATATCTTCTGATTCAAAAAACTTTTCTGGGGCTACATCGGGAATTTGTCCTTTTGAAAACATTAAATTAGGATAGGTTGCTCCGTCAATTTCCTCAATAATTTCAGCCAATTCCACATAAAAAGTCCATAAATTAAAGAAATCGTATACATAGATTAATTTAGGTTGCATTTCATAAACAATACTATTTATTAATGTATCGCTCATTAATTGAGCAGAACTATCATCACTTAAATCGAATAATGAAATTTCTTCACCTTGGTTCCACATATCATCACTTATATAAAATGAAGCCATTTCAGTTCCATCAAACCCGAATGATTGAGTAATAGCATTGTGTAAATCTTCTAAAGTATCTGTTTCTTGAATTTCCAAATCACGAAACACATCTTCGTCTGTATCATTGTCAAGAATAACTCTAAACCTGTAAATCATAGTAATTAATTATTTTGCAAAGGTAACGGTTTTCAACTATTTACTAAAGCGATGTAAAGTAAATATCATGCCGCTTAATAAAACAAATGCACCAACTTGATGAGCTACACCAAGCCAAACAGGAACCTGTAATAAAATGGTAAAAACCCCTAATAAGAATTGAACAGCAACCATAATCAACAAGGCATTTATCCCTTTTGATTGCATACTTGTTAAATGTAATTTTTTTGACTTTTGCCAAATTGCAACAATCACAATAACTACTAAATAAGCCAACATTCTGTGCGCAAACTGCACCCCACTTTTTCCTTCTAAAAAGTTTTTATACCAAGGATGTTGCTCAATAAATACGGTTTCATGCATAAATTTACCTTCACTCATCATTGGCCAATGATTATGTATAAATCCAGCATCTAAACCGGCAACAAAAGCACCATAGATTATTTGAAGTAGTAAAACGACTAGAGCAAATCTTATAAAATTCCTAAAAGCAATATTAATTTCTTTTTTATTAGGAAACATTAAATCTAATGCTACCCAAAAAGTATATGCAAAAGTTACAAAGGCTGTTATTAAATGAGCAGCTAACCTGTAATGACTTACGTCTGGATTATCAACCAAACCGCTTTTTACCATATACCAACCCATAAACCCTTGGAAAGCACCAAGACCAAGTAGTATAATAGCCTTTTTAATAGTTGGTTTTGTGAGTTGTTTTGTAGCTAAAAAGTATAAAAAAGGAAAAAAGAAAACCAAACCAATAAAACGACCTATAAGTCTGTGCAACCATTCCCAGAAATAAATATCTTTAAAATCCTGAAGATTAAAATGATTATTCAATTTTTGATATTCTGGATATTGCTTATACAAATCAAAAGCTTCTTGCCATTCAATATCATTCATTGGTGGGATAACTCCAGAAATTAATTTGTAATTTGAAATGGATAATCCAGAATGTGTTAGTCTGGTTATTCCACCTACAACTACCATTATGAAAATAAGTAAGCAACCTGTTAATAACCAATAAATGACTTTTTTGTTATCTTTTTTCATGTTATGAAAGCATTTTTTTAAAGCATAAACTGTTTGAAACGTTTGTGTATTGACCGTAATTTGGAATTAATGTGTAGTTGCTTTTTTTATAAAAAGCTACAGCTTCAGTTTGACGGATTCCTGTTTCTAAAATACAGGATTTGTAATTTAACTCTTTAGCCCAAACTTCCAGCTCCTTCAATATTTTTGAAGCAACACCTTTTCCTCTGAAGTTGGCATTGGTAAACATGCGTTTTATTTCTACACAATCTTTTTCAAACATTTTAAAAGCGCCACAACCAGCTGGTTCTCCATTAAAATAAGCCACAACAGTATGTTTTATAACATCTATATTGTTGTACTGATTGTAAAATTCATGTTCATCTCCGTCAGTAATTTTTAAAAAAGCATCTAAGTCTTTAACGAGATTTATAAAATCTGAATCTTCAGAATTTGTTCTAACTAAATGTATCATTTCTGATTATCAACTATTAAACCTAAACGTTTGCCTTCATTTAACATGAGCTGGTGTGCAGCCTCATATTCATTAGGAATATCTCCTTCAAGAATGGCTTCTTTAATAGCCTCTTTAATAATACCAATCTCTTTTGATGGTTTTAAATTGAAAGTCTCCATAATTTCTTCACCCGAAATTGGCGGCTGAAAATTACGAATATGGTCACGCTCTTCAACTTCAACAATTTTCTCGCGAACAATCTTGAAGTTATTATGATACAAATTGAATTTTTTAGGATTTTTGGTTGTAATATCAGCTTCACAAAGTGTCATTAAATCATCAACAAATTCGCCGGCATCAAAAACCAACCTACGAACAGCAGAATCTGTAACTTCATCATTGGCCAAAACTATAGGTCTTGAGCTCATGAGTACCATTTTTTGAACAAACTTCATTTTGTCATTTAATGGCATTTTTAACCGTTTGAATAAATGATACACCATTTTCGAACCTTCAAACTCATGTCCATGAAACGTCCAACCAACTTTTTTACTGAATTTTTTAGTTGGCGCTTTCCCAATATCGTGTAATAAAGCTGCCCAACGCAACCATAAATTATTGGTTTTTTCTGAAATATTGTCTACTACCTCAAGCGTATGATAAAAATTATCTTTGTGCCGCTGACCTTCAACTTCATCAATACCTTTTAAAGCGGTTAGTTCTGGTAAAATATAGTCTAACAAACCTGTCTCTTCTAGTAAAGTAAAACCAAAGGATGGTTTTTTACTTTCTAAAATTTTATTGAGTTCAACAACAATACGTTCGTTTGTTATTATTTGAATGCGGTGCTTATTTTTTGAAATGGCTTTTAATGAAGCTTGTTCAATTTTAAAATCAAGTTGTGTTGAAAAGCGAATGGCACGCATCATACGTAACGGATCGTCGCTATACGTAATATCTGGATTTAAAGGTGTTCGTATAATTTTGTCCTTTAAGTCTTGAATACCATTAAAGGGGTCTAGCAAATCACCAAAACATTCTTCTCTTAAATTTAATGCCAAAGCATTTATTGTGAAATCCCTTCTTTTTTGGTCGTCTTCTAAAGAGCCATTCTCAACGATTGGATTTCGGCTGTTTTCGGTATAAGATTCTTTTCTGGCTCCGACAAATTCAATTTCAATGTCATCATAAATCAACATTGCTGTGCCATAGGTTTTGAAAACCTGTACTTTAGGTTTACTTGGAAGGTTTCTTGCAACTTGTAAGGCAAGTTGAATTCCATCTCCAATGGCAACAATATCAATATCTTTTGTAAGTCCACGCTGCAATAAATAATCGCGAACAAAACCACCAATAACATAGCTGTCTAAATTTAACTCTTTAGCAGATTGGGATATTATCTTAAAGATATTGTGTTGTAAAGCGTTTTTGTAGTTCATTAATTAATTTCAAATGATCAAATTCAAAATACCTATTACTTTGTATTGAATTTGCTGCCTGTTATTTGAGATTTTAAGCTCTTATAATTTTAACAACGCCATCATTACTTAATTTTATAATAGATGATGGCTTGCTACAAATTTTTTCGTGGTGCAAATTTACAACATAGTCTACACCTTTTAAAACCTCTTGAGATATTTCTTTAAATGATTTTGGTGTAGGCATTCCGCTAATATTGGCAGAAGTAGAAACTATCGCACTGTTAAAACGTCGAAGCAATTGAAAACAGAAATCGTCATTAGGAATTCTTATGGCAATGCTTTTATCTTCAGCGATAAGGTTTTTGGCTAAATTTTGTGCATCATCATAAATGATGGTTATAGGATCTTCGGAAACGTCAAAAATATCAAAAGCTACATCAGGTATTTTTTTTACATATTTTTTAAGCATCCTATCATCAGCAACTAAGCAAATTAATGCTTTACTATCGTTTCGCTGTTTTAACTTAAAAACTTTTTCGACGGCCTCACTATTTGTTGCATCACAACCAATTCCCCAAACAGTATCGGTTGGATAAAGGATAAGTCCACCTTCTTTTAAGGTTTGTAGTGCTTTATTTATTTCTTCATTCATTTTTTGAAGCTTATATTTGCAAGTGCACAAATATAAGATAGAAAATTTTAAAATTGATTTGAGTTAATATATTAAGATTTTGATGATTTATGAAGGAAAAAGAGGTTAAAGTATTTAATGGTAATCTTACTAGTGATCTTAAAAATTCACTAACTAAGGTTATTAACAATTTTGATAGCTATGAAGGAGGAATTGGAAAGAGAAATAAAATTAAAATTATTAAGGTTAATGACAGGGAGCTAAATATTAAATCTTTTAAAGTGCCCCATTTTGCAAATCAAATAGTCTATAAGTTTTTTAGGAAAAGCAAAGCGCAAAGATCCTTTGAATATGCAAATATGTTAACAGAGTTAGGAGTAGGTACACCAGAACCTATTGCTTATTTTGAATATACAACGGCATTTTTCTTTAAAAAAAGCTTTTATGTTAGTGAAAATTTAGATTGTGATTTTACATACAGAGAGCTAACAAAGGATTTTAATATTCCTGATTATGATAATATTTTAAGAGCTTTTACAAGGTTTACATATAGTTTGCACAAAAAAAACATTCTTTTTTTGGACCATTCTCCAGGAAATACTTTAATAAAAAAGAATGGCGATAGCTACAATTTTTATTTAGTTGATTTAAATAGAATGTGTTTTAAACCATTGGATTTTGAAACAAGAATTAAAAACTTTTCAAAACTTACTATCCATAAATCTATGGTTGAAGTTATGAGTGACGAATATGCTAAATGTTCTGGAGAAAATTATAATAAAATATTCGATTTAATGTGGAAAGAAACTGAAGCTTTTCAAGAGAAATTTCATCGAAAAAAAAGATTAAAGGAAAAGGTTTTAGGAAAACAATAAACTAATTTTTTATTTTCCAAAGCCTGTAAAGCTTAACATATTTTAAAAAAGTTACATTGTAGGTTTGTGTACAAATAATTAAACCATTTAAACCATCTAAAAACCCTAATCTTAAAAAATAAGCTTTAAAGAAAGCCCAAGCAGGTCTGAAAATTATTTTCCAGATAGATGATTTTTTCCCCAGCTTATAATAAGCTTCAGATGCAATTGTAGAAAATTGTTCCACTTTTAAATTATGGTCTGAATAATCCCTGTAAATCCAGTGTAATAAATCTCCTTTTAGTTTTCCTAATTTAATTCCTTTTTTTAAAGTATAGGTATCGTGTGGATTTATACCTTTCCATTCGCCGCTTCCTTTTTTAATGAGCCTTAATTTTCTATCAGGATACCAATCGGAATGTTTTATCCATTGCCCGCAATAATTATTTAGCCTGTTGCAGTAATAGCCATCAAATTCCCAATTAGCTTTAACTTTTATGATACTTGATTTTAAAGTATCTGAAAGTGCCTCGTCTCCATCAAGCGATAAAATATAATCATAGTTTGCTAAAGAGAATGCATAATTTTTTTGTTCAATATAGCCTTCAAAAGCATGCTGGTGAAATGTTACGTTAAAAGATTCGCAAATTTCACGAGTCTTATCTGTTGAAAAAGAATCAACAACAATAATTTCGTCAGCTACATCAACTAAAGAACTCAAGCATTTTTCCAGATGTTCTTCTTCGTTGTAGGTTATAATAACGGCAGAAAGTTTAATCATGTATTATTTTTTAAGTTTATAGTATAGGGGCTATTAAAACTTCTAAGGGTGAAATAATTTAATCGTTTTCTTATTTTATATTTTCTGATAAAATTGAGAGGTTTGTTTTTTAAATAACTTTTGTCTTTATGTAGAAAATCTATTGTAGCCGTTATAATACGCTCACTAGATTTACCGTCAAAATAGGGGTTTAATTCATTAATATATGAAGAGATATTATTTATTAAGTCTTCAGGATATGTTAAAGCATTATTTAAGGATTCTTCTATTAATGAAGCTTTTGTTATGTTAATTAAATAATTGTGATTGAAAGTGTGACCGAATGTTACGACAGGCTTTTTTTGAAGCAAGAATTCTTGTATTGCAGAAGTAGTATCAGAAAACATAATGTCAGCCTTTTTAAACAATGGAATTAAATCCGTTGTATTATAAAAAGTAAAATTATCATTATTCAATGCCTTCCATTTTTCAATAATTTCTATAGGTAATTTAGGATGCAAAACCATTAAGAACTTGAATTCTCCAGTTTCTGAAAGACGCTTAATTTCATTATAAACGTCTTCATTATAAGCCAAACTCAACCTTTGGGTAAATGTTGATGCTATGAATATAGTAGGTTTATCATTTTTTTTAGCTTTATTTTCTACCGGGAATAATGGGTCTACTTTACTCCAACCCGTTTCAATAACTCCAAAATGAGGATGTTTTTTTTGTTGCTCCAAAAACCCTTTCGTGGTGTTGGGACCTTGGGTACAATATAAATCAAAGAAACCCCTTATCCTGAAATGTGCAAAGCCATGTTTGCCTTCAGGTCTTTTCTCAGCATTAAAGCCATGAAACACTTGCACTTTTAATCCTCTGAAAAAATCAGGAACACTATCAGTAGCAGTTAGAATAATATCTGGATTATAATCTATAACATCTCTAATATTATAAAAAACATTCTCTTTATTTTTAAGGGCTTTAGCGCCTTCTTCTAAATCGCTAAACCAATAAACAGAATATCCCCGCTTGTTAATCTCTTTTTCCAAAGGATTACCAATTGGAAGCGCATAACTGTATGATATGTAAATTAAAAATTTATAGTGCATCAATACATCAAATATATCTACAGTTTTATTATTAAATAAAATTAAACTGCTACATCATTTTTTCTAAGCGCATTGTTTAAAGATGTTTTCTTATCGGTACTTTCTTTTCTTTTTCCAATGATTAAAGCACAAGGTACTTGATATTCTCCAGCAGGGAATTTTTTAGTATAACTTCCTGGAATTACAACAGAACGTGCAGGTACTCTACCTTTATATTCAATAGGAGTTTCGCCAGTAACATCAATTATTTTAGTACTCATGGTTAAAACTACATTAGCACCTAAAACTGCTTCTGTTTCAACGCGTACACCTTCAACAACAATACAACGTGAACCAATAAAAGCATTGTCTTCAATAATAACTGGTGCAGCTTGCAAGGGTTCTAAAACTCCACCAATACCAACACCACCAGATAAATGTACATTTTTACCAATCTGCGCACAACTACCAACAGTTGCCCAAGTATCTACCATAGTGCCTTCATCAACATAAGCACCAATGTTTACATAACTTGGCATTAAAATGGTTCCTTTTGAAATATATGCGCCATGACGAGCAACTGCATGTGGTACAACACGAATGCCTTTTTCAGCATATCCTCTCTTTAATGGAATTTTATCATGAAACTCAAATGGACCAACTTCTATGGTTTCCATCGTTTGTATTGGGAAATATAAAACAACAGCTTTTTTCACCCATTCGTTCACCTGCCAACCATTGGGTATTGGTTCTGCAACTCTAAGTTTACCAGAATCTAATAAAGATATAACTTCTCTAATGGCTGAAATTGTTTCATTTTCTTTTATAAGCTCTCTATTGTCCCAAGCTTTTTCTATGATTTGTTGTAATTGTGTCATTCGTTAAATTCAATTTTTAGCAAAGATAACATCTATGTTTTAAATAAAAAGTTTAACTGCATATTATAAATTGAATTTCTGTTGAAATGCATAAAAGTGAATGCTTTTTTTGAAATATTTCACTCGCTTTATCCTTTCAAATAAAAATTTTTATCGATAAAATGCATTTCATGCGTATTTAAGCAGAAAAACAAAGCATTTAATCTATTCATCGATGAAAATATGTGCTATCTCTAATCATCGAAAATCTAGACGGTTACAACTAATTTATTGTGTGTCAGGGTTTATGTGTATATATATTTGACTCATCAAAATAACCCAAATCAAATGAAAACAATTTACACATTATTAATTTTATTACTTACTTTCTCAGTAGCTAATGCTCAATCACAAAATAGAGAGGTAAAAGTTGTAACTGTTAATGAATTAAATGTAAATACAATTTCTTCTGAAATCACTTTGAAATTTTCTAATAACATTCAAAAAACTGAAACTTCAGTAATCGAAAATAAAGAATCAAATACTACAAATGAAGTTATTGCTAAAAGCGCTAGTGATATTAGAATTTATTTTAACCGCTTAAGAAACGTTCAAAATATAAACTTGCTATTCCCAAAAATATATAAAGAAACAGTAGCTTAATTTTTAAGCTCATATCTATTAGGTTAAAAAGGTTGTCAAAAAAGACAGCCTTTTTTTTTATTGTCTATTTTTGTTTAAAATTTATTTATGGCACGTTTATTAGCAATTGACTATGGTTTAAAAAGAACTGGAATAGCAGTGACCGACGAATTGCAAATAATTGCGTCTGGTTTAACAACTGTTGCTACAAGCGAACTCATTCCTTTTTTAAAAGACTATACAACAAAAGAAAAAGTAGAATTATTTTTGATAGGAGAGCCAAAGCAAATGGATAATACTCCTTCAGAAAGTGAAGCTTTTATTTCTCCATTTATAAAAAAACTCGAAAAACTTTTTCCAGACATTGAGATTAAACGTGTAGACGAACGCTTTACTTCTAAAATGGCATTTAAGACAATGATTGATAGTGGATTGAATAAAAAACAACGAAAAAATAAAGCTCTTATTGATGAAATTAGTGCAACGCTTATCCTACAAAGTTATTTATACTCAAAATAATCGATGAAATGCTTTAATTGTGTGAAAAAATGATTATTTTTAATGCGTTAAATCCAAACTATTTTAAATATGAAACAAATTTACTTATTAATTATTTTTTCAATCTTTAGTTTTAGCAAAATGAATGCTGAAGCTTGCCCCGAAGCAGGAACCACATCTGCTGGTGGAACACAGATATATTTTTCTTATCCACCATCCACATCATTCTGTAGTGATAGGCCTATGAATATTGTAGTTAATACTAGTACTACATTTACTCGAGTGTTTTGTTCTGAAACAGTTTCACGATATGATCTTACAAGTGGGCCTGCAATAGTTGGTCAAGATTTTACTGTTACTAGTGGTTTTGATTCATCATGTTCTTACTCTGGAGGTACTTTACCGGTTGACGAGTTTGCATTTTTAAATGAATCTTTAAAGGTTTATCCAAATCCTTTAACAGCGGGAGCTAATTTTAAACTATCTTTTGGTTTACCAATTAAGGCAGATATTAATATTTATAGTGTAACAGGAAAACAAGTATATCATAGCGTTGTAGCTAATCAAGATAAAACTGAAATTGCTTCAGCTAATTTAGCTAATGGTATTTATATGCTAAAGATTTCTAACGAAAGTGGTTCTACTACCAGAAAAATAGTTGTGCTGAAATAATAACTTATATTAGATTATAAAAAAACTCCTTTTTTTAAAGGAGTTTTTTTTATGCATAATTAATAGCAATAAATGCTAAGTATTGTATTTTTGCATAAAAATATCAAAAAAGAAGAATGATTTTACCAATAGTAGCTTATGGTGACCCAGTTTTAAAAAAAATGGGAGCATCAATTACAAAAGATTATCCAAATCTTGATAAACTTATTGAAGACATGTTTGAGACTATGTACAATGCTTATGGCGTTGGTTTAGCAGCACCTCAAATAGGACTTCCTATTCGTTTGTTTGTAATAGATACAACTCCTTTTTCGGAAGATGATGATTTAACTGCCGAAGAAAAGAAAACTTTAGATGGTTTTAAGCGAGTTTTTATAAATGCAAAAATCATTAAAGAAGAAGGTGATGAATGGCCTTTTAATGAAGGATGTTTAAGTATTCCAGACATAAGAGAAGATGTTTTTAGACAACCAAAGCTAACTATTGAATATGTTGATGAAAACTTTATTGCACATATTGAAGAGTTTGATGGGTTAATAGCTCGAGTTATTCAACATGAGTATGATCATATTGATGGAATTTTATTTACGGATAAACTATCAGCTTTAAAAAGGCGATTGTTAAAAGCCAGATTAAGTAATATTTCAAAAGGTAAAATAAGTGTGGATTACAGAATGCGTTTCCCAGATCAAAAAAAGAAGCGATAATACTTGTAAAACATGTTCAAAGCATTGATATTTGCCGTTTTTAAAAATAATTTATGAGCTTAGAAAAAATAATAGCGATTGCTGGAAAACCAGGACTATTTAAACTTGTTGCACAAACACGTGCAGGCTTTATTGCAGAATCGTTAATTGATGGGAAACGTTTATCGGTTAATGTGCAACAAAATGTAAGTGTGTTAAGTGAAATTGCCATTTATACTTTAACAGAGGAGGTTCCTTTAAAACAAGTCTTTTTGAATATAAAGCAGAAGGAAAATGGTCAGCAAACCAGTGTAAGCACCAAAGATAGTAAGGATAAACTTGAAGAATATTTCTTTGATATTTTACCAGATTATGATGAAGATAGAGTTTACGCGAGTGATATTAAGAAGGTAATTCAATGGTATAATCTTCTCCAATCACATAAATTATTAGATTTATTAGAAACTGATATTGAAAATAAATCTGACGAAGAAGAATAAATACATATATTATAATAAAAGAAACCTCCTTAAGCAGGAGGTTTTTTTATGTTTTCTTATTAGATTTACATTACTATAAATATGTTTTACTATTAACTTCATGAAGTTTTTAAAATCTCAAATTAGTAACCTAATTTTTTTATTTGTCATAGCCATTCTTGTTATCCTTCAAACTAGAAAACCTATCCAGGTTTTTTTAAATAAGGGTTTCGCATTAATTAGTCCATCTATTGAGAACAAAGAAAAGTTAACTAAGCTATCAAGTTATGATTGGAAATTAAAAGACGAACAAGGACAGGTTTTTGATTTTGAAACCGTTAAAGGAAAAGTAGTCTTTATAAATTTTTGGGCAACATGGTGTCCGCCTTGTATTGCAGAAATGCCAAGTATCCAAAAATTGTACAATGATTATGAAGATAAGGTTGTTTTTTTATTTGTTACTTCAGATCCGTACAGTGAAATTAATAAGTTTCTAGATAAAAACAAGTATACCTTTAAAGTGTATAGACCAATAAATAGAGATTCAAATTTATTTGAAGTGCCATCAATTCCAAGAACTTTTTTAATTGATAAGAAAGGTAATATTATAATTGATGAAAGTGGTGCTGCAAACTGGAATAGTGAAAAAGTACAAAAAGCTATTGATGAACTGTTGAAATAGATTATTTCTTTTTAATCTCTAAATGCTTCATAATAAATAAATTTAGAAGGATTAATGTAAATGCATAAGCTATATCTTCAATAGGAATAGTAAAAAATCTAATATTTAAATTCTCTAAATTATTATACCAAACAACTTCATCTTTAATAAAGCTACCAGTTAATATTCCGTTCACAATAAAAAACGGAATAAGCATAACTAAAAAAGTTAAAAAGTATGTTTTTAATAATTTTGGTGTTTTGTTTATAACTAAAGCAAGTATAAAGAATGCTAACGCAAAATTTACCAAAGTGTACCATTTGTTATAATTAAAAACTGAAAGCAAAAAAAATGATATTAAAAGTATATGGCTAGTTGTTTTTGAAATTCTTTCAGATAACGTTAAATTAGGAAAGTAAAATAACAGCGAATAATGTGTAAAAACACATGCATATGGAATGCACACAAAAAATAGCCATTCCTCAATAGGTAAGCTTAATATTTTTATCCCTAGATAATAATCCGAATTAAAGCCCCAGATTTCATTTAAAGTAAAAAAGATATCCCAGGGAATAAAAATAAGAGTGCTTATTATGATTCCTATAAGTAAACTCTTCCAATACTTATAGAACTTTAATTTTGGATGGAAATTAAATAATAAAGGAATGGATAATGATCCTATGTCTAGTAATAGATATAAATATTTCATCTATTAAGATTTGAAGTATTTAAAAGGAACCAATAACATTCCAAAACATTCACCATCTTCTTTTCCTAAGTGTTTATGATGAATTTTATGAGCTCTTCTTACACCTTTAGCATACCAACCATTGGCATTTCTAAATAGTTTAAAACGTTGGTGAATAAATATGTCATGAACAAGAAAATAAGCAGCTCCGTAAGTCATGATTCCTAAACCAATTGGTAAACAAAACCACACATCTTCATAACTCCACAAATAAAAACAAATTATGCTAACTATAGCATAAAAGATAAAAAAAGCATCGTTGCGTTCAAACCAACTATTATGGTCTTTTTTATGATGATCTTTGTGTAAATTCCATAGAAGTCCATGCATAATGTATTTATGTGTAAACCAAGCCATAAATTCCATAAAGCAAAACACAGCAACATAAATAAGTATCCAAAACACTATTTTCATATGATAAACTTATATTAAATTTAGTTGGTATTTTACGTAACTACGCATTAAAAGCTCTATTTTTTTGTGATTTGCCACTCGTATTCTAGTATTTTTTAACTTTAAAGCGGGTGTTTTTTTTAATTTTTTTAATAATTGATGGTAATACCGGTAAGCCATAAAAACGCCAAATTTAGCTTCAATAGGAAGCATTTTAATGCCTTGAAGTCCTTTTGCAAAATCTTGTTCAATATCATTTATGATTTCTTGTTTTGAATTTTCGTCAAGATTGTTTAAATCAATATTTGGAAAATAACTCCTATTTAAGCCTTCATGATCTGCTTTTAAATCTCTTAAAAAATTTACTTTTTGAAACGCAGAACCCAAAGACATTGCAGAGTCTTTTAGTTTGTTGAATTTTAATGTATTACCCTTTACAAAAACTTTTAAACACATTAATCCAACAACATCTGCAGAGCCATAAATGTAGGTTTTAAATTCTTCTTCTGTAATATATGTTGATTTGTATAAATCTAATCGCATACTTGCCATAAAAGCATCAACAAACTCTTTGTCAATCCCATATTTATGATACTTATATTGGAAAGAATTTAAAATAGGATTTAAGCTAATTTTGCTGTTTAAAGCATTTTCTAAATCTTTCGCGAAATCATTGAAAAGTGTTTCTTTATCATAATCATGGAATGAATCCACAATTTCATCAGCTAGTCTAACAAAACCATAAATATTATATATATCATCTCTTATTGATTTAGCAAGCATTTTAGTTGCTAATGAAAAAGACGTACTGTATGATTTTGTGACAATCTTACTGCATTGGTATGAAACGGTATCAAATAGAGCTTTCATAATTACAAACGGTGGTGTTTAATTATTAATTCTGAAACTAATTTTCCTGATATTAAAGATGGTGGCACTCCAGGACCTGGCACTGTTAACTGACCAGTAAAAAACAGATTCTTAACCTTTTTACTTTTTAATTTTGGTCTCAAAAAAGCTGTTTGCAACAAGGTATTTGCCATTCCATAGGCATTGCCTTTATAAGAATTGTAATCTTTTATAAAATCATTCACACAAAATGATTCTTTGAAAATAATGTTATTTTTTACTTTTTGAGATGTTAATATTTCAAAGCGAGTCATTATTTTATCAAAATATGTTTCTCTTAATTCGTTGGTGTCTTCTAAATCTGGAGCAAGGGGAATTAAAAAAATACCAGCTTCTTGTCCTTCTGGAGCACAATTTTTATCAGTTTTACTTGGAAAGCTTGCATAAAATAGCGGATTTTCTGGCCATTTTGGGTTGTCATAAATGGCTTCAGCATGAATATCAAAATCTACATCAAAGAAAAGGGTGTGATGATTTACGTTTGAAACTTTTTTGTCAAACCCAACATAAAAGAGTAGAGAAGAAGGTGCAAATGTTTTTTTATTCCAATACGTTTCAGAATACTGTCTGTAAGATTTATCTAATAATGTTTCTGTATGATGATAATCAGCGCCACTTAAAACAATGTCGCTTAAGTAAGTTTTTTTGTTAGAAATAATACCTTTTGCGTGACCATTTTCAATAATTATTTTTTCAATAGGGCATTCAGTTTTAATTTTTACCCCAAGTTCTTTAGCTAAGGATTCTAATGCAAGAATAACTTGATACATGCCTTTTTTTGGATGGAATGTTCCTAAACCAAAATCGGCAAAATTCATAAAGCTATAAAATGAGGGCGTATTACTAGGTTTTGCGCCTAAAAACAGTACGGGAAATTCTAGAATTTTAACTAGTCTTTCATTTTTAAACTCTTTTCTAACATCCTTTTTTATGGTACTAAAAAATTGTTTTAACTTTTTAATGGTTTTCGGGGTAACTAATTCTAATGGTGATACTCCAGGATTGTATACTAAGTCTTTAATAGCAATGTCATAATTACTTTTTGCTGAATCAATAAATTTTTTAAGCTTTATAGAAGAGCCTTTTTCTTCTTTTTCAAATGCCAGAATAATTTTACCCAAAGTATCTTCAATAGTGATGTAGTCTTCAACATCAAAATACACACTGTAAGCAGGATTCAATTTTTCTAAAGTGTAATAGTCAGAAGGAGATTTTCCAAAATCTGAAAAGAAACGTTCAAAAACATCTGGCATCCAATACCATGTTGGACCAATATCAAATGTAAAACCATTTTTTATTAGTTGTCTTGCACGACCGCCAATTGTTTTATTCTTTTCAAAAACTGTAACATCATAGCCTGCTTTAGCTAAATAACACGAAGCAGCTAATGATGAAAATCCGGAACCTATAATTGTTATTTTCATTTTTGTTTAACAAATATATAAAAAAGTTAAACAAAAAAACAATTCTAATAAAGATTTACAAATTTTTAACTAAATCTTTAATTGTATTGAAAGCAGAAATACCTTTAGGTAATTTGTTTAATTCTAGGCTTTTTGCCATGTTTCCAAGAATCCATAATTCATTGGTGTTATTGTGTAAAATAGTTTGTTTAAAAACTTGTAAATAATTATCAATGTCCTCTCTTTCAGGTTTAATTGTAAAGTATGAAATGAATGTAATATCATCATAAAGACTTAAAGGGTCTTTTAAGCTTTCTGTGGGTATGCTTTGCCCTAAAAAAATAGTTTGATAACCTTTGCTTTTAAGCTCATAATTTATGAGCATTAAACCTATTTCGTGAATTTCGTTTTCTGGAAGGAAAAGCACAAAGATTTTTTCGCGTTTGTTTTGTTCAACTACATTGTTTTTCTCTATGTTTAATAATAATTTTTGTTTTATAAGAGTAGAAACGAAATGCTCATGAGCAGGTGTGATGGTTTCTGTTTGCCAAAGGATACCAATGTGATGCAGAAGTGGTAAAAAAGTGTTGTAAAATATTTCTTTAAACGTTTTCAATTCTATTAACTCATTGTAAGTCTTATGAAATAAATGCTCATTAAAAGTTAGCATTGAAAGTTTTAATGAATTTATTGCATGATTCTCAACTTGCAATTCTTTTGAAGTGATTTCATTAACGAGTTTAGAAATTTCTTCATTTGTTAAAGAAGAAATCTTAGAAATTTTATATCCGTTATTATTTAAAAAAGCTACATTCAATATCTTTTGAAGGCTCTCTGTTGTATAATATCTTATATTAGTTTCTGTTCTTTTGGGCTGAAATAGATTATAGCGTTTTTCCCAAATTCTTATAGTGTGTGCTTTTATTCCACTTAGATTTTCTAAATCTTTAATACTAAACTCTACTTTAATATTGTTCATTTTTAATTAAAAAAGTTTAAACAAAACTATATGAAATATTTAAGTATAAAAAGAGAAATGAAAAAAAATATAAAATTGTGCGCACGAGAAGACTCGAACTTCCACATTCTAAGCGAATACTAGCCCCTCAAGCTAGCGCGTCTACCAATTCCGCCACGTGCGCAAATGAATTAAATAAAAATAAAAAAAGTTAAGCATTTATGCTTAACTTTTTTTCTGTGACCGGGCTGGGGCTCGAACCCAGGACCCTCTCCTTAAAAGGGAGATGCTCTACCAACTGAGCTACCAGGTCTTTTTCTCTATTGAGGGTGCAAATATAAAATGTTTAATTTATAAAACCATACTTTTTTTGAAGAATTTTTTGTTTTTTTGCGAAGCTTTTGTGTATGTTTTTAATAATCAATTTATAGCGAATTTATGATTGTAATTTTAATAGGTTATATGGCTTCTGGAAAGTCTAGTTTGGGTAGACTTTTAGCTAAAAAAATAGGCTATGATTTCATTGATTTGGATGAATTTATAGAATTTAAAGAAAAAATGCCTGTTAAAAGCATATTTGAAAGTAAAGGTGAAATTTATTTTAGAAAGGTTGAATCTTTATATTTAGATGAAATAATTGCACAGAAAAATAATACTATATTATCATTAGGTGGAGGTACTCCATGTTATGGAAATAATATGGAGACTATTTTAAAATCAAATAATGTGAAAAGCATTTATTTGAAAGCATCTATTTCTTCTCTTATTGAAAGGCTGAAGAATGAAAAAAATAAGCGACCATTAATTTCACATCTTAAAAATAATGAAGAATTAGCGGAATTTATAGGAAAGCATTTATTTGAACGATCAGTATTTTATGATCAAGCACAATATAAAATTTCAACAGATAACAAAACTAAAAATGAAATTGTTGATGAATTATATGCAACACTAATCTAAATAAGCTTCAAAAGTCTTTCCTTCTAATATAATTTGAACATGCTCATGTAATGAGGTCGACAATGAAATACCTTTGAAATCTGCTTTTACAGGATATTTTTTATGGTTTCTATTCACTAAAACAGCAGTTTTAAATTGCTTTAAGGGCACGTTTAAAAAGTGCTTAACCCCATAAATTAAAGTGGTTCCGGAATTTAGAACATCATCAACTAGTATCAACGATTTGTTTTCATATTCATTTGCAGGAATTGATGTTTTTATTTCCTCTAATGGATTTTTTTTATTGATGCTTACTTTACAAAGAATAGGATTGATATCTGAAATTTTTTGGAGCACCGTTTTAAGTTTCTTGGCAAATATGAATCCGTTTTTGTCTATACCAGCCAAAATAATTTCTTTTTCATTTACATTGTTTTCGTAAATCTGAAAAGCAATACGTCTTATTTTATGGTTGATTTGATTATGAGTCAGTATAATATTTTTTTCAACGGTCATAACTAAGTTTGTTTAATTAAAGTATAAAATTACTCATTTTTATCTGTATATCTTATTTTTTTCAAAGGCCAGATAGAACATCCTTATAAATATTTTTTTGCGCGACTAAATATAAATCTAGGATGTTTCATCGGTAAAATTATCGATATCTCTTCTATCTTTTTTAGTTGGTCTGCCAACACCTTTTTTTCTATAATAATCCTTCGATAATTTTAAAAGCTCTTGAGCTTCAAATTGTTCTTTTGGAGTTTTATCTATTCTATAAATATCTACAAGTTTAGCACCAATTCTATTTTCTGGTATGGCATTAACTATAAGTTGATAGTTAATCTGGTCCTTTCTTAATTCAATTTCATCTTGTGGATAAACATCTCTACTAGGCTTTGCAATTTCTTTATTTACTCTTACATGTCCCTTTCTGCAAGCAGTTGTTGCTAAAGTTCTTGTTTTGTAATATCTAATGCACCATAAATACTTATCTATACGCATATTATTTTCGTAAAACTACGTTAATGTTGTTGTGCAAAATTATATTAAAATTGTATCTTGCGCCTCAAAAATAAGCAATAATGAGAATAAGAAAAATAGCTCTATTTATTTTGTGTTTAACAATTGGATTCTTGTCTTGTAAAAAAGACAGTAACTCCACCCCAACTATTGAGGTGAGAGATAGAGCTGAACAACAAATTATAGATAATGATTCAATAGTCGGTTATTTAGAGACGCACTATTATAATTCAAGTGATTTTGGAGCGTCTAATCCAAACCCTAGTTTAAATGATTTGGTAATATCTGAACTTTCTGAAGGTGAAACAGTTCCAGATGGACATACGTTGTTAAAAGACGCTGTAGAAACTAAATCTGTTGTTTTTGCTGAAACAGATTATGAATTTTATATTTTGAAATTAAATCAAGGAGGAGGAGATTCGCCAAAATTTTCTGATAAAGTTAGAGTTAATTACGAAGGAAGATTGCTTAATGAAACTATATTTGACAATACTGCTAATCCTGTGACTTTTGATTTATTATCGTTAGTTCCAGGTTGGAGTAAAGCATTACCTTACTTTAGCACAGCCGAAGGGTTCAATGATGTTGGAGATGGCACCATTGATTTTTATAATTATGGTTTAGGAGTCATGTTTTTACCATCAGGATTAGGTTATTTCTCTTCAGCAACAATTAATATCAATTCATATTCTCCTTTAATATTTAAAATTGAATTGTTTCAGATGTCTCAAAATGATGACGACAGTGATGGAATTCCTTCGTTTATGGAAGATTTAAATAATGATGGAGGATTTACATTAGAAGATGATAATACAGATTCTGATAATATTCCTAATTATGTAGATATTGATGATGACGGCGATGGTATTTTAACTGCCGATGAGATTGTCATTAAAACTTATAAAGATAATGCAACCAAAGAAGATGTAGAAAATTTGCCTTTAGCAGACAATGAAGTTTTAATCAAAATTAAAAAGGAGTCTGATGGTACTTACACAGGAACAACAATAACATTTACAGATACAGATGGTGATGGAATACCAGATTATTTAGATAAAGAATAAAAAAATAAGATAAAAAAATCCCGCAATTGCGGGATTTTTTTTATTCCAAACGTTTTATACTAGAGTATAAGCGATAAGCCCAATATTAATTGATCTGGTCTAGTATCTATTCTACTTGGTACGCCAGAACCAATACTACCAACAAAGGTTGCTTCATTTTTACTAAAACCTCTTTCATACCTTAAATCAACCCCAATTTTTTTAAGGTTTAAGCCTATTCCGAAATTAAAGCCAACAGTAAAATCGTTTTCAACATCATTTATAGAAATGCCATCAAACTCAGTATCTAAAATATACTGAAATGCTGGACCAGCAAAAACACTAACAGGTCCCAATACTTTAATGCCGACTAACATTGGCGCATCAAGCTTTTGCATATTAAAGGTGTCAGAATCATAATCACTTTTAGTTCTTGTGTAGATAAGTTCAGGTTTAAAATATATTTGGTTACCAATTTTCCCAAAAAGACCAAAATGGTAACCAACATTTCTGTCAGGATGTTTTGCATTTGAACCAATAGACTCAAAATAATCTCCGTTAGCATTATAATTTAAACCAGCTTTAATACCAAAACCACTAGCTGATTGTGCAAAAGTTGCAGCAGAAATAGTTACAAAAAATAATGCGAGAAAAAATATTTTTTTATTCGCACTAAATCCATTTTTTAAATTTCTCATAATATTTGTTTTTAAATTAGATTTGAGTTTTTCTCATTCAAAAATATATAGTATTCAATGTTTATCTGTTATATGATTTTTTTTATTTATTATATAATTTGATAACTATGAATTTTTGCACATAAAAATGTATACAATTATATAGTGATTGAATTTGATTTATACTTAATCAAAAACGTTGCCAAACAAATATTATTTTCTTTTTATATTAAATTCGGCTTTTGAAATTATTGATTTATAATTTAATCCTTGTGGTAATTTTATTTTTTGCCAATAGCAATCGATATAATTTTTAGTTAATTATCTTTGCCGCCTGATGATTTTATGAATATGGAATTTGAATTAAAAGGCAAAGACAGTCAAAGTAAAGCAAGAGCTGGAAAAATAACAACAGATCATGGTGTAATTGAAACACCAATTTTTATGCCTGTTGGTACGGTAGCATCTGTAAAAGGAGTTCATCAGCGTGAGCTTAAAAACGATATTAATCCAGATATTATTCTAGGCAACACATACCATTTATACTTAAGACCCCAAACAGATATATTAGAAAAGGCTGGCGGACTTCATAAATTCATGAATTGGGATAGAAATATTTTAACCGATTCTGGAGGTTATCAAGTATATTCACTTTCTGCTAATAGAAAAATAAAGGAAGAAGGTGTTAAGTTTAAATCTCATATAGATGGAAGCTACCATACGTTTACTCCAGAAAATGTGATGGAAATTCAACGTAGTATAGGAGCAGATATTATTATGGCTTTTGATGAATGCACGCCATATCCTTGTGATTATAATTATGCTAAAAGATCGATGCATATGACACATAGATGGTTGGATAGATGCATCAGTCATTTAGAAAAAACACCTTTAAAGTATAGTCATGACCAAGCGTTTTTTCCTATAGTTCAAGGAAGTACATATAAAGATTTACGTGTTCAATCTGCTGAATATATTGCAAATGCAGGTGCATTAGGAAATGCAATTGGAGGTTTATCAGTAGGGGAACCAGCTGAAGAAATGTATGCTATGACAGATATTGTGTGTAATATTTTGCCAGAAGATAAACCGAGATATTTAATGGGTGTTGGTACACCAATTAATATTTTAGAGAACATTGCGTTAGGTATAGATATGTTTGATTGTGTGATGCCAACAAGAAATGCAAGAAATGGCATGTTGTTTACGGTAAATGGTACATTGAATATAAAAAACCAGAAGTGGAAAGATGATTTTTCTCCAGTTGATGAAATGGGAATAACTTTTGTTGATACAGAATATACAAAAGCATATTTACGTCATCTATTTTCTGTAAATGAATTATTAGGAATGCAAATTGCAACAATTCATAATTTAGGTTTCTATTTATGGTTGGTTAGAGAAGCAAGAAAACATATATTAGCAGGAGATTTCAATACTTGGAAAAATACAATGGTTAACCAAATGAATAATCGTTTATAGATTTGAAAATTTTAGATTGGTACATATTAAAGCGTTATCTGTTTACATTTTTCATGATGTTATTGCTGTTTATTCCTATAGGGATTACAGTAAATCTTGCTGAAAAAATTGGAAAACTTCTTGAAAATGAAGTGCCATTTAAAGAAATAGTTATTTATTATTTGGACTTTACGGTTTACTTTGCTCATTTATTATTCCCGTTATTCTTATTCTTATCCGTAATATGGTTTACCTCAAAACTAGCTAACAATACAGAGGTTATAGCTTTTTTAAGTTCAGGAGTTTCTTTTTCAAGATTTTTGAGACCTTATATGATTGGTGCTGCTATTATTGGTGGTTTAGCATTGTTTTTAGGTATGTACCTTGCACCAATTGCTAGTAAGGGGTTTAATGAATTTGACTATAAATATTTGCATCCAGACAGAAAAACCACTCAGGATAGAAATGTATTCAGACAGATTAATGATAAAGAATTTATTTATGTAAGTAGCTTTGATTTAAATCAGAAACAAGGAATCAATTTTACTTTAGAACATATAGAAAACAATAAATTAACCTATAAAATTAGTGCCAAAAGCATTAAGTATATAGAGGAAGACACCATTTATAGATTGGTAGATTATGTAAAAAGAACCGTTGGGCCAATTAATGATGAGTTAGAATTCGAAAAGAGAAAGGACACACTTTTTGCTTTTGATGTTGAAGATTTAACGCCTGTAATTTATATCGCAGAAATATTGCCTTACAATGAATTGTCAAAATTCATTGAAAAGGAAGAAATGAGAGGATCTTCAAACATTGGTCGATACCAATTGGTTTTATACAGAAAATGGAGTTTACCAGTTTCAGTATTTATATTAACAATTATTGCTGTGGCAGTTTCTTCCATTAAACGAAGAGGAGGAATGGGAGTAAATCTTGCCGTAGGAATTTGTATTGCTATGATTTTTGTGTTTTTCGATAAAATTTTTGGGGTTATGGCAGAACAATCCAATTTCCCACCAGTTATTGCTGTGTGGTTCCCAAATGTCATTTTTGGTATTTTAGCAGTATACTTGTTACAAAATGCAAAACGCTAAACTTAAAAACTATCTACATCTTCATTTTTTAGTTTTTATTGCTGGATTTACTGCTATTTTAGGTGAATTGATTTCTATTTCAGCCATTCCACTAGTTTGGTTTAGAATGTTTATGGCTTCTATTTTAATTTTTATTTATATAAAAGTAGCTAAAGTCGATATTCGTATTTCACCAAAATCTGTAATTAAACTTTTCATAGCCGGAGTTATAATAGCAATACATTGGATCACATTTTTTGGAGCCATTGAAGTTGCCAATGTTTCCATTGCCTTAGCTATGTTTTCAACAGGTGCTTTTTTTGCTTCTATTATAGAACCTATTGTTTTTAAACGTAAAGTGATTTGGTATGAAATTATTTTTGGAATACTGGTTGTAATAGGAATATTTTTAATTACTCAAAGTGAAATCCATTATATAAAAGGCATCATTCTGGGTATTTCCTCTGCTTTTTTTTCTTCTCTATTTGCTGTTCTTAATGGTAAGTTTTTACAAAGACATTCAGCAACTGTCATTTCGTTTTATGAATTTATAAGCGGAGTTGCATTTATATCACTTTTTATAATTTTATTTCGAGGAGGTTTTTCTATTGAATTCTTTAAATTAAGTGTTGCCGATTTTGGGTATCTATTCATATTGGCTTCTGTGTGTTCAGCCTATGCTTTTATTGCAGCTGTTCATGTTATGAAAGTGATTAGCCCTTATACTGTTGTTTTAAGCTATAATTTAGAGCCTGTTTATGGCATTATATTAGCTATAATTTTATTTCCTGAAAAAGAAAGAATGAGTATAAACTTTTATTATGGGGCATTTATTATTATTACGACAGTTATGCTAAACGGATTATTGAAAAAGAAAAGACTATTAAAAAGGAAGCGTTCTTAGAGGTTTATCATGATTAAAGTTTTTATATTTGTATGCTAACAAAAATATAACTAGAAATTCTTATGGAATATTTAGAATTTGAATTGCCTATAAAAGAGCTTGAAGACCAGTTACAAAAATGTAGAATAATTGGAGAAGAAAGTGAAGTAGATGTTACTCAAACCTGCTCGCAAATTGAAAAAAAATTAATTCAGACCCAAACCGATATTTATAAAAATTTAACTCCTTGGCAACGAGTACAATTGTCTCGTCACCCAAATCGTCCTTATACATTAGATTATATAAGAGCGATTTGCGGGGAAACATTTTTAGAACTTCATGGAGATAGAGGCTTTAAAGATGACAAAGCCATGATTGGTGGATTGGGTAAAATTGGCGACCAAAGTTATATGTTTATTGGCCAACAAAAAGGTTACAATACCAAAACAAGACAATACCGAAATTTTGGTATGGCTAATCCAGAAGGATATAGAAAAGCACTTAGGCTAATGAAATCTGCTGAAAAATTTGGTATTCCTGTAGTTACTATATTAGATACACCTGGAGCATATCCTGGGTTAGAAGCTGAAGAAAGAGGACAAGGAGAAGCTATTGCGAGAAACATTCTTGAAATGACCCGTTTAAAAGTGCCGATTATTACTGTAATCATTGGTGAAGGTGCTTCTGGAGGTGCATTAGGAATTGGTGTTGGAGATATTGTTTTAATGTTGGAAAACACATGGTACAGCGTTATCTCTCCTGAATCATGTTCATCTATTCTTTGGCGCAGCTGGGAATTTAAGGAACAAGCAGCTGAAGCTTTAAAGCTTACTGCAAAAGACATGAAAAAACTTAAGATGGTTGACGAAATTGTCAAAGAACCTCTTGGTGGTGCACATAGAGACAGAGAACAAACTTTTACGATTGTAAGTGATGCAATATCTAAGTCTTATGAGTTACTTAAAAACTTATCACCAAAAGAATTAGTGGAAAAAAGAATGGATAAATATTTAAATATGGGAGTATTTAAAGGCTAATCCTTTTAAAATCATAACATAGTAAAATCTGAAGCTTATAACTTCAGATTTTTTTTATGGTTATTGACAATTTTTTTAAGTTATTAACAGTTAGAATGTTAACGAACAGTTCATAATCATACATTGTTTTCACTTTAAAACCATCATCATTTTAATTACTTTAGCAGTTATGGAACAACCTAATCAAATAAAAGGATATAAAGTAGATAGAAGCACATTAATAAGTCTTGAGAAAGGGAAAATACCACCTCAAGCACTTGATTTAGAAGAAGTTGTGTTAGGAGCAATGATGATTGATAAAAAAGGTGTTGATGAAGTTATTGACATTTTAAGTCCAGAAGCGTTCTATAAAGAAGCACATCAGCATATTTTTGAAGCTATTTTTCAGCTATTTGAAAGTAGTGAGCCAGTTGACTTATTAACCGTTTCAACACAATTAAAGAAAAATTCAAAATTGGAGTTGGCGGGAGGTGATTTTTACCTCATTTCTTTAACGCAAAAAGTATCCTCTTCAGCACATATTGAGTTCCATGCACGTATTATTTTGCAGAAATATATTCAACGTAGTTTGATTAAAATATCAAGTGAAATTATTGAAAACTCCTATGATGAAACAAAAGATGTTTTTGATTTATTAGACGAAGCCGAAGCAAAACTATATGAAGTAACACAAGGAAATATAAAAAAATCCAGTGAAACAGCTCAAAGCTTAGTAATCCAAGCAAAAAAGAAAATTGAAGAAATTTCTAATAAAGAAGGATTAAGTGGTATTCCATCAGGGTTTGATAAGCTGGATAAGTTGACATCTGGTTGGCAGGAAAGTGATTTAATTATTGTGGCTGCAAGACCAGGTATGGGAAAAACGGCTTTAACGCTTTCTATGGCAAGAAATATTGCAGTAAATCATAATATTCCCGTAGCTTTCTTTTCATTAGAGATGGCATCAGTTCAATTAATAACTCGTTTAATTTCTAGTGAAACAGGGCTTTCTTCTGAAAAATTGCGTACAGGTCGTCTCGAAAAACATGAATGGGAACAATTAAATGTTAAAGTTAAAGGACTTGAAAAAGCACCATTATATATTGATGACACACCTTCGCTTTCAATATTTGATTTAAGAGCCAAAGCACGTCGTTTATCTTCGCAACACGGTATTAAATTAATTATTATTGATTATTTGCAGTTAATGACTGCTGGTGGAAGTCAAAAAGGAGGAAATAGAGAACAAGAAATCTCAACTATTTCCAGAAACCTGAAAGCTTTAGCAAAAGAATTAAGTGTGCCAGTTATTGCTTTATCCCAGTTATCAAGGGCCGTTGAAACTCGTGGAGGCAGTAAGCGACCTTTATTAAGTGACCTTCGTGAATCTGGAGCAATTGAGCAAGATGCCGATATTGTATCGTTTATTTACCGTCCAGAGTATTATAAAATTGAAGAGTGGGATGATGATGAGCGTTCACCAACCGAAGGACAAGCAGAATTTATTGTTGCTAAACATAGAAATGGTGGACTTGACAACATTAGGTTAAAATTTGTTGGTCATTTAGGTAAGTTTGATAATTTGGATGATTTTGATTCTCCTTTTGAATTCCATAGTAAAATGAATGCTGCTGCAAATGATGATACCTTTAAATCAGATAATTTTAAAGCCAGTCCAAATGAAGCATTTGGTAGTTCATTTAATGAGGATGAAGATAATGATGTGCCTTTTTAATACTTAATATTTCCTTAAACCATTTCGTTCAACATTAATTTTTAAGTATCTTTCGGTCTATGAGAAAGACCATTGTTTTTATATTACTATTTTTTTTTTCGATTAATTCCTTCGCATCTTATATTCTTATTCCAATGGATGCTGAAAGCCAAATAAATCATTTAAAAGCTTATGGTATTACTTATTGGGCATTAGAAAAACAACTTAAAGTTAAATGGCTTTTAAATTATAGAGGTGGTTCTTTTTTATTGCCAGATGTTGAAGGAGTTGAACGTGAATGTCAAATTAGAGGTGTTTCATTTGAGATTATTTCAGATTCGAAAACAGAAAGTATTTTAGAGGAAATTAATAGCCCAAGTCAAAACATGGAAGCTGTTGTTTTAGAAAAAGCACCTAAAATTGCAGTTTATACACCTCATGGTAAACAACCTTGGGACGATGCCGTTACTATGGTTTTAACTTATGCAGAAATTCCTTATGAAACGGTTTATGATGAAGAAGTTTTAAATGATGGTTTGTTGGCTTTTGACTGGTTACACTTGCATCACGAAGATTTCACAGGTCAATATGGAAAATTTTACGGAGCTTACAAGGCAGCGGCTTGGTATATTCAAGAGAAAAAAGATGCAGAAGCTTTAGCTGAAAAATTAGGTTATAGCAAGGTATCTCAAGAAAAACTTGATGTGGCATTAAAAATTAGGGATTATGTTATTGGAGGAGGATTTATGTTTGCTATGTGTAGTGCTGCAGATAGTTTTGACATTGCTTTATCGGCTGAAGGAGTTGATATTTGTGAGCCCATGTTTGACGGCGATGGGAGTGAAGCCAATTATCAAAGTAAGATAGATTATAGTAAAACCTTCGCATTTACAAATTTTAAATTAGAAAAAAATCCAAATGTTTATGAGTTTTCATCAATTGATATGACCCAGCACCGGATGATTTCAAGAACCATTGATTATTTTTCGCTAATGGAATTTTCTGCAAAATGGGATCCTATTCCAACCATGTTATGTCAAAATCACACGGCATTAATTAAAGGTTTTATGGGACAAACTACGGCTTTTAATAGTGATGAAATAAAGCCCAATGTTTTGATTATGGGCGAAAATAAAACCAATGGAGAGGCTAAATACATTCATGGAATTAAGGGAAAAGGGTTCTTTACTTTTTATGGTGGACATGACCCTGAGGATTATCAGCATAGAGTAGGAGATTCTAAAACAGAATTAGAATTGCACCCTACTTCTCCGGGTTACAGACTTATATTAAATAATGTATTGTTTCCAGCGGCAAGAAAAAAGAAACAGAAAACTTAAAGAAATACTATTCAGTAATTTCTACAAGTTGAAATGTGTAAATATATCCATCAGCACCAGCTCCTGTACTTTTTTCATTTTGATTTATAACCAACAGATTATTTGAAATGGTTAAGCTTCCAAATTCATTTTGGTTTATTACAATAAAGGAATCATTACTATTATTTATAAGTGAAAATGTATAGTTACCAGTATCAAATCCATCTTCTTTTGTTGTATCTGTATTGTTATTTGTAATATTAAGTGTCCCTAATGAGTCATTGAACGCCCAAATTATGGTGCTCAAATCAAAATTATTATTAACACCATCAATTCCTCCACTTACATTTTTTAAATGCCATTCAGCCCTAACAAACTGAGGCACATTATTATCACTGCTTAGTGAGCAACTGGTTAATAAAAAAATAAAAATAGTAGCGGTTAAAAATTTCATAGTCATATTAGCTTTTTTATAATTAGATACGAAATTATACCAATGGTTGCGTTTACAGATTAAAAATTTAATTTTTTAATGTTAGTGTTTCTTTTGCTTGTATAATTTTTTCTAAAATGTATTCTACACCATTATCGTCATTACTTTTAGTTTTATAACTAGCAATATCTTTTACATGCTGCACGGCATTTTCCATGGCAAAACTAAAAGAAGCAAGTTTTAACATTTCGATATCATTATTATAATCTCCAAAAGCAATAGTTTCATCTTCTGTAATGTTATAATAATTTTGCAAAAGTTTTAAAGCATTTCCTTTGTTTGCAGAATCATCAGAAATATCTACCCAATGTTTTCCAGAAACTATAATTTTATATTCTGAGACCAGTTCGTTAAAAAGAGGAAATATATATTTTTCAGAATCTTCATGATGATACAATGCTATTTTAATAATGTCTTCTTTGATTTCTTCTATGGAATTAATCACAACAAAATTTGGATAATATTCAGATAACAGTTTTATGTGTCCATTTGAAGCACTTTTAAAATAGGCTTTTGATTTTGTACAATAAATTGGGTGAATATGTGAATTGGTAATAATTAATTTTTCAATCTTATAAAGATTATTCTTATTGATTGGTATTTTTAATAGGATAGTTTCTTTTTCTGCCACTATACCACCATTTTCAGCTACAATAATAATATCATCTTTAATGGTACTTAATTTATCTATGATGCTATAATAAGGCCTTCCGCTAGCAGCTACAAATCGAATATTATGCTTTTTTATTTGTTTAAATAATTCAAAAAATAAACTACTTACTTCATGATTTGAATTGAGTAATGTGCCATCCATATCGGTGATGACTAATTTTATTTTGGATAAATCCATAGATAATTTTTTAAGAGGCAAAAATAATGTTTCTTATTTTAATAGATGTTTTGTGAAAGTTATTTATAACAAAAAAATCCGATTCTTTAGAACCGGATTTTTATTAAGCGAATAATATGTTTTACAATAGGCGAAACGCCTTATTTTACTTTCTCTATTACGGCTTTAAAAGCCTCAGGGTTATTCATAGCTAAATCTGCTAAAACCTTACGGTTTAATTCAATATCATTAGCTTTTAATTTTCCCATAAATTGAGAATATGACAATCCGTATTGTCTAGCTCCCGCGTTAATACGGGCAATCCATAAAGCACGGAATGTTCTTTTTTTGTTTCTACGGTCTCTGTACGAATATAACATCGCTTTATCAACCGCATTTTTTGCTACTGTCCAAACGTTTTTACGACGTCCGAAAAAGCCTTTTGCTTGTTTAAGAACCTTTTTTCTTCTGGCTCTTTTTGCAACAGAATTTACTGATCTTGGCATAATTTTTAATTTTTTTTGTAGTAGGCGGGCTTTAAAAAACCTCTTTCACTGAGCCTAACTCCAGGGTTATTAATTTGTTTTAACCAGAACTTATTACTTTAAACGTAATTGTTCTTTAATGCTGTTAACATCACTTTGGTCAACCAAAGTACTGTGTGTTAACGCTAGCTTACGCTTTTTAGACTTCTTTGTTAAGATGTGACTTTTAAAGGCGTGCTTTCTTTTAATCTTACCAGTACCAGTTAACTTAAAGCGTTTTTTGGCACTAGATTTTGTTTTCATTTTAGGCATCTTTTCTCCTAGTTTTAATTATTTCGCTTAATTATCTTTAATCCTGAACTATTCAGGGCTTTTTATTTTTTTGGAGCTAAGAACATGGTCATACGTTTACCTTCTAATTTAGGCATTTGCTCAACCTTTCCAAACTCTTCTAAATCTTGGGCAAGTTTTAATAATAATATTTGTCCTTGCTCTTTAAATATGATGGATCGTCCTTTAAAAAACACAAAGGCTTTTAACTTTGCACCTTCTTTTAAAAACTTCTCAGCATGTTTCTTTTTAAATTCGTAATCATGATCATCTGTTTGAGGTCCAAAACGAATTTCTTTAATAATGACTTTAGTAGCTTTGGCTTTAATTACTTTATCACGTTTCTTTTGTTCGTAAAGAAACTTCTTATAATCCATAACCTTACATACAGGAGGATCAGCATTTGGAGAAATCTCTACAAGATCTAATCCAAGCTCGTCTGCTATTTTTAAAGCATCTCTAGTACTATATACACCTATTTCTACATTTTCTCCTACCAAACGAACGTTAGGTGCTGTAATTCTAGAGTTTATTTTATGTTTATCCTCTTGCGAAACCCTTTTGTTGGGTTCATTTCTTCTTCTAATTGCTATGGCTTTATTTTTTAAATTAAACTTATTTTTAAAACGATTTTAGCGTTTTGTTTATTTCTGTTTTTATAATTTCTGAAAAGGTTTCAATTGAAATCATTCCTAAATCTTCTCCACCGTGTTGACGAACTGATATTTTGTATTCATGTTCTTCATTCTCTCCAATGATAATCATGAAAGGGTATTTTTGCATTTCGGCTTCCCGAATTTTCTTACCTATAGTTTCATTTCTGTTATCAACGAGGGCGCGAATTTCGTTATTTTCTAGCAAATTTAAAACTTTTTCAGCGTATTTTTCATATTTCTCACTAATAGACAATATAATAGCTTGTTTTGGCATGAGCCATAAAGGAAAATTACCACCAGTATGTTCTAATAATAAAGCAACAAAACGCTCCATACTTCCAAAAGGTGCACGATGAATCATAACAGGTCTGTGTAGTTCGTTATCACTACCTTTGTAAGTTAAATCGAATCGTTCAGGAAGGTTATAATCTACTTGAATTGTGCCAAGCTGCCATCTTCTTCCCAAAGCATCTTTCACCATAAAATCTAATTTTGGACCATAAAAAGCGGCTTCACCTTCTTCTATTACAAAATCCAGTCCTTTGTCTGTTGCAGCATTAATAATGGCTTGCTCGGCTTTTTCCCAGTTCTCTATGCTTCCTATATATTTATCTGGATTTTTAGGATCTCTAATTGATACTTGTGCTGTGAATTTTTCAAAACCTAATGCTCCAAAAACGTATAAAACTAAATCAATAACATTTTTAAATTCTTCATCAAGTTGTTCTGGCATACAGAATAAATGAGCATCATCTTGAGTAAATCCACGTACACGAGTTAAACCATGTAATTCACCACTTTGTTCATATCTATATACAGTTCCAAATTCAGCATAACGTTTTGGTAAATCTTTATAAGACCATTGGCTATTATTATAAATTTCGCAATGGTGCGGACAGTTCATGGGTTTTAATAAAAACTCTTCATCTTCTTTTGGAGTTTTTATTGGCTGAAAACTATCAGCTCCATATTTTGCATAATGCCCAGAAGTAACATATAATTCTTTCTGACCAATATGTGGTGTCACCACCATTTCGTAACCAGCTTTTTTTTGTGCTTTCTTTAAAAAATCTTCTAAGCGTTCACGTAAAGCAGCACCTTTAGGCAACCATAGTGGTAACCCTTGCCCCACTTTTTTAGAAAAAGTAAATAGCTCAAGTTCTTTACCTAATTTTCTATGGTCACGCTTTTTTGCTTCCTCTAATAGCTCTAAATATTCTGTAAGCTCTTTTTGTTTAGGAAATGAAATAGCATAAACACGTGTAAGTTGAGGGTTTTTTTCGTTTCCTCTCCAGTATGCTCCAGCAACTGATAATATTTTGGCTGCTTTTATTATGCCAGTATCTGGTATATGTCCTCCACGGCATAAATCGGTAAAAGTAGAATGGTCACAAAAGGTTATGGTTCCGTCTTCTAAATTTTCAATCAATTCTGTTTTGAACTCATTGTCCTTATATAATGCTAACGCTTCTTTTTTTGAAACAGATCGCATTTTAAACTCATGTTTTCCCCGAGCAATTTCAATCATCTTATCCTCAATGGCTTTAAAATCTTTTTCTGAAATTGATTTTTCACCAAAATCTACGTCGTAATAAAACCCATTTTCAATAGCTGGTCCTATAGTTAGCTTAATGCCAGGGTATAATTCTTCTAAAGCTTGAGCTAATACGTGCGCCGATGAATGCCAGAATGCTTTTTTCCCTTCATCATTATTCCATGTATATAAAACCAATGAACCATCCGTAGTCAAAGGTGTAACAGTCTCAATAGTTATACCATTAAAATTTGCCGAAATCACGTTTCTGGCAAATCCTTCGCTAATGCTTTTAGCAACATCCATAGGTGTAACGTTTTTTTCAAACTGCTTTACACTTCCATCGGGCAATGTTATATGTATCATTAAAATAAATTAAATTCAGGGTGCAAAGATAATAGTATATATATAGACATACAATATATATATAGGTATAATTTTTTCTTTATACAATTGAGTTTTTATTTAATTACGCATTTATAAAAAATAAAGAAGTTGATAAAAATGTTTTTGGGCGTTACCTTGTTACTCAAGGTCGGGCTGTTCATTATATCTTTTGCAATGCAAAAGGATGCCATTGCCATCCCTAACGCATATTTAGTTTTAGAATTAAAGCAATTGAAAAGTTTTTAATCATACTTTCTCTAATTTTTTTCTCCGTAAAATATTCATAATCAGTGGATAAAAAGGTGTTAAGAAAAAAGGCAAAAAAAAGACGGAAAAAGCCATTG